>JBKQRG010000118.1:0-38498 GCA_052144015.1 Desulfomonilaceae bacterium
ATCCTCTGTATGGTTAGTCAGTCCCCTTATGGGGTGAACCACCGACTGGAGAGCCGTATGCGGGAGATCCGCACGTACGGTTCGGAGGGGGGAGCGGCCGGGCAACCGGCTGTTCCTACCCCTATCAATCATCCGGAAATTGTATAAGTAGATATTACCGGTGGGACAAGGAAACCTTACGCTTACGGAGGCTCGACTATGAAAGAAGCAGTATTTACTCCGGAAGCCCCGATTCCGATTGGTCCTTATTCTCAGGGCATTAAATCGGGTAATCTGATTTTTGTCTCAGGTCAAGTGGCGCTCAATCAGCAAAATAAGCAGATCGAGGGCGACATTAAACAACAGACACACACGGTTTTGACAAATTTGAGTAAAATTCTTGAAGCTGCCGGCAGCGGAATGGACCATGTCGTCAAAACGACGATTTTTCTTTTCGATATGGGGGATTTTCTTCGGGTCAACGAGGTATACGCCTCATTTTTCGGCGAAAATCCACCAGCTAGATCAACCATCCAGGTTGCGAAATTGCCTCTCGGCGCACTGGTCGAAATTGAAGCGATCGCGTTGGTGCCATAGGTCACGGTTTTGGCTATGGACATGGCCAAGATGGCAACCAAAATCATGGGACGCAAGGAAGGCATTCCATCTGCCGGTTGGGAAATCACGATTTAGTAAGCTGGAATCTAGCGCCACCAACGATATAATCCAGCAGAGACTGGAAAGATGCCTCTTTACTCCAGCACCACCAGGGCATCCACAGCGATCGGTTCACCCTTACGGATTATTAATGGATTAACATCAATCTCTTTAATGCGCTCATTCTCTACTCCGACAGCTCCTAACGCGATCAGAATTCCGGCCACTGTCCCTCTGTTCACCTGTTCCATACCCCGTATAGCGTCGAGAATTCTGTGACCCTTTATTTCTTCCATCATATCCAGGGCATCTTTTTCTTCCAGCGGAGCAAGTCGAAATGAAACATCTTTAAGGATTTCGGTGAAGATACCGCCGAGACCGAACATCACACATGGGCCGAATTGAGGATCCCGCGTTAACCCTGCCATCAGTTCCCGTTGCCCCTTTACCATTTCCTGGACCAGGACACCCGCTCCATTGCCGATTGATGAACTGATTTCATCATAGGCAATCAATGCTTCTTCTTCGCTTCTGACGTCAAGGCGAACGACACCTTGTTCGGTTTTATGACTGATCTGGGGTGAGCACCCTTTCAAGACCATCGGGTAACCGATCTGTTTCAACGCCGGGATCAGCTCCGCGCGATTTAGAACGAGGACTTCCCGTGACACGGGTATTCCGTACGTCGCAAGGAGCTTCTTCGATTCATATTCTGACAAGGTGGTTCTGTTTTCGCTCAAAGCTTGCTCGATTATTCCCATACCTGCCTCCTGATCAATATATCTTTATACCCTTGAATAAGCATTACGTGCAACTTGAATAGAGTCTCCGGGAGTCTTAACATCGATCCCGGTGCGTGATCATGTTAGAGTAGTTCACATTCAACTTCATTAGGCGAGCTACGGTTAGCCGACACATACGATTTCTCTTGATTCCTTTGCATGAAACGTTTAGAGGTTATGAGAGCTTGACGCGCATTTCAGGGGCGGTGAATTGTGATTGCCGATTCTGAAGGTGTGCCGCTTGGAAATCGACCTGACGAATGCCCGACTAAATAATAAACCGATTCAAGTGGACAGGGACCCCGCGACGCGCGGAGTTCGTTGCATTACCATTCACTCCCGGTATAATTGTAAATGGGGAGTCGCAATAAACCCCTATTCAATTGTCCGGTTCTACGGCAATCCGAAAGCAGATATCGATCTAATCCGCAGGTGGGTGGTCATAATGATTCGAGTGTGAACGGGGCAAACGCGCATCAGGTCAAGGAGATACTAATGGCCAAAAAGCCTCCCAGAAGGGATCCGATTATTGTTTATAAAAGAGAAGAGAAAGGATTGAAACCATTTCTCCGGCAGAGTCGGGGATTTAGATTTGGTCCGCTACAGGCGCCGCCTCCAAAGCAACGAAAGCCTAAAGAAGTCAAAACAGTAGTTCCTGAAAAGGTTCGCCTGCATGAAGAGATGCTTGCGGAAATAGATCGAATGCCATCGCCAGGCAAGGAAATCGCCAGGGCCTGCTATTTTCTGTGCTTCTTAGTTCATGAAACTAAGACAGCCGCAGAGCTGTTCCCGCTCAAGCACAAAGCTTTGGAAAAAATTTTCGCCAGCGGGAATAATTGCTTGATTGTCAATTATGTGCGGCGAGGGGATAGAGAAATTTATCATTTAACTCCGGAAGCGGAGAAGAAATGGGAAACAGAGACCGGCTCAAACAAGCACCACTTGAGGATGTACCTCACGCCAAAATGCAAAGTGGAATTTGAGGAAGGCTATTTCGATCTCTATCATTTTCATATTATATTGGAACCGTTCAGATTTTCTTTTTATTTGCCGATTCACCAGGCGCAGTGGATGAACAAGAAAAGGCTCTCGAAACGCAAATTTCATTATCCACAGACGGTAGAATATGGATTGCTACGGGGCAAAGTGATTACCACATCCCGGAAAGCCACCATGGTGCCGATTGAACAAATCAAAGAGGCTTTACAGAAATTCCTGGATGCTGATATGAGTTCAAAAGAATAATTGTGCAGTGCCCAGTTTGATTAGCCGGAGCTCAAAAAACTCCGCACTCCCTCGAAATTATGGTTTGGAGTATTTCCGAGGTGCCCCCGCCGAAAAGTAGAAAACGGCAGTCTCTGTAAAAACGCTGCACTTCATACTCCATGGAATAGCTATAAGCACCGAAAATGCGAGTGGCCTCGTCCGCGGCCCTGCAAGCCACCTCGGAAACAAAATATTTGGCCATAGAAGCTTCTTTCAAAGCCCGTTCTCTATTGTCGATCATTGCAGCGGCCTTGTAGACCATAAGATTTGACGCCCATATGTCCGTCGCCATATTCGCGATTTTCTGCTGGACTAATTGAAAGCCGCCAATTTGTTTGCCAAATTGAGTACGCTCCATCGCATAACGTTTGGAATGTTCGAACGCGGCGCGCGCCAGTCCTAGAGATAGTGCGGCTGTCATCACTCGGATCACGGCCAAAATTCGCATCAGATTCCCCACTCCTTGGCCCTCTTTGCCAAGTCGGTTCTCGAAGGGGACGCGCACATCGGTGAATGCAAGTTCGGAAATCTCTGTGGCCCGAGTGCCAAGCTTGTCGAATTTCTTTGATACGTAAAGTCCAGGGGTCCCTCTCTCGATGAGAAAAAAATTCATCCCTTTCAGACCCTGGCTTTTATCAGTTTGGCATAGCACCGTAAAAAAATCGGCCACGGGGGCATTGGTAATCCATGTTTTCGAGCCGTTGATCACCCAATGGTCGCCGTCAGGTCGGGCGATAGTTTTTACGCCGCCAAGATCAGTGGCCGCATCGGCCTCAGTAAGTGCAAATGAGGCCACTTTTTCTCCTCTCAGGGCAGGCTTGAGCAGTCTCTCATGCTGATCTGGCGTTCCGTACTCGTAAAGGAAATTGGTTCCCATAAGACACTGCATTGCGGTAAACGCCGCGACACTCATGGAACCACGAGCCAATTCCTCTACCATGACGCAAAATTGCGTGGTATTGCCACCCGCTCCCCCCACTTTCGGAGAATATCGAATTCCGAACGCCCCCGTTTTGGCCAGCTTTTCGAACATCCACCTGGGGAACTTTTCGGCTTCGTCCATTTCTCGGGCTTTTGGAATGATTTCCTCGTCCGTGAATCGGGCAAATGCTTTTCTGATCATCTCCTCGGGCTTGGGTTTTGGAATAGAGTTCACAGTCTTCCTCTGAATTTGTGAGCTTGAGGAGCTCTTAGATGCCGATCATTTTGGAACGAAAAGCAATATTGTCTTTCTTTGTGACCAGCCTGAAGGCTTTCAGCTCATTGCTTTATATGTTGCTCTTTTACTGCACGGGTCAAGGCCGGCAGGACTTCAAACATGTCTCCCACTAGCGCAAAATCGGCGATTTCGAAGATCGGGGCATCCGGATTCTTGTTGATGGCAACAATGTAACGTGATCCCTCCATTCCGGCCTTGTGTTGAATGGCTCCCGAAATCCCGCATGCAAAGTAGAGCTCCGGTCTCACGGTTCGTCCTGTCTGGCCGACCTGATGCTGTACGGGCAAAAAACCTTCCTCCACAACCACCCTGGTGCACCCGATTTGCCCGCCCACAGTATCAGCAAATTCCCGTAAAACGGCTATGCCTTGCTCAGAGCACATGGGGCGACCACCGGCTACAATGATTCTGGCCGTACCCAGGTCCACTCCACTAGCTTCATTCATCACGCACTCGAGAACTTTTGTGAATTCTTTGCATTCCGTCATGCTGATGTTTTCTTTAATTATTTCGCCTGATCGAGTGGTATCCGGGGTCATGGCGGTCATGATTCCGGGCCGAACTGTCGCTGTTTGTGGCCTGGAGTAGCGGGTTACAATAGTCGCCATAATATTTCCCCCGAAAGCAGGCCGGGTCTGGAGCAAAATTTTCTCTTCCGGGTCAATGGCTAGACGGGTGCAATCGGCGGTTAGGCCCAATTCCAGTCTTCTCGCAAGTCGAGGGGCCAGATCACGGCCGATATGCGTTGCGCTAATCAGCAGTATTGAAGGTTTGTGTCGTCGAACCAGTTCCGCAAGGACATGAGCATACGTACACGTTTGATAATAGCTCAAATTTTGATGCTCCACTAAGAAGCATCGGTCCGCTCCGTGATGAATTAGACTTTCAATGTTATTTAGCGGGTCTGATCCCAACACCGCTACAGCGGTCCTTTGACCGAGTTCATCGGCTAGTGATCGGGCGCATCCAAGCAGTTCGTACGTAGATGGATGAAATTTTCCGTCGTGTCTCTCCGCGAGAACCCACACATCTTGATAGTCGCTCAAGTTCGGGGTTTCGCGGGTCGGGATTTCACCGGTCAGCGCTTCAAATTTACAGGACTCGATACACGCGCCGCATAAAGTGCAGCGATCCTCGATCCATTTAGGAACTTTCTCCTCAAGCATAATTGCCTGATATGGGCAGGACCTGGAGCATTTTCCACACGAATTACATTTATCTAAATCAATACGAATGGCCATACTATTCTCCGAGTCGTACGTCTTTTCCCCTCAAAGCTAGAATCAGTTGTTCGGCCATAGTTACCGGAGAGCCTTCCAGATAACGAGTATCGCGGGCTTGCTTCGGCGTGAAAGTTCTAACTACTTGAGTCAAAGAACCCATGAACCCGACATCTAGGGCTTTGGCGCCTATATCCGCGGCGTTCCATATTTCGATGGGCGCGCGATCTGAGGCAGCGAGCAGAATTCCCGCTACTGTCGGGTGACGTGGTTCGTTGAGGGAGGACAGAACGGTCACAAGCACAGGCATCGGTGCTTCTACGCGTTCGCAAGCTTCTTCCAGCGTTCTCTCGGCAACAACCTTGCCTTGCTGCACTTCCAGTCGACTCACATAGGTCAATTGAGGAATGCCCAAGAATTCCGCGACCTGAGGCCCGATTTGAGCGGTATCACCATCTATCGCCTGCCTGCCCGCTAAAATCAGATCGACTTGTCCAAGTCGGCGCAGGGCCAGTCCGAGCGCGGTTGATGTTGCCCACGTGTCGGCGCCGGCAAAGGCCCTGTCTGTGAGCAGTATGCCTCGATCCGCTCCAGTAGCAATGGACTCACAAACAGCCTCGATAGCTTGGGGGGGGCCCATGCTGAGTGCGATCACCGTGGCCTCTTCATGTTCCTTGACGTTGAGAGCCGCTTCGAGGGCGTGGCGATCCTCAGGATTAATTACGCTTTCTATGCCTTCTCTAATCAGGTTACCTGTCTTGGGGTCAATCCGTACGTCGGACGTGTTTGGCACCTGCTTTACCAAGACTACAATGTTCATAAATGTCTCCCCGGAGCTTGCGGTTGGACCCAAAAAATATCCCCGGACAAAGTTCTTTGTCAAGTCGATCCTTTAACCAACTTGCCGGTACACAAGTCTATCAGTATTATGACGAAAGAAGGTATTTAATCGCTGCGCTGACTCGATAGGACTGCCATTTTACTGATCCTTGTTGGGTCTTCCGGTTCCCAGGCTATAACTGGTAACCCATAATTCGGGGGGCTGCCCGGAAAAAATAGTTTCGTTTGTCTGTGGTTGTGGAGGTAGATCCGTCAGGTTAAGCATTCCCGGGCAGAGTTCGGGAACCATAAAAATGGAAGAACAATTGAAAACTAGGGAGCGATGGACAATAGGGGCCATTCTGAATTGGACTGCCACATACTTTGCCGGTAAAGGAGTCAAGACTCCAAGACTTGATGCGGAAATTTTGCTTGCTCATTGTCTCGATGTGGACAGGCTCTATTTGTATCTCAATCTCGACAGACCACTGTTGCCTGATGAAAGATCACGGTTCAGAGAACTGGTAAAAAGGAGAGGTTTGCGGGAACCTGTGGCCTTGATTACCGGCAAAAAGGAATTTTGGTCCATATCTCTTCAAATCAAGCCCGGCATACTCATTCCCCGGCCGGAAACAGAAATTCTTGTTGAAGTTGTTCTTCAGGAAATAAAAGAAAATCCCGCTCCAAAAGTATTGGAAATTGGGACCGGCTCGGGCGCTGTGGCCATTGCCTTGGCTAAGGACAATCCTCGAGTGGAAGTGCTAGCCACTGATACAGATTTTACCGTGCTTCTGGTGGCGCAAGCGAATGCAAAAGAAGCCGAACTGGAAAATGCCGTGCAGTTCATTGCCACCGATCTTTTTGATAGTATCCGACGGGGGGGCTATTTCGATGTCATATGTTCGAACCCGCCGTACGTTCCTACAAATATAATCCCTAGGCTCGATCCGGACGTTCGCAATTTCGAGCCCATGCGAGCTCTCGATGGAGGTCCGGACGGGCTCGATGTCATTAGGCGACTTACTGCCAATGCCGAAAATTTTCTGAATCGCCCCGGCGCACTAGTGCTGGAATTTGGAGATGGACAGGAAGAAGCTGTCGGAAGGATTTTGGTATCCGCTGGATTTGAGGTAATCAGGATATTTCGAGATCTCTCGGGAAAACCCAGAGTAATTAAAGGAACGATTTGAATGAAATTTGTCATTGCAGGCTATGGTCGTTTTGGACGAATTGCCTTGGAGCGATTGAGCGACTCCTTCCCCGATACTCAAGTCTTTATAATCGAGAATGACAAAGAAAAATTACGTGAAGAGTTTCCTTCGGGAACCATTCCGATCCAGACGGATGCTGTAGCATTCTTGTCGAATTCGGATGTGTTGGAGATGGATGATTTTGTGATTCCCATGGTCCCGTTTCATCTTGCGGCACATTACATCTCGGCAAAGGTGCCGAATATTTCCGAAACATCATTGCCCGAGGAAATCGGGCCGGTGGCGCTTAATCAGATTCGGATGAATTCCTCTAATCTTCTGGTAAGCAGAGCGGATTTCTTGTGCCCTGACGATTGTTCGGAACCCGAAGCCTGCACAGTTACAGGCAGAATAAATGAGCCGCTCTATGAAACTCTGAGGTCAATTAGAGTGCCGGGGTTCTCTGTACTTGTACAGCGGAGCTATCAAATCCTGCCCGGGGTTGGGGGGTATCCTGTTCGGGATCTAATCAAGCTGTTGGACGGAATAACACTCGGCCGTCATCTGGTGGCCACCAGTTGTAAGTGCCATGGGATAATCACTGCACTTGAAAATGTGTAAACGGAAAACCCCGCGAGATCAGCGCGGGGTTGGACAGTAGGTAAGTTCCTTTCAGGAGGCTTCTTTTGAATCAGTGATAACCTAGGGAGCAGAATGGACTCGCTTTCATGGCCGGTAGGTTACAAATCAAATTCTTTCGGCCGGTTTCATGGGACGCAACCCAATCGCTCCACTCATCAGGCCAAATCTCCACTTTGGGCCTTAATGTTTCATCGTTCATTCGTACATCATTTGTTTCAACCAACGCCTTCATTTGATCCGAAGGCGTAAACAACTCATAATCAGAATCCAGCTCATAATCTGGATCAATGGTATTCATTGAAGCTAACCTCTGTTTATGCGGGCTTAGTTCGTCTCTCTCTTAATTAATCATTAATGGGGGCGAGTCAAGAAACATCAGTCGGTATGTGGCAGTTACGGCACTCACTTTAATAAATACGGCAGCGCAAAACTGAAAACCAGCCATAGAGCAACTATACCCAGTAGCGGCAGCATTGCTTTCTGAACTGCGCCCGGGGGTAGCGGTTCTTCTTCCACTTGAATTGTGTCCCCCACAAGGTCAAGCAAGCCTCGCCGGTCCTTTCTGGAAAATTCATAAATCCAACAAAATATCCATGCAATCATACCTGTGACAATCATAACCCGATTTGCTCCCCCGGGGGCTGCTAGCAATTTCAACCAGTCGCCGACTCGTACAGCGATTAGACCGGGCACGAAACTGATCATTAGAATGGCTGCTGCTCGCAATGCCAATGCGAGCTGCAGTCCTCCCATCCGCTCCTCACCTGCATAAAGGACTGTAATATTAGTCATCTGCTGTCCCCAAGAACGCCCTCCAGTAACCAAAGGCAAAACAAAGGAAACAACAAACACTGTCAAGGACATGATAGCCATGGGGAACGCAGCGAAAACCGTCTGCAGGAAATCCCTTAGGAGTGTTCGAAAAATTAAATCAGGTGGAACGATAAAAAAAATAAATATGAAAAAGAAGAGCAGATACGCAATTAACAAAATGGTCAGAGAATGCATCGAGGCCAAATTTCTTCTTTTCCAGGACGCAGGTATCCGCTCTCCATAGATATTTGCGGCATCTGTCGTCTGGGCAGATTCAATTTCATCTGATGTAAAGCTGTAGATTTGAGGATCTTTTCTCACTAGTAGCCCGCAACGCGGACAGTCTCCGCGGATCGCGAGAACATCTTCGTCAGATTTAGGGATATATCCGCATCGGGGGCATATCAGCTCGTGGCTCGAAGCTGATTCGGGTTCATATTGAGAGGATGGCCTTGGTTCGGTGATTTCCGGCGATTGTTCGGTCTCCAATTCAAAATGCGATTGGGCTCCTGCTTTTGTCAGTATTTCTTGATATTTTTCTGCCGCGGCAAGATCCAGGCCTTTCTTGATGACCCTGGGATTTCCGGAGAGGAGCTTTTCGATCAATTCCGGACTTTTATTGAAAATTTTAGCCAAATTTTTCAATACGACTGTGCGATCAAAACCGTTTCTTGTCGTGCCCCCCAGGACTACTTTGTAGAATCTATTTGGCATTATCGCTTCTTGACTCCGTCTATCTTAGCAGATAGTTGTACTGTTAACCGTACGTCTCAGGAGCAAACAGAATGAAAACAACATCCAATCAAGAAAGAACAGTCCCTATAACTGAGGACGATATCAAGAAATTCGAAAATATGGTAGCCTCTATGCCCGATTCCGCTAATGCCCATTATAATTTAGGACTAGCACTGGCACAAAGGGGGGAATGGGACAGAAGCCTGAACGAATTCCGGACCGCATTGCAATTTAAGCCAGGCCTTTTGGAAGCTCGCGTGAATATAGCCGGTATTTTACTCCAAAAGGGCGACTACGACGGGTGCATTGACGAAAGCTTGCGAGCGCTTGAATTCCGACCTGATCTTATCGAAGCCTGTATAAACATAGGTATTGCCTTTATGCATAGGGGCATGCTCGACCAAGCCGTGCAAAGCTTTGAGAAAGCCCTCGCGATCGATCCCGATTCGATTGTAGCTCACCTGAATCTTGGGAATATCTTTTTAGCTCTAGGTGAAATCGATAAGAGCATCAAGCACAACACCAGAGCCGTCGAGCTTGATCCCGCCTCAGGGATGTCTCATAATAATCTTTCGGTAGCCTTTTATCACAATGGAGATTTGGAAAAAGCTCGCCGGCACGCCCAAGAAGCGGTGAAACTAGGCTATAGAGTGCATCCGGATTTCCTGAAACAACTTGATAACTAGTCAGTCGAATGCGGGTTCGCTCTCAAAATGTGAGCTGAAGAATTTGGTGGCGGCAGTTTTTTTGATTGATGGAAGGGCTCTAAAGAGGTTGTTAAGCTCTTTGAGTCCGAATTGAATATCAGGCGCTTTCTTTTTGGAACCTTTGACTAGTTTCGGGTTTTGCCCTGCGGCTGCTAACAAGAACGGCCCTATTTCCGAGCTTGATAGGGATTTCACTAGTTTTTTAACAAAGTTGGGATCACTGGCCCAAGCCTCCTGAAATAAATCAGTGAAGAAATCCCCATGAATAGATGAATAAAAGATCACCTGACGAAGGATTTCGGATCCCTCTCTGAATCTGTTCAATATCTGCGAGCTGTCGTAATCCGAAGCCGGCTGCGCCATTCTTAAGAGAAGTGAAGCTTCGGATTCAGGCAATGTGCCGAACAGTTCCAGGTCCTCTAATGTGAATTGTCTCTTGGCAATGGCATCTCTCAAGGCAGGCAACAATTTCTCAAAAACGTCCGCGGTCACCTCTTCAACAAAATCAACCAGTTCATGTGCGCTGAAATTAACCAATTGCGCTTTGGACGCGAATATTCCGTGGTATAAATCGAATTCTTGAAATAAGCGAATTGTCTGATCCGGCAAAAGACGGCCCCATGGTAATCGCTGGGCCAATTCTACGGCCTCGTCCTCTGATCTTCTCGTAAATTCGTCCACCAATAGCTCAAAATCGAATTCGTCCAATGAGCCTTCAGAGGACAGTATTCTATCTATTGGATCAGGCACATCAGATATGATGGCCAATCTTATCCACTTTTTGAAAAATATGCCTTCAGATTTCGAATTGATCGTTTCCCAGTCTCCAATGATTGTTTCCATTAATTTTCGAGCTGATCTGAGTATTTCTTTTGTTAAAAGAGCGGCATCATGGTCATTGAGTTTCTCTCCAAGTTCCTGGATGAGCTCGACCAGAACATCTTCCAGCTCTTCAGGAAAGATGTCCGTATTCTGGGTAAGTTCCAGTGATCCGAGAAATTGTCTTACATTCGATGTCGTGAGGGAAACTGGATCACTCGAATCCACATACATAGATATGACCAGTGTATTAATGAGAGCTTCCCTTAATGAATCAACTTCCGATAAGTTTTCCGCGCGCACGGAACGAGAACGATTGAGCATCGTAAAAGGTAAAATTTTCCTTAATTTCAAAAGAAACTCATATCGTTCCAGTTCGGATTCATAGTAATCAAGCAGCGAGAGAGTGGAAAAAAGATCATCCTCCAGAGTCAACGATTCGATCGTGTGGATCTCTGTTTCTGTAAAGATACTCATTTCAGAGAGACGCTGATGGGCTATGTCGCTCAGGGACTCATATTCAACAGGGCTGACCAGAATTTCTATACGATGGTTCTGAAGAAGCTGTTGCCATCTATGCCGAAGTTTTTCTACACGCGTATGGGCAATACGAAACAAGTCGACAGGCGATACTTCCATCAAAAAATTAATTCCGTCTTCCATATCGTCGCCGCTCTTAATCTCCAAACCTACACCGATCAATTTGAGGATCGTTTCCTGCACTTTGGCCAATTCTTCGGTGGAGCGGAAATCAACTTCTTTATGGAGTACGTACTTATTGGCCATGGCCACTGAAATCCTTATGATCTCGTCAGCCCTGTCTCGGGTAAAAATACCTTGCTCCAGTCCAAATTGAACTGTTTTAGCCAGAAAGTTTTGCTCGTCGTGGACAACCAGTCCAAAAGAATCCATCTCTTAATCCTTATGAAAGCGACTCAATAACGGTCAAGGGGTAGCGTGTGTTGAAGATAATCTACGAAAAATTCCCTTTTTAGCATGTGGTAAGCCTCAACTCTCCTCATTGTCAGAGGCGAGGGCTGCCAAATTTTGAGGACTTTTGGAGAGGGTCTCCGGCATGACCTTTTGCAAAAAGTTTCCGCCGTCGCTCAAAGACGCTATCTCACTCTTTCGACGTACTTCCCTGTGCGAGTATCAATTTTCAGAATATCTCCTTCATTAATAAAAAGTGGGACCTGCACAGTCATGCCCGTTTCAAGCTTGGCCGGTTTCGTTCCACCCGCAGCTGTATCGCCTCTGACCCCGGGCTCGGTGGAAGCCACTTTCAATTCCACAAAAATCGGCACATCTACGCCGATAGGCTTGCCGTTATGAAACAGCACCGTTACGGTAATGTTTTCCTGAAGATAATTTCGAGCGTCACCCAATTGACCTTCTGTCAAGAAGGATTGTTCGTAAGTCTCATTATCCATAAAGTGAAATTCACCATCACTCTCATAGAGAAATTGCATTTCTTTTTCTTCCAGATCCGGTTTATCAACTTTTTCACCTGCTCGAAAAGTTTTATCAATTACATTACCGGTCATCAGGCTCTTGAGCGTCGTGCGCACGAATGCGCCGCCTTTACCGGGCTTGACATGTTGAAAATCAACGATAATAAAAGGTTCTCCATTCATCTCAATTTTGAGACCTTTTTTAAAATCAGGAGTTGAATACATAAAGTCCTCCGAATTTAGAATCTTTCTATTCGAATGAGGCGGCTCGTTTAACAGCAAGAATCAGAAGGCTGATATCACGTCTTTTGGCATTTCCGAGAGTACTTCCGGTCCTTGCCTGTCCAGATAAACAAGGCTCTCCAGCCTGACTCCCCCCAGATTCTCGAGGTACACACCCGGTTCTATGGTGAAAACCATACCTTCTTCCAGAGTTCCCCTCCCGCGCGGTGACAAGAAAGGCGGCTCGTGAATTTCGAGTCCTACTCCGTGCCCCAAACCATGCAAGAAATAATTTCCATACCCCGCAGCTTCAATGCTCCGCCTTGCCACGGCGTCTATTTCACGTGCGCGCATACCGATTTTGACGGCATCTAAGGCTCGCATATGGGCCTCATATACGGCTTTAGAAATGTTTCTTTGTTCCGCTGAGGGCTTGCCGGTTATACACGTGACCGTCTCATCACTGTGGTAACCGTCAACGCGACAGCCATAATCTATAATTACCAGTTCCCCCTTGCCAATTACGCGATCCGACGGCTGTCCATGAGGCAAGGCGCTGCGCTCCGCTGAAGCTACGATGCTTTCAAAGGCCATCGCTTCAGCTCCGTTCTTCCTCATTTGCATTTCCAATTCCGCGGCGACTTCGATTTCCGTCTTCCCGGAAATCCCACGACTTACAATTTCTCGGCAAGCACTCGATGCAATGTGAGCGGCATATTTGATCTTTGCTTTTTCATCCGACGTCTTGCGAACTCGCAGATGCTCCAAATACCTTTTGTCAATCGGAATGACCTTTAATTTGGGTAATCTTCGAATTAGCAAACTGACAAAATCGTAGCTGACTCGGTCGGCTTCTATTCCGAGCTTACCAATCTCCAACGCAGCAAATGATCTCACCAATGCGCTTACTTTATTACGAACAACATGGAGTTGAAATCCTGGAGCTTGCTGGTGGGCCTGGGTCTTGTACCGCCCGTCCGTGAAGAGGTGTCGTCCGGTGCGTGTGAACAGAATGGAAGCTTCGGAGCCGGAGAACCCAGTAAGATATCTCACGTTAAATGACAGTAGAGTTTCGGAAGTATTGAAAAGGAGAGCATCAACTCCAAGTTTTCGAAAATGATCATGAATACGAGACGCTGAAGAGCTCATTCTGTAACGGACCAGCCTGCCTTTATATATTCAATATTATTTAGCCATCCTCCAAGCGTCCTCAGAATTCGCCTCTCAGCGCCCTTATTAGTGGCCTGATCCAGGATTTCCTTTAATGATCCGTCTTCCGGATTTTCCTGATGGAGGATGTTCAAGATCTCTGCTGCTTTATCAAAATGACCCTGACGCATAAGTTCGTGGGCCATTGCCGCTGTAACGGGAGCATACGACATATCAGGAAAATTTTGTTCCGGTCCGGATGAACTAGGGCTTAACTCTGCAATAGGTGCAACTGCAGCTTCTGTCGTTTTCGGGACCGCGCCACGCGCAATTTGCAATGTCCTGTTCAGCACCTGATGGATCTGTTTATAATGAAGTCCCTGCTCCACATCGCCCTTCCGGAGCAGAATATCCCCTAATAAATCAAATAAACTGCTCGCGGATATGTACTTTGCTTCCAAATTTTGTAGCAGCCTGAATGCGCCCTCTAAATCAGAATTTTCAAAAAGGCTGCGAGCCTGATCCAGCCCTTGTTCAAAATCCGGTTCACCCGGTACAATCTCTCCGTCTACGGACATAACCTCCGCAGAACGATCAGGACAGGGCTGAGAATCATGGCCCTCAGCTGAGATTCTGTGATTTTTCGGGTATTCGCTCATATATGCCCCTACATCTAAGACATCAACCCCACGAGGTTGTTCAATAATTCGACGCGATGTTTGCCCGCTTTTTGCCTCACTCCAGGCAATCGGCCGATCTTCTAGACATAGAGTTCAAATTTGGTTTGAGCCGCAACATGGCGGAGATCGCTCCGGTCCCGGATGTTGATCTCACGCGGAAATAAACAAAGCCTGTCGGCAACCACGTTCATTTTCAATCTAAAAATGGAAGCCCCGGCCGCGGGCATGTCCCGAAACGGCTGGGGCCATTTGTTCAGATTTGGATTGTCGCAGTCACGGCTGGATATCAGCTCGCTCCGGCTAAAGCAATTTTATATTTGATTAGTTGCAGCTTATTATTCAAATTTTGATAGCCTTCCGGATCTGTCAGGGCATCCGATTCTAAAAGCTGCTTTTGAACTGCTTCTAGCTCCTGAGCAGCCTCGGCCGGATGGATTTCGTCTCGGCTAAAGGCCTCGTCGACTAAAACGGTGACAGCGTCCTTTAGCACTTCGCAGAATCCCGAGCCCACAACAAATCTAGTGAATTGATCATTTTCCAGATATGACAATATTCCAGGTTTAATGAACGTTAACATCGGAGTATGACCGATCAACACTCCGAACTCTCCCATTATCCCCGGAGCTATGATTTCCTCAACTTCCTTGTCGAGCACAATTCCCTTGGGCGTCACCAGCTCGATTTTGAACTTTTCCGACATGCGCTTCTCCGGTTCAGGCGGCTGCCTTTGCCAACTTCTCCGCCTTTTCCAAGACCTCGTTCAGGTCGCCCACCATATAAAATGCCTGCTCGGGGATGTGATCGAGTTTCCCTTCGACTATTTCTTTGAAACCTGCGACCGTATCCTGGATCTTGACATACTTGCCAGGTGTCCCTGTAAATTCCTGCGCTACGAAGAAAGGCTGTGACAGGAAGCGCTGAATCTTCCGTGCGCGTGACACGACCAGCTTATCTTCTTCCGAAAGCTCGTCCATGCCAAGAATTGCAATGATGTCCTGAAGGTCCTTATATCTCTGGAGCACGAGCTGTATTTGACGAGCAATAAGATAATGCGCCTCGCCGAGAACTCGGGGATCCAAAATTCTCGAAGTGGAATCCAACGGGTCGACCGCAGGATAGATACCCAACTCAGCAACTTGACGTGAAAGAACCACAGTTCCGTCAAGATGCGCAAAAGTTGTGGCCGGCGCGGGGTCGGTCAAGTCGTCCGCCGGGACGTAGATACATTCCACAGCGGTAATGGAACCGTTCTTAGTTGAACAGATTCGCTCTTGGAGTTCGCCCATATCCGTTCCCAATGTAGGCTGATACCCAACCGCCGAAGGCATACGTCCCAGAAGAGCCGAAACTTCTGAACCTGCCTGAGTAAAACGGAAGATGTTGTCAATGAAAAGCATAACGTCCATATTCATTTCGTCACGGAAATATTCCGCCACTGTCAGTGCTGTCAACCCTACTCGTGCACGCGCTCCGGGAGGCTCATTCATTTGCCCGTAGATCAGGGCTGCACGATCCAGAACTCGTTCCCCCTCCGGTTTCTTCTTCCCGGGAAGGACTCCGCCCATTTCAAGATAGAGGTCATTGCCCTCACGAGAACGCTCGCCAACGCCCGCGAAAACCGAGGTGCCTCCGAACTGCTTGGCGATGTTGTTAATAATTTCCATCATAAAAACAGTTTTCCCAACGCCCGCGCCCCCGAAGAAGCCAATCTTTCCGCCCCTCATAAATGGAGCAATAAGATCGACTACTTTGATACCGGTCTCCTGAATTGAGATTTCTGTCACCTGTTCGTCAAAGGCTGGTGCGGAACGATGTATGGGTCGTGTTTCTTCGGTGACTATCGGACCGCCTTCGTCGGTAGGTCGACCAACCACATTCATGATACGGCCCAAGACGCCTTTGCCAACCGGCACTCGTATAGACCCACCGGTGTCTTTGGCAAGCATGCCTCGAACCAGACCGTCGGTCGTATCCATTGCTATAGTACGCACAGTGTTGTCGCCCAAGTGCTGGGCAACCTCGACGACGAGATTGTCAGGCTCGTCATTTATGGAAGGATTTGAAATCAATAATCCATTATAAATTTCCGGGAGCTGTCCTTCCGGGAAAGCCACGTCCACAACGGGGCCGATTACCTGAACTATTTTTCCGTCTGCCATCTTAGGATATCCTCCTGAAACCGTCTTCGAACCGGTTTTGTTCTTTTGCTCAGCTAAAAATTTGTCTCAACCCTTTAGCGCTTCAGCCCCGCCGACTATTTCCATAAGCTCAGTCGTAATAGACTCCTGACGCAAACGGTTGTGTTTCAACGTCAATCTATATATCATTTCGTCCGCATTGGTAGTTGCCGCTTCCATAGCCGTCATTCTAGCGCCGTGCTCAGCGGCGACTGAATCCAGCATACCAGTAAAGATCTGCACCTGCACGTAACGGGGTATAATGGAATCCAGCAGCGCTTCCTCTGATGGTTCGTACAAATATTCGCTTCTCCGCTCCCAACCCTCCTCCTCCGGAGTTACCGGTAGAAGCTTGCGCAAAATTTGCACCTGCCTGACAGCGGAACGAAAACTGTTGAATAAAATGTAAACTTCCTCGTATTCACCTGTGGTGAACTTTTCCACAGCAACTGAAACAACTCTGCCTGAAAGCTCGTAGGTGACGTTATTCATCACGTTTATGAAAGCCTCAACCAGGTTGATTTTTCGTCGGCGGAAATAGTCATTACCCTTGCGACCTACATTTATCATATCAACCTGAATGCCTTTTTCAGACATTTCTCTGACGAACGCTTCAGCACGGCGGTTCAGGTTGGCATTAAAGGCTCCGCAGAGGCCTCGATCCGCGGTAATTAAAATTAACAGCGCTTTCTTTGGAGGCTTCAATTCCAGCAAAGGGTGGGCGCCGGGATTAATCCGGGCCGCCAAGGACATTAATACGTCACGCATTTTCTCCGCAAAAGGGCGCGCCGACTTGATAGCTTCTTCGGCTCGTCTCAGCTTCGCGGCGGACACCATTTTCATGGCGTTTGTGATCTTTTGCGTATTTTTGACGCTGGCGATCCGTTTTCGCAATTCTCGGAGGTTTGCCATATCTACCCCTATATATGGACCCTTGCGGGTTGGCTTCTCTCGTCGTCACCTTTGATCGCTACACTAGCGATAGTTGGGGAGGAGTGAAGATCGCCTTAAATTGATTGAGGATCTCTTTCATTTTGGATTCGAGTTCCGCTGAGATTACCTTTTTCTCTTTTAATTCCTCCAATACTTCCGGGTGCGTTGCTTCCAAATGGCTAAGATACTGTTTCTCATATTCAGCCAACATGCGGAGGTCGTATTCGTCTACATATCCATTGGTTGCCGCAAAAATAACAGCCACCTGTTTTTCCACCGGCATCGGAACATACTGAGCCTGTTTTAGAATCTCAACCAGCCGTGTGCCACGAGCTAATTGCGCTTGTGTCACTTTGTCTAAATCAGATCCAAACTGGGCGAAAGCTTCGAGTTCCCTGAACTGAGCCAAGTCCAGACGAAGCGATCCCGCGACCTGCTTCATGGCTTTCACCTGCGCATTTCCGCCGACTCGTGAGACGCTCAGACCGACATTAACCGCCGGTCGCACGCCGGAATAGAATAGGTCGGTCGACAAAAAGATCTGGCCATCCGTGATGGAAATGACATTAGTAGGAATATAGGCCGACACGTCACCAGCTTGGGTTTCAATAATCGGTAGAGCCGTCAGGCTGCCGCTGCCTTGCGAGTCATTAAGCTTTGCGGCTCGTTCGAGTAAGCGGGAATGCAAGTAGAACACGTCACCCGGGAATGCTTCTCGACCAGGCGGCCTGCGCAAGAGCAGAGAAAGTTGTCTATATGCTTGGGCTTGTTTACTCAGGTCATCATAAATGATCAAAGAATGCTGGCCGTTATCCCTGTAGTACTCGGCCATGGTGACACCTGAATATGGGGCGACATACTGCATTGGTGCAGGATCGGAAGCCGTAGCCGATATGACCGTTGTGTAATCCATAGCTCCGAAACGCTCCAGGGTCGCAACGACCTGCGCCACAGTGGAACGTTTTTGACCAATGGCCACGTAGATGCACTTAACGTCAGTATCCTTTTGATTGATGATAGTGTCTATAGCAATTGCGGTTTTACCCGTCTGGCGATCGCCGATGATCAATTCCCGTTGCCCGCGACCGATGGGGATCATGGAATCAATGGCTTTGATCCCGGTTTGCAGCGGTTCTTTCACCGGTTCTCTTTTGATTATTCCGGGGGCGACAATCTCGACAACCCGGAATTCCGATGTATCTATAGGACCTTTGCCATCAACCGGCCGGCCTATGGCGTCCACTACGCGGCCCAGCATGGCGCTCCCGACTGGAACCTGCACAATGCGTCCGGTCCTCTTAACGGTGTCTCCTTCCTTAATGTGGACATCTTCTCCGAGAATCGCAGCGCCAACATTATCCGCTTCAAGATTGAGGACCATCCCCATGATTCCGCCTGGGAATTCAAGAAGCTCGCCTGCCATAGCCTTTTCCAGCCCATGCAATCGTGCAATGCCGTCTCCAACGCTGATTACGGTCCCTGTTTCGCTAACTTCGACTTTCTTGTCATAGTCCCGGATCTGCTGCTTTATAATGTCACTAATTTCTTCGGCTCTGATCTGCATTTTCTTATCCCTTCAAGCTTTCCTTGAGCTGATTAAGCTGGGTACGGATTGTTCCGTCAAACACCATGTCTCCCACTCTGGCGACCAAACCCCCGATCAGGGAAGGGTCCACCTTGGTGGTAACCATTACCTGCTTTCCCGTCACCTTCGCCAATATATCGGTAACTCGGCCCAGTTCCGGTGCTCCAAGAGGCTCAGCGCTTATGACTTGTCCCCGAGTGATACCGCGAATCTCATCAACTTTGGCACGGAAAGCTTTTTCTATGCCTGTTAATTGATCGATACGTTTTCGATCAATCAGCAAGTACACAAAATTGATCACCATCGGATCCGCGCCCATTTTTTTCAACACAGGCCCTGCAATCTTTTTTTTGTCGTCCCTAGTGAAAACAGGGTTCATCAATATTTCTCGGAAATCTCTAGATTCTTCTACCAATTTACTCAGAGAATCGAGATCCTCTGCGTATTTATCCAGTGCGTTTTGTTCCTGCGCTATTTCTACGAGGGCTGTGGCATAACGTTTTGACAGAGTGGTATCAATCACTTCATACCCCCGACTTTTACTAGATAATCCTCGATGATCTTTTTTCGGTCCGTATCGTTAATCTTTTCACGAATAAGCGATTCAGCCATTTGAACAGCCAGCCCAACAGCCTCATTCTTGAGGATGACTCTTGCCTTTCTGACTTCTTGCTCGGCGGCGAGTTTGGCGGCTTCCACCATGCTCACAGACAATTTCTCTGCATTGGCCTCTATTTTTGCGCTTTCCGCATCCGCGGATTTCTGGAGTTCGGCACGGAGCTTTTCCACTTCTTTTTCCATCCCAGCAAGCCTCTGTTTATACTCGCTCAAAAGCGCTTCTGCTTTTTCGCACTGTTCCCGGGCCTCCGCAAGATCTTTGCTGATTTGAGTTTTTCTTTCAGAAAAGAAACTGGCAAGGGGTTTTCTGACGAAGTAGATTAATAGACCCACAAGAGCCACCGTATTAACGACTCTCCAAAATAGCATCCAAGCGTCCCACGGGCTCTCGGATTCAGCCGAAGCTAAGACAAATTGAGGCAATAGAACCAGATATAAACAGCACAAAATTAGAAGAATTTTGATTCCCTTCATGAAACAGGCCTCCCCAGAAGTTTTTCGAAGATCGACTGCGCCAGCGGTGCCATTTCCGCGGCGAGCGCTTTGCGAACTTGTTCCGCTTCAATCCTTATGGAGGCTTTCATGTCTTCGACAATTCGAGCAGCTTCAAGTCTTGCTTTGTCCAAAATGGCGGCTTCTTTCTTCTTCGCCTCAGCCGTTAAGGCATTTTTTTCCAGGGCGCCTTGCTGCCTTGCAACCGCAAGCTCTTCTTGATGACGCTTTTCCTGCTCTTGCACTTGCTGATCTAGCTCCGCTGCCTTTTCACGATCTTTGCGAATCCGGGTCTCTCTTTCGCGGATCTTTGCGATAACAGGTTTGTACAGTAAGGCATTAAGAAGTAACATAAATACCAAAAAATTTATTATTTGAATTATTAGAGTGATATTTATTTGAATCACTGGCGTGGTCTCCCGGAATCGCGGAGTTTGGCGCCTGTCGGGCCTTCCTTGTGAGATTAGGAATGCACGGCTTACTACTCCCAAATTCCCGATTTATTTTAAGAGGATAGTCCTAAGACTAAAAACAAAAAATGAAACGAGATCGTAACATTACGTCCGCGGACTGTCAAGATCTTTTTCTGCTCAAATTCAGTCTGTAGTTATTAATTACTGACCCTGCTTGTGGAGATGCGCCTTGTCCACGTCAGATTCTTCCAGACCTTCGGCCTGCTCGTATTCCGGCGGCCATGCTTCCGCCGAAATCCCCTCGATAGTTTCCGTCTCACCTGAGGATTCAATCACATGCCGTCCTATTTCAGGTACTTGTGCTTCGAGAGTCGACATGCGACACGTGCCTTCGAAAATTACCCCTTCCTCGACGATTAAACTTGGCGTTCGAATATTTC
Organism: Desulfomonilaceae bacterium; assembly: GCA_052144015.1. GTDB lineage: Bacteria > Desulfobacterota > Desulfomonilia > Desulfomonilales > Desulfomonilaceae > DATJPW01. The sequence continues at coordinate 21,009 of JBKQRG010000118.1, forward strand.
CGTAGACCTTGGCCGGAGGATACAGCTCAATTTTTTCTGATGCCGTCAGGTCGCCATGTACTTCTCCGGCTATTTTCAAAATATTAGAATATATATGAGCGGTTACGACTGATTCACTGCCCACCACAAGCGTGCCTCGGCTTATAATTTCTCCCTGAAATGTTCCATCCAGGTGAACAACTCCTGAAAAACAAAGCTTGCCTGTAAACTCGGTTTGCGATCCGAGAAATCCGCTTACAGCATCTGTTTTAGACTTTCTGAATCCGAACATGTTTCCTCCCGCTTGTGGGGCGGTTCAAAATACCATAGCCCTTGAAGGTGAACTCTCCTTAGCACACAGCTCCAGCCCATTCAAGCTATTATTCCGAAATATTGTTCAGCTTATGGCAAAAAAATTTAGGGTGGTTATTTTCCGACTGAGCACACTTCTACAAAGATATCGTGGCGCCGGAAGACCCTATTATCATGGATGAAAATTAAATCAATAGGCGGAACGCCTCATAGCCACGTTGCAAAGAATTGACACGGCCAAAAATGATGAAAGTATTGCTGACCCTCCGTAACTTAAGAAGCTGAGCGGAACTCCTGCCACAGGTAATAACCCCATTACCATTCCTACATTGATAACTACATGCCAAAAGATTGAAACGGTACAGCCGAAGGCCAATAATGTCCCAAAATTGTCACGTGCTTTTCCGGCAATCGTCATACCTCTTAAGAAAAGCCCTAGAAAGAGGATCAACACAACGGAACAGCCGATAAATCCCCATTCCTCTGCCAGAATGGAAAAAATAAAATCTGTATGTTTGACGGGAAGGAACATAAGCTGATTCTGGGTTCCCTGCAGAAAACCTTTCCCTAATAAGCCGCCGGAGCCAATCGCAATTTGTGATTGCAGCAGGTGATAACCAGACCCCAATGGATCGTAACTTGGATTCAAAAAACTGAAAAGCCGACGTTTTTGATAGCCCATCAGCACATGATCGCCTAGAAGTAATGCCACTGGTAATAGAATTGCCAATCCGATCCCGGTCCATAAAAGCAAACGTCGCCCGATCCCTGCGAAAAGAACCATGGAGGCGGCCACAAGTGTAATTACGCACGCTGTTCCGAGATCAGGTTGCACGAGGACCAGAATGGTCGGAATTATGGCAAGTATTAATGGTCGCACTACATCCATTAATTGTGTCGAAGTATTTCCCGGTACTATCTTCAGATATTTGGCGAGTATTATGATTACTGCCAATTTTGCGAATTCGGAGGGCTGGAAACGCATAAGCCCCATGTGCATCCATCTTTTCGAGCCGGCTGTGACTTTGCCCATCATCCAAACTGCTATTAAAGCCACAATAATAATGATGTAAATACGCACTGCCCAATGGTCGAGCAATTCATAATCAAAAATAAGCAGAACCGCGACCGTTACCAGGCCAAGACTGCACCACGTGATCTGCCTTAATACATATGGGCGCCCTGCTTCCGTTAGTGGGGCTGTCGCACTATAAATAAGACAAACCCCGATACCCGACAGGACCATGCTGATTATGATTACCGGCCATTCAAATTTTGCTGTATGCGGTAAGTTCGATTTCAGTGGGATGAAATTCATTTTGAATGAAGATGTAAGGTGTTGATTATATTTGGGCCCAAGCCGCTCTGAATTACCTTGATCTAAACGCGGTCATTATGGATCGGGCCTTTCCGGCAAACCATAATACCTGGCCACCACCTTTCTAGCAATAGGCGCAGCGCTCAATCCGCCTGCACCTCCGTGTTCGACTATAACAACCAAAGCTATTTTTTTTGGTCTATCATTAACGTATGCTACAAAAATCGCATGAGTGCGCTCGTGATATGGAATCTGTTCGATTTCTCTTAATAATTGTTTATCTCGGATGACCTGTGACGTGCCTGTTTTCGCGGCCATTTTGATGCCAGGTATCTGCGCCCTTCTTCCCGTGCCCTTGCTTTCGGAAACCACTGCCGTCATATCCGAGCGAACCGTGTCCAAGACCTTGGAATCTATCGGAATGGTCCAGCGCAACACCGGCTCGTGATCGAATATCATGCCTTCATCATGTGACCGTATTCGCCGCACGATTGTGGGTTTGAGCAGCTTGCCACCGTTAGCAACGGCCGCAGTCATCATGGCAAGTTGAATAGGGGTCGCGACGAGGTATCCTTGGCCTATGGCAAAGTTCAGTGTTTCTCCGTCTTTCCACGAATCTCCGTAAGTGCGACTTTTCCATGCGGGCGACGGAATCAGTCCAGGTAATTCATGCGGAAGGCTCAGTCCGGTCGGCTTTCCCAGGCCGAAAAGGGCTGCATAACGTGCAATTCGATCCGGTCCCAATAGTCGACCCAATTCATAAAAGTAGCAATCGCACGACTCTACCATGGCTCTCTTAAGAGCAACCGGTCCATGTCCCATATGGTTCCAGCACCGGAATGTCTGGCCTCCAAGTTCTATTTTGCCCGAACAATTGAATTTCTGCTCCGGCTTTATCAATTTTTCTTGAAGGGCTGCCACTGCTGTGATGATTTTGAACGCGCTAGCCGGTGAATACAAACCTCTGACCGACCTGTTCTCTAGTGGGTGCAAAGAATCATTTTTCAATCTTTTCCACTGACGATCCGAAATTGACGGAGAAAACAAGTTAAGGTCATATCCCGGCTTGCTGACCATAGCAAGTATACGTCCCGAATCCGGATCCACTGCGATGACAGAGCCTGCCCTATGAATAAATATTTCTTCAACATATTTCTGAAATTCCACATCGGGTGTAAGCTCAATATCCGCACCGGCTTTCGGTATTTTTCTCGAATAATGACCAAGCTGCCGTCCTTTGGCGTCGATTTCAATCTCTTCCCATCCGTCTTCACCTCTGAGATAGTTTTCATACTCTTTTTCAATTCCCGACTTGCCCAAGACATCCCCAGTGCGATATCCCAGCCTTGCTATTTTAGGGAGTTCCTCGGCAGAAATTTCGCCCATAGTGCCAATGATCTGACAAAGAGTCTCACTCAATGGATAAAGTCTGTGGGGCCTGACGTCCAAGAAGACACCTTTGAAATCCAGGGAACGTGACTTGATAAGAGATACCTCTTCCAAAGTCACATTTTTCTTGATTGGATAATTCATAAATCGCGGGATGTTTTTGCTACGCTCAATCAAACCTCGCATTTTTTCCTCAGGGATTCCAAGAATTGATGAGCAAGGCTCGAGCAGTTCCTGAGGGTTTTCCAATTCTCCGGGAATAATTGAGAAAGTGAAGCTCGGGCTATCTTCTGCCAGGACTCGCGCGTTACAATCAAGAATTCGGCCTCGACTGGCAGGCAGGCGAACCATACGCGTTCGGTTATTTTTGGCCATGTCAACATACGATTCACCTTGTATAAGCTGCAAGTGCCACAGTTTGGCCAAAAAAATAGCAGTGCACACGATGAAGACGATAACGGCAACCCTAATCTTGGTACGGAAGTATTCGGAAGAGTGTTCTTTTTTCAGAAGATCGAACACGAATTGTCACCTCAATTATTAACGTGCTGGGACAAGCTTCGAATAGCTGTTCCAGAACCAGTCCAGTGCGGGCACCACCATAACAGCAAACAGTGCAGTGCTAAGAGATTTCAGAAACGGCCATTGAAATAAATTCCATCCAAACTCGACTGGAACCTTTAGCCAAGTGACTGCAATAATCATGTGCCCCGCGACAAAACTTGCACAAAACACAGTCATTGCGTTAACAGCATGGCTATCCAGTTGAAATACGGAATGCAAGTACGCACAGGACAAAAATATCAGCAGATAAAGAATTGCAAATAGTCCGGGAGGAGCCCCGGAGAAAAGATCCGTCAGCAGGCCAGCGGTGAAAGCGAATACGGCTGCGGAAACAAACGTGATTCTGATTGCAGCCCAGAAGACTAAAATTAAAAACAAATCCGGTTTATATTGAGAGTTTACCAATAGGGGGATAATTGTCGTTTGCAGCAATAATGTTGGCAAAGAGAATATAGTGAGGAATATTAATTCCTTCAACGTCTCTCCTCCAAGCCCGGTTGAATATCGAAACCTCCGGGGTTGCCCAAAATAATAATAACTTCTTCAATATCCGAGAAATCTACAGCGGGCTTGACTCGTGCCTCCAAAAAAAGACCTTGAGGTCCTTTGCGAATCGAATCAACTGTCCCTATCAGTAATCCTTTTGGGAAAGTGCGATCAAGACCGGAGGTGACAACTTGGTCGCCAGGCTTGACATCGGATCTGAGATCCAAATACCTCAAGATGCAACCACCATCCAGCGATCCGTTGAGTATACCTCTGTCGCGGGTCCGAATTAATCTGCAGTCAACAGACAGATTCGGATCAGAGATCAATCGCACCTGTGACATGCTTGCTGAACACTTGATAATTCTTCCGACAACCCCCTCCGCCACGGTAACTGCCATATCCGTGGTCACGCCGTCATGGGAACCACGATCGAGGAAAAAGGTTCGATACCAGCCGACGGAGTCTTCGCCTATAATTACCGCAATTAATGAGGAAAACTCATGCTGGGCCTGAAGGTTTAGTAATTTTTTGAGACGACGGTTTTCATTTTCCGCATTTAGAAGACTAGAACGTTCGGCCATCAAGCGTTTGATTTCTTTTTTGAGCGCTTTATTTTCTTGTTTTATGCCTACCAAATTGATGTAGTTTTGCCATATGGCTGACGTGTGGCCCTGAAAACCGGCGCCAATCTGTTGAAATGGGCGGACGATAGTGTACAGAATCCGAGTTCCTGTGCCGCTCTCTCCAGCTCTTTTGCCGGAAAACAAGACAAGAAGCGCCGCGCCTAGCAGAATCAATGCAATTGTTATATCTCGAATAGATCTGGGCATCCTCAAAAAATCTACATCATATTAACATTTAACCAACACGTCTCTCAAACGTTCGAACTGCTCAAAAACTATCCCGGACCCGATTACAACTGTAGATAGTGGATCTGGGGCCATATTAACCGGAACCCCTGTCTCTTTACGGATGACCGTATCAAGGTTTCCCAGCAATGAACCACCTCCAGTGATTGTAATGCCCTTATCCAAAATGTCTCCCGCCAATTCTGGGGGCGTTTGTTCCAGAGCCGTTTTTATCGTTTCTACGATAGCCTTTACGGGCTCCGAAATTGCTTCAGCCACCTCACCCGAGCGAAGTACCACCACTCGAGGAATTCCCGCGATCAAGTCCCTGCCTTTTACTTCTATTGAAGTCTCCTCATCGGGGACACAGGCGCTGCCGATTACCATCTTGATCATCTCTGCCGTCCTTTCACCAATTAGTAGACTGTGCTTCTGCTTCATGTAGCGAATTACAGCGTTGTCTATTTTGTCTCCTGCGACTCTGAGGGATTTCGAATACACAATATCGGACATGGATATGACAGCAACTTCAGTCGTACCTCCTCCAATATCGACTATCATGCTGCTGGTCGGTTCGGTTACAGGGAGGTGGGCCCCTATCGCCGCGGCCATTGGTTCCTCCACAAGATAGACCTCTCTCGCACCCGCGCTTTTGGCAGCATCCCTAACAGCACGCATTTCGACCTGTGTTATACCTGAAGGAATACAAATTACTATCCGAGGTTTGACCAGATATCGGCGCTGATGAATTTTGAAAATGAAATGTTTGAGCATCACCTCCGTCACTTCAAAATCTGCTATGACTCCATCTTTCATCGGACGGATAGCTTTTATATTATCCGGGGTGCGGCCGAGCATCTTCTTTGCGTCAGTACCCACGGCGACAACTCTTGGTCCCCTTTTCAGGTCGGTTTTAACCGCGACCACGGACGGCTCAGACAGAATAATTCCTCTACCACGCACGTACACCAGCGTGTTGGCCGTTCCGAGATCTATGGCCATATCATTGGAAAAAATTCCGGAAATCCAGTCAAAAAACATGGGGGGCTTTTCCGATGCAACGTTTGGCTCGAGAAAGTCGCGCAATACCTAGCAGAATCCTGCACCTTTATCAAGCTTGAGAATTGACTCGGCCGAAGTTGACAATGGTGGTGGAAATCCTTACGATCCAGCTATCTCACAAACGGCGGATTGAAAGGAGAAGACCTTGCTAGACCTGATGAGAAGACATGCCCAATCCTGGATTATCAAAGCTGCTTTGGGTGGGATTATTATTGTTTTCATCTTCTGGTACGGTTGGTCTGGTCCACGGGATAAAACCGGGGATTATGCCGCAAAAATTAATGACACAGTAATAACGCCTGACAGCTTCCGCATTGTCTATGATAGCAAAATGGAGCAGATAAGGCTCAGATTCAAAGGGTCTATGCCACCAGAATTACTGGAAAAGATGAATCTGAAAAAAGAGATAATTCAGGAGATGGTCAATCAGACACTGCTTGTGCAAGAAGCAGAGCGCCTGGGATTTGTGGTGACCACGGAAGATCTGATTCAAGATATCCGGTCCAATCCTATGTTTCAACGCAACGGTGTTTTTGATGAATCCATCTATAGATATGCGCTCAATGCAATAAAAATGACCCCCTCGATGTATGAACAGGCTCGGCGACAGGAATTGTTGAGCAGTCAGGTGTCAAATCTTCTCACCGCGGGAGTGAAAACAGATTCCGAAGAAATTAAGAGGTTCTGGCATTTCAAAAGCGACAAGCTCCTTCTTTCCATGCTCTTTATTAAATCCGAAGAACCCTCACAAGGATCCCCGATCGATCCCAAGCTCCTGGAAAGTTTTTTCAAAGAGAACCAGAACAACTATACAATTCCTGCATCCGTGAGTATCCAATACGTAACTTTTTCATGGCGCGATATTCAGCAGAAACTAAATGTTACGCTGGAAGAGGTCCAGGACTATTATCAATCAAATCTTCGAGACTTCACGGAACCTGAAAGCATACGTGCCAAACACATATTAGTTAAGATACCGCCGGAAGCAACCGAACAACAGATTCAGGAAGCACACAAAAAGGCTGAGGATATTTTAGCAAAGCTCAAAAACGGGGCGGATTTCGACAAGATAGCCCGTGAGGAGTCTCAGGATGATGCCACGCGAGAAAAAGGAGGGGATCTCGGCTTTTTCTCTAAAGGCACAATGAGTCCTGCAATTGAGAGAGTTGCGGCAAAATTGGATATTGGAAAACTCTCGGAACCGGTTCGGACGGATCAGGGTTACGATATTCTGATGGTTACGGAAAAAAAACCCGAAAAACAGTTAGAATTCGATTCAGTTAAAGACAAAATAGTTGAAAAGCTCTTGCGCGAGAAGGCCCAAAAAAAGATCAATACGGACGCGGAAAATTTTTATGAAATTGTCTATAGGACCGAAGCACTCGAAAAAGCGGCAAAAGAATTCGGTTTTGAGGTGCGCAAAGCGGATAACATCACTAAATCTGGCGGTATTCCCGAAATTGGCAGTGATGCTAAAATTATGGACGAGGCATTCAGCCTGAAAACAGACGAGATTTCAAGGCTGGTGAAATCCGGCGATAATTTCATCGTTCTAAAGCTACTGGAGAAAACCAAAGAACGCATACCGGAACTGGATGAAATTCGTGGCTCGGTTGAAAAGGATTTTCGTAAACAAGAGGCACTGGCAAGCGCGAGTAAGAAAGCGGAAGAGATCATTCAGGCTCTGAAGGACAAGTCTGCAAACCCGGAGGAGATTGCAACCAAATATAGCTTGAAATGGGAAAATCTGGACCCGATCTCTAGAACCGCGGGAACTGTTCCGCGGTTGGGAAACGCACCGGAAATTTTAGAGATGCTCACGATAATTACGCCGGAGACCCCGCTATTCGGAAGACCGATTACGATTTCGGGGGGAGCAGCTGTGATCCGACTAATAGATCTGCAGCGGGCCAGTGATGAGCAATATGTGAAAGATTCTGGAAGCTTTGAGAGATGGATCCGGGAAGTGCGAACAACGGAATTCCTCAAAGGTTGGCTTCGAGTCCTCGAAGAGAAAGCAAAAATAGATATTAATGAAAAGAGGCTCTGAATTTGATAAAGGAAATCTATCGAGGACTGGGTTAAGATACCGCCTAATCGCATCCAAAAAATTTTTGTTGAACACAGTCGGAAGACTGCCATGAGTGAAAAAAATATTGAAAACAAAAAGATAAATCCTTGACAGGAAAGGTTCTTGTTGTTAATTTGTTGGTGATGCGGGCATAGCTCAGTTGGTAGAGTGCAAGCTTCCCAAGCTTGATGTCGCGGGTTCGAACCCCGTTGCCCGCTCCAGAGAGTGGTCGAGACCACCCGGGTTGCATAATCCGGGTTTTTTATTGTGGCTCCAATAAAAGAATCACATTAAAGGCGGTCTCTGACCAGGAGGCGCTGATGGACCGGGATTTAATCCCCTCATTGTGGAGCATGATAGAACCCGTTCTGGACCCCGAAGGCATTGAACTCGTGGACATTGAATACAAACTTGAGGGAGGCAGATGGGTTCTTAGGCTTTTCATCGATACTCCGAACGGAGTAACGTTGGGTGATTGTGAATTAGTGAGTCGTCAGGTTGGAGCGCTATTGGATATAAAGGACTCCATCGAGCACCGATATGTGCTGGAGGTTTCATCCCCCGGGATTAACAGAATTCTGAGAAAAGAAAAGGATTTTCAGCAGTTTGCCGGTTCTCCAGTGCGAATCAGAACTCGCCGTAAACTCACAGGGAGAAAAAATTTTCGTGGAATTTTAAAAGGAATTGAGAATTCTGCGATTGTTTTGGACATAGACGGCTCAACAGTGGAAATAGAACCTCAAAATGTGGAAAAAGCGAATTTGGATCTTGCCGAAGATGATTTATTTCGAAAGGACTTGCGTAAAAGAGCTGCAAGAGCAGGGGATTAGTCATGGGAATTAATTTGAATAGGATGATAGACCAGGTAGCAAAGGAAAAAGGTATCGCCCGCGATACATTGTTGGAGGCTCTAGAGGCCGCTCTGGTATCAGCTGCTCGGAAAAAATACGGCAACCGTGTGGATCTCGAGGCGCAGTATAGCGACGATACAGGAGAGATGGAAATTTTTCTCTTCAAAGATGTGGTCGAAAAAGTTGAAGACTCAACCACGCAGATCGACATTAAGACAGCTCGTCGAGAGTTGGATCCCGAGGCCGAAATCGGAGACCAGCTCGGAGTTAAGATGGAGGCGGAAACATTCGGCCGAATCGCAGCGCAAACTGCCAAGCAGGTCATTATACAGAAGGTCAAAGACGCTGAGCGGGAAAACATCTACACGGAATACAAGGATCGCAAGAACGATATAGTTACTGGCGTAGTTCAGCGTTTTGAAAAACGAAATATTGTAATTAACCTTGGCAGGGCCGAAGCAATATTACCTTTTGGAGAGCAAATTCCGCGCGAAAATCACAGACAAGGTGATCGAATCCGTGCACTCATCCTTGATGTTCGGAGAACGCAAAAAGACCCTCAAATAATTCTGTCTCGTGCAAATCCGGCTTTTTTGGTGAGCTTATTCGAACAGGAAGTTCCGGAAATTGCAGAAGCTATAGTTAGAATCATGTGCGCGGCCCGAGAACCCGGTCAGCGGGCCAAGATTGGGGTGCGATCTTCAGACTCAGATGTTGATCCTGTCGGCGCCTGCGTAGGTATGAAAGGCTCCAGAGTGCAAGCGGTTGTCCAGGAATTGAGAGGTGAGAAGATTGACATCATTCCATGGCACGATGATCCGGCCCACTTTGTATGCAATGCTCTGGCTCCTGCAGAGATTTCCAAAGTCATTATAGATCAACACAGTCACACTATGGAGGTGGTAGTTGCTGACGATCAGCTCTCTTTGGCCATAGGCAAAAAAGGCCAGAATGTCAGGTTGGCGGCAAAACTTACGGGATGGAAAATTGATGTGAGGAGCGAGTCGAAAGAAGAAAAGATCAGCGGAGAATCATTTGAACGACTTCTGGCCATCGATGATATGGATGAAGAAACCGCGACGATGCTTTTCGAAAACGGCTATCGCACACCTGAAGATATTGCCAAGGCCACACTGGCAGAATTAACGAGCTTTATGGGTATCACTGAAGAAAAAGGTGTGAAACTCATGCATGGAGCACTGCGCTACTTGGCTAACCCACCGGAAGAAGAGGCCGCCGAAGCGATTGAGGAGGTGGTTCCAAATACACCCGAACAAAATCAGGTAGCCGTCGCCGAGGGAGCAGCAGGATCATAAAGATCATCAGCGCCGAAATGATCAAGACGCGAAGATATGAAAAAAGGCCATATTCCCATTAGGCAATGCATAGGGTGCCGCCGGAGACGGCCTGCAAGAGAGATGATTCTTTTGAAATCAATTGGAGATACTGTCGTTGTGTCTCATTCGAAAGACAAAATCCCCGGTCGGGGCTGTTATACCTGCCCAACCTGGGAATGCGCTAAGTCAGCCCTGCGAAAGGAACGATTATCCAGGGCATTAAGAAACAATATTCTTAGATTCCCCTCGCCGGAGGAACTCCTGACTGGACTCGACGAGAAGAGGTGGCTGGATGACCAATTTGACCGTTGATGACCTGGCCCGAGATTTGAAGGTCAGAAACGAAGATCTAGTAAGAGAACTTGTGATGATGGGTTTCGCAGTTGAAGGCCCCGAGAGCCCTCTGGAGACCGATGATCCCGTGGCTTTACGCGCTCAGCTTGTGACGGTTCTTCCGCAGAGAGAAGTAGTGGAAAAAAGGATTAAACCCACTGTCATTCGACGCAGAATGAAGCAGCAACCAGCGGAAGAACCGGTGGAAAAGGCGGCCGAACCGGTGCAAACAGAGATTATAGAAGAAGAAAAACCCGCGAAGGAAAAGCTGGTGGTTGCCGAAAAAGCAATGGCGCCTAAACCGGCAGCCAAAAAGACTGTGAAAAAGAAACCTGAGGCTGCTCGAATTATAGAAATGGCTCCAAAGCCGGCGCCTAAAATTGAAAAAGTTCCAATGGGGCGAAAACCGGAAGTTGTTCGGAAACCCGTACCCGGAGACGAAGCGCCGATTGAACCTGCGGAGACCAAGGCCGACGCGGAGGAACCGCTGCGGGTATCTGAACGGCCGATGGAGATGCCGTCCAAAATTGCCGAAGCTCAACTCGAAGAAGACCTCCACGTGGGAGAAAAGGCGCCTGAAATCACTGCCGACGTGAAGGCGGAAGCCCCTGAGAGGGAAATCCCATTGAAAGTGGTTGAACAAGCAGAGGCTCCAAGATCGACCGATGAAGCAAGATTCGAAGAGGAACGGACTTCAAAAAAGAAGAAAAAGAAAGACAAGAGGATTCAGCCTGCTCAAATTATTGGCAGAGTTGAATTAAAGAAGGAGCCGGTCCCGGAGCCTGAAAGACCCGAACCACCGAGAAAACCTGTTGTCGTTCGCAGTCCAATCTCGGAGACGAAGGAACAGCCTGCACAGGTAGTGCCGTTGGGAACACCGGAAGAGGAAGAACTCAAGAGAAAGAAGAAGAAAGAAAAGAAAGCGCGAGAACCATTCGAGGAAAAAATTGAAGAAGGCAAACCTGATATCCGCCGCCGCAAGGAAGTGCTTTTGCGTGACGAGCTTTATGATGATAGGCCACGAGGCCGAGCGAGAGGCAAAGGAAAAAAACCAAAGCTCCGCAAAACTGAAATCACCACTCCCAAGGCTATTAAACGCCGAGTTAAACTGCCAGAGATGGTCACCGTGGCTACATTGGCGCATAAGATGAGCGTAAAAGCTTCTGAGGTGATTCAGTACCTCTTAACATTGGGCTCAACAGCTACCGTGAACGAAGCAATCGATTTTGACACAGCTACCATAGTGGCATCTGAATTTGGTTTCGAAACAGAAACAAGCGAACGCTCCGAGGGGGAAATTCTTCACGTGAATGTGCAGGCAAGTCACGAAAACCTGCGACCGAGACCACCTGTGGTAACGGTTATGGGTCACGTAGATCATGGGAAAACCTCTCTGCTGGATGCCATTCGATCAACACATGTAACGGAGCAGGAAGCTGGTGGTATTACGCAGCACATAGGAGCCTCTAAGGTTAAAACTGATCGGGGAGAATTGGTGTTCTTGGATACCCCCGGCCACGAAGCCTTTACAGCGATGAGGGCCAGGGGCGCTCAGGTGACGGATTTCGTGATCCTGGTGGTGGCTGCTGATGATGGAGTGATGGAGCAAACCAAAGAAGCCATTAACCATGCCAGAGCAGCAAATGTGCCGATTATAGTCGCTGTAAATAAGATCGATAAGCCTGAGGCCGATAAGGATCGGGTAATCAGGGAGCTGACTGAATACAATCTGATTCCCGAGGCGTGGGGTGGAGATACATTGTTCTCTTATGTCAGCGCAAAGACACATGAAGGGATCGATGAACTACTAGATATGATATTGCTTCAGGCTGAGATGATGGAACTTAAAGCTAACCCCAAGAAGACTGCCCTCGGAACAATAATTGAAGGCAGACTGGACAAGGGCAAAGGACCGGTAGGGACTATTTTGGTCCGGGAAGGCACTCTTAAGCTTGGGGACGCTTTTATTGCGGGAGTTCATTATGGGAAGGTCCGTTCCATGCTGGACCACGAAGGTCGTAGTGTTAATGAGGCCGCACCCGCTACTCCTGTGGAAGTTCAAGGTTTTTCCGGTATTCCTGAAGCCGGTGAATCCTTCCTGGTAGTTGAAGAAGAGAAGCTGGCCAGACAGGTAAGCCTTCAACGTGTGGAAAAACAAAGAATTCATGACGTCGCGTCTGTCGGCCCTGTCTCTTTAGAAGACCTCATGGCCCGCATGCAAGAACGGGAAGTAAAAGAACTCAATTTGATCTTGAAGGCAGATGTCCAAGGGTCCGTCGAAGCGCTTAAAGAATCGTTAATTGGTATTTCGGCTCAAGAAATCAAAGTCAAAGTAATTCATACCGGTGTTGGTGGCATTACCGAATCTGATGTCATGCTTGCAAGCGCGTCCGGGGCCATTGTTATCGGCTTCAACGTTCGGCCTAGCCCTAAAGCATCCCAGATTGCCGAACAGGAGAAGATAGATGTTCGTTTATACACAGTTATTTATGAGGTGATCGGCGATGTGCGAAAAGCTATGGAAGGAATGCTCGCTCCAATAGAAAGAGAAGTCGCGTTGGGCCGTGCGGAGGTGAGGCAAGTTTTTCATGTTCCAAAAGTGGGAACTATTGCTGGATGCTATGTGATTTCCGGAAAAATTGAGCGGTCGAACCAGGTTCGATTAATTCGGGACGACGTAGTAATTTACCAAGGCAAAATCGTTTCGATGAGGCGCTTCAAGGATGATATCAAAGAAGCGGTCGAGGGCTATGAGTGCGGTATTGGCCTGGAGAACTATAAGGACGTCAAAGCTGCGGATATTGTTGAAGCGTTCACCATAGAAAAGGAATCCGCCAAGCTTACCTGATACTTACAACTGGGTGATCAAGCCTATGACAACTTGGTCCAATTATCCGGGTTGTAAGTTGAGCCTCACAGATTATGGGAAAGCCAAGAGATGGTTGTAGGGATCGGCGCAATTGAGCTTTTTATTCATAACTCCGGCTCGCTAAAAACAAAACGTCAAGTGGTCAAAAGTATTCTTGGCAAAGTTAGAAGCAAATTTGATCTCTCAATAGCCGAGGTGGATCACCATGAGAAATGGCAGCGATGTACGATAGGTTTTGCAGTAGTGACCAACGAAAGAGGACACGCCCACACTTTAGTCCAAAATATCACGGCGTATGTGGAGGGTCTTCACTTGGCCGAAATAATAGATTCAAAGATGGAAATAGTTAATTATTGATATAAATCAATGGTCGTGACCTAAATGATACCTATAACATGACCCGATTCAGAAAAGACCGTGTAGCAGAACTTATTCATCAGGTAATTGCCGATTTAATTGTCTCGAAGATCAAAGATCCTAGGGTTCAGGGTGTCACGATAACCGAAGTCCTCTTAACCTCTGATCTAAAATCGGCAAGGGTATATTATTGCGGGTTATCGGAGGAAAAAAACGAGGCTCACCAGAAGGGACTAGAAGCTGCAGAAGGGTTTATCCGGAGACAATTGCGCATGGAAGTGGATCTCAAACACATTCCTCAGCTGTCATTTTTTTATGATACCGCGTTTGACAACTCCGCACGAATCACAAAAATACTTAAGGATCTCTCAATCAAAGAAGATGCTTGAAAAGATTGCGTCAATTCTGAAAGCTGAGGACGATTTCTTGGTAGTCACCCACATCAATCCGGACGGAGATGCTCTGGGATCCTTGTTGGGAATGCATCTCACGTTAACCGAAATGGGTAAACATTCCCAAGGCTTATGTGCAGATAAATTCCCTGCGATTTATAATTTCCTGCCGGGCCATGAACAAGTAGTGCCTGATTTGAAAGGCATAGCCCATCAACCTCGGTTCATAATTGCCGTAGATGCGGCTGAGGAGAATCGGATTTCAGGTGACCTTTCCAATATTCGCAATCGAGCGAAGTTGATCAACATAGACCACCATGTAACCAACCCCGGATTTGGGGATATCAATTGTGTACAGCCGGACGCCACTTCCACGGCGGAAATTGTTCATGAAATAATAAAAAGAGCTGGTCATAAGCTATCAGTTGATGTCGGGAAGTGTCTATACACAGGCTTGGTTACCGATACCGGCGGGTTCCGTTTCGCTGGGGTTAACAGTCGAACTCTCAGAACCGGAGCGGAAATGCTGGCCGCAGGTTTTGAGTCCTATGATGTAATTAGGCCTCTCTATGAAGAATACCCGATCCGCCGGATTTACTTGGAAAGGCTCCTTTTGGAAAGGTTAGAATTCTTTCTGGACGGAAAACTAATTATCAGCACTCTTTATTCCGAGGATTTTCAGAAATTTGGGGCAGATATGTCAGAGACGGAGAGCCTGGTCAACAGACTGCGAGAAAGCAAAGGAGTTTTGGCCGGCATTCTGTTTACGACCATGCCCGATAATATTGTACGTGTCAGCTTTCGTTCAAAAGACTCATTGGACGTGTCAGCTATTGCTAAGTCGCTGGGCGGTGGCGGTCATAGTTACGCCGCGGGTCTGAAGTCAACTCTGCCTCTCCAGGAGCTAAAAGAAAGGATAGTGCAGGCCGTCGCCCAAGCGCTCGACTAGCAACCACACTAAAATCCGACAATTATAAACAAGTCCTCACATTCACATTACTTTCTTGCGGGGGTGCAGGTCACCATTTACGGTGCGGCCAGAGCTTCTACGCTACGTTAAGTTAATTTACTAATTCATAATCTTGACTTATGAGATATTTATCCGTTATAATTACTTAAAGTAATTGTATTTCATTGAAGGAGGCCCGATGTTCGCCAAGACGCTGCTCGCGATACTATCCATTTCCGTGCTATTTGCAGGATTCTTCCATAGCAATCTGTCATACGCGGATGCTGTCATGCCAGAAGCGCCGGCCTTCGTTTCCTGGTTACCGCACGGATATGGGGCAACAATGCAGGTGAATAATGCACCTGGAGCGCGCATGGAAGGTCTTCACGGATTTAGAGGCGTCCCACAATACATCGGAAGTTGGTCATATCCATTGTGGGGATGGGATGTGAACGGATATTTCCGCGGTCCCCAAGTACCGCAGCCTGATCCTGTCATGTGTCAGCTGCCCATCGGCTTGATATATCCGGCGAATGGCCCATTGCCTCCGCCCCCCGGCGGTGGTCCAACAAAAGTGCCGGTTGCAATAAAATGAACATTTTTTCCCGGGGGCTCTTTTTGCACAAGAGAGTTCCCGGTCCTTCCAAACAGATGTAATTACTTCGCTGGATTAGACCACATGGTTCTGTTTGCCTGCAAATCGCTGTTAACAAGAAAATGGTCACTGTTTGATAACCAAAGACCCCCAGACTAATTACGCAGCAAAAGAAACAATCCAATTTTCAAGAGGGGCATTATATTAACGATAGCGATTTGATTCGCGAATTCTCGGCGACGG
Source organism: Desulfomonilaceae bacterium (assembly GCA_052144015.1). Taxonomy (GTDB): domain Bacteria; phylum Desulfobacterota; class Desulfomonilia; order Desulfomonilales; family Desulfomonilaceae; genus DATJPW01. Next base: position 36,967 of record JBKQRG010000118.1, read on the forward strand.
ATTCTTCATGAGCAGGCCTTGTTACCGGCACCCGGATAAATCCGGGGATTTTTATTGCCAGAAAGACGGAAATTACATGTGTCGAGAATGTGCCTGCTGCCACACGCCTCGAGTGTACTGCCAATTCCGCACGCAATGCGTGATTAACCTCTTGATGAAACAGGGTGAATTACGGAGCTGCAATGAGAAGGAAATTGAGGGTTAAAAGAGCAGAGAGGACAGGGGACGTAATTAGTATTAATCGAGGTGGCGCGGCCGGATGAATCCCGCGCCGAACTCTGGACAAGAAAGTCCTTCTCGGAAAGTATTCCAAAAATCCTCCCCAATGGGATGACAAAATAGCGGTCAGTGGTTATATTAGCACGATGATGGAGTAGTTTCCTCAACAACTAAGCTATTCGGATCTTCCCAATGACAAAACGCGATTATTATGAAATCCTCGGCGTGTCCAAGGCAGCCGGAAACGAAGAGATAAAAAAGGCTTATAGAAAACTGGCCTTACAATTCCATCCGGATCGAAATCCCGGTGATAAACAGGCGGAGGAGAACTTTAAAGAAGCGGCTGAGGCCTACGAAGTATTGAGCGACTTGGAGAAACGGCGCTTATACGACCAATTCGGGCATGCGGGACTGCAACAAACCGGGTTTACCGGTTTTCGGGATTTCGGAGACATATTCTCCAGTTTTGGAGACATATTCGAAGAATTTTTCGGCTTCGGCACTCGGAGAGGTCAGCAGACGAGGGCTCGGAGAGGATCCGATCTTCACTATGAGCTTGCGGTAAGCTTTATGGATTCCATCTTCGGGACGGAAACCGAAATACAGGTACCCAGGCATGAAATGTGCGAATCGTGCCACGGTCTGGGTACGAAAGACGGAGCTTCACCTTCAGTGTGCTCTATGTGCGGAGGTCGAGGCCAGGTCACACGCTCTCAAGGGTTTTTCTCCATAAGCACCACATGCCCTACCTGTCAGGGCAGAGGCACGGTCATCACCGATCCGTGTGATAAATGCCGCGGCTCGGGGCGAGTGCGCGTTACCAAGAAGCTGTCGCTCAAAATTCCTCACGGGGTCGAGACAGGATCACGCCTTCGGTTGCAAGGCGAGGGTGAACCCGGGGACACCGGGGCTCTTCGCGGGGATCTTTACGTTTATATCAAGACCGAGCAGCACGACACGTTTCGGCGAGAAGGCGATAATATCTTAGTGGCGATGCCCATCACGTATAGTGTAGCGGTTCTCGGGGGTGAGATTGAGATTCCGACTCTCGAAGGACCCGACCACCTGGATATACCCGCGGGCACGCAATCCGGCCAAGATTTCCACATACCTGGAAAAGGAGTGCCCCATCTTCGCGGCCGGGGTCGCGGAGATCTCATTATAGTGACATATATCGAAACGCCCCAAAAAATTGGCAAAGAACAAGAAGAAATCCTGAGACGCCTCGCCGAGCTTGAAGGCTCGAAAGTGGCCGTCAAAAAAAAGGGTATTTTCTCACGAAGGAATTAGAATTAAGATGTTGTTTGTTGGGG
>JBKQRG010000119.1:0-4748 GCA_052144015.1 Desulfomonilaceae bacterium
CACACTCGAAACGCTGATCGAACAGGTAATCTGGATACAGAACCGAAACCATCGGGCCTACCTGTCGCATAGAAAAAGGTGCATGCTTGAAGTCTTGGATGTGCCATAAGTCACGTTGTAGGGCTAATAGTGTCTGATTTCTTCAAGGATATCGTGGCGTAGCCGCTTTAAATCTAAAAAGCCCACTGCCTTCACACGGCAGGGGTCGGAGGTTCAAATCCTCTCCCGCCTACCAGTAATTTTAATTGGTTAGGGGTCATGTTACTGCATGACCTTTTCTTTTGCCGATCATCTTGTACACTTTTTGTACACGTTTTTTCGGCTTGGCCCTCGTCTTTCCAGCTTGCAACAAGGATTTCCGTTTCACCGTGGTCAAAAGTCATTGAATCAATTGCCTGGAGCAACTCTTCATTGCTGATTCGACCATACCGCTCACTGACCGATTTCTCCCTGAACCAGTGCCCCATGATGCTTTCTCTGATCTCGAAGTCTATTCGTGAACGTCTCGCATTAGTTTTCCATGTGTGTCGAAGATCATAGAAACGAGGAAATGGTTTCTTCAAGAGTCCGGTGTCTTCTAACGACGTACAGGCCCTTGGCCAAGGGTTTTTAGAGGTATCCGTCCCTAGTTCTCGTATGCCTTTACCATCACGGACCAGGAATACCTTGTCAGAATTGATACTGGAGAGTCTTAGGGCTTCTTTTAGGTAGGGGACAAGTTCATGATGAACAGGTACGCGCTTCCAATCTTCTTCCTTCACATCTTTTGGACCAAGGTAAATCATTCTGTTCTTTAGGTTGACTTGCCTTCGAGTAAGCCCAAACATTTCGCCCGGCCTCATTCCCGTATAATATGCCGTCCAGATGACAAGCTGATACCACTCAGGGCAACTGTCCGCTATTAGATGGACATCATGCAACGAAAGATAAACCTGACGCTCCCCCAATTTTTCGCTCAATTTTTCGATTAGACGCACAGGATTATTTTCGACAAGCCGGAGTTCAATTAGGACACCGAAAAGTTTGGAGAGTGTTGACAACTCTCTATTTATGGTAGCATTTGAAGCTCCTTCTTTCTGGCGCTCGTCTCGATAATCCTTCAGCTCAGGAACCCATATGGATTTGATAGGCTTTTCCCTTCCGATCTTTTCCACAATGTGTACGAGAGCGTATTCGTACCGCTCTCTGGTAACGCTCTGCCTAATTTCTGGGTAGTTAAGGAAAAGGTCTAGAGCCTTCCACAAAGTCAACTCTTCTTTCGGCTGACTGACTCCTGAAAGCTCTGGCGGAAGCTCCCATTTTTGATTCTGGAAAAGTCTGATGCACGCTTCACGGGCAAGGGAATTCAATGAAGAATAATCTCCTGATCTGCAAGCAACCAATATAGCCATTTCTATTTCCTTTGCCTGTGATTTGGATCTTGCTCGTGTGCCTAACCCGATAACTGCTTGCCCAAAAGGTCGAAAACGGATGTGATAAGTTTTGCCTCTCTTTGTTACGGACATAGGGAACTGATCTCCTTTCTGAGATCGTTCCGAGAAAACCCAACAGATTTCTCCTTTTCCCCTCCTTTCGATGAGCAGGGTAAACGCTTCTGTGGTTTATTGTCAATTGTGGGCTTCCTGACGGTCTGAGAAATGATGTATGCGTTAAGTTGGTCCTCAGTAAAACGTCTCTCCTTCTTATTTATTTGAATATATTCTAATTTCCCTTCACGGCATAACTTATCAATCATTGGTTTGGATACACCAAGCACACGTGCAGCCTGAATAGGTTTCATGAGAGGAGCTATCATCGTACCAAAGCCATAAAATTGATTAATGATCCTCCAAGCTCATCTCAGAGGATTCGACTACTGAAGAACCAGTGTCCTTTCCATTGCCTCCCAGCGGTCGATGACGCCTAGTTTACAGGCTTGAATGATGCAATAGGCGTTCGAGTCATGTCTTAAGATTTCATCAACTCTGGGCCTTAATTCCAAACGAATCATTTCAACCATAGGAACCTCAGACCAGAGACAGCGACTTTGAAGAGGTTGGACTTGTTTCAGTTCAGGGTCGGGTGTCTGTTGAGGATATTGGAGCGACACACTCTCGGACACTCCGGGAAATTCTTCCGGTGGACCGTTTAGCAACCGTAGCAGGGCTCCATGGACAGCCGAGTCGCGTTCTCTATCGGGTACCTGTAAATTCATGTGCGTTTTTTCCTTCCAATGCCTGTGGAAAAAGCTAACCAACGTCACCAGGCTTTCAACACATTGATATTGCTGTGTAATGCGCGGTGATGTTCGGTGGCATGGTGACGGTTTCTATGGCGATGGCATCGCACCTTCCAAAAGAAAGGTCACCAGTATTTTGATGCCTTAGATCAAGCAGTTGTGAAAATGTGGAGAGCATGGAGATCATGGTGACGTTGTTTCCACTCCGTAAGCTTCTGCGATTCTCCTAATTTTTTCCTCATCCCAGACCACAGCAGCTCCTCCTCCATGGATAGTCGCCTTTTCTAGGCCCAGCGATTTGATAACTTTGCCGACCCTGTGGGTAGTGATCGGATACTGTTCAGAAACACCATGATTGAGGCGTGCGGTGATTGCCGTGTATGGGATCTTGTTGTTCCTTATGAAGGACTCGCCTTCCTCGTCCGTATTCTCTGACAATTGCAGAATTATGGAAAGCAGACGGGCCTCCAGGGTTTCTCGTTTTTCGCCTGCCCGTTCATACTTGATGGTCTCAACCAAATTCAAAAAATCCCGTTCTTTTTGTGGCGCAGCGAGAAGCAACATCTGATGTAGCGGTTTAAGAATATCTCCGAGGCGACCTAGTGCAGCTTTTTTGACATCGGGAAGAGTCTGATTCATGTTCCTGGCACGAAAACATAGTAGCTTCTCTTTAAGTTCCATTGCTCGTTCGGGCGTAACGTCATTTTGAAACTGTTTGTTAGTTTGTGGCATTGTCACGGTGATGCAACGGGTATCCAGGATGCGATCAATTGCGTGGTTGGTAGCGATGATCGTCGGGCCGTAGATATTGAAATAGACAGTATCCTTGAATGCTGGGCGGTCAGGATACAGAACCCTTGGAACCCGTCCGCCTCGTTCGAACCGGAGCAATAGAAGGTCCTCACAACCGTTTTTCTCCGCTTTCTTCCACAGATCTTTCACATCAAAGAAGATAGTGCCGTGGGTCCGGTCTGCATACCTTATCAAATAAGCGTCTCTTAAGGTTTCCGTGTGCAAGCCTCGAAAGCAGACATACAGCAGGGCTTTACCTGTGCGGGTCTTGCCGCGCTCAGGGACAGCGAACAGGCAAAGGACCGGAGAATACTCGAATGAGTCGATCAATTGTGTATGCAGGGCAAAGAGGGTTAGGAGATCGTAATAGAATTCTCCTGGCAACTCGGAAGCCAAAGAGAAATATTTCCGGAGATCATCATAAAGCTCTGCATCGGCTTGTTCCGGCGAGAATCGGCTTTCGAGTTCCCATAACTGCAATACAGATTCTCCTCTGGCAATGGGTTCCGGTATCTGACCAAGCGGAGGCGGTGAGTACACAATGCCCTCATGTTGCATCTTAGAAACCATGTGCAGTTCGCCACCTTCCATCACGAGGAAGGCGGTCTGCCCCTCTGAGTCCAAGACAATATCAACAAGCCCCGGAAACAGAGCGGAATAAGTGGGCTCGTCATCCTTCTGCGAATGGCTCTGTGTGACGGCCTTTTGCGCCTTGCGATACTCACGGACTTGTCGTCGGAATGCGTTAACCTGCTGGCTCTTAAGACTGAATCGCTGTTTAATCGAATCCAGGATGGTCTCTGCTTCGGGTTCGGGGAGCAGGGCCAGCGCCCGGAGTGAGTCATCGAGCTGAGAGACCAATTCGAGCCCTGTTGTGTCCGGTGGGATTGAATCTATGTGCTTTAATACATCCGCAGGTGTGAGGGCTTTGGCTGTGTCCTCCCTAGCGTCTTGGCCCTTGGCCTGGTATTCGGGTGTCTTATCTTGAAGCTCCAGGAGTAAATCTTTCAGCCAGTTCTGGCCGTGTTTAGCGACATAATCAGAGACATCCTCCCTTTCATCGAGCCCTGGTAACTCAATGATCTTCACCGACGCAGCGAATCCGGTGAGCGACTGTGCTACATCATGGGCGTGCCGTCGGCCTGGTTCATCGTTGTCGGGGATCACAAAAACATTCTTGCCCTGGAGGGCTTCCGGTGGCTGTCCTTTCGTGCAGACCGTTGCCCACTTTCCTGCCCCCATAGGATTGCACGTTGCCGTGAAACCCATAGATTCCATGGTCAAAACGTCTTTCTCGCCCTCAACGATCCAGATTTGTTCCGCCGAGATTAGTTTCGGCAAGTGAAACAGAACAGGCTTAACCTCTTTGAGGTTCCAAATCCATTGGCCCGAATGTTTAGGGTCTGGTCGCCGCTGCCTGAAATCTTTGGGCTCTAAACGGCATACCTGAAAGAGCAGAGAGCCTTTCTCGTCAGTATAGTCGTATGATTCCGCCATCTGCCAGTCAGATCGAGAGGGTTCATCAACCTTGATCCCATATCTGTGACACAACTGGTCAACTGCCTCACGGAAGCCAATATGCTTGGCCTGCATGATTATGGCCATCGCATCACCCTACAACGCGACTTATTGATTTTTGCTTGCAATTCTTCTAATGCCTGCCATACTACGCAACATAGTCTCAAAGAAGGAGGCAGGACATGCTGCCGTGTCCGCGAAGTGACGAACGCCTCTACCC
>JBKQRG010000120.1:0-21991 GCA_052144015.1 Desulfomonilaceae bacterium
TATGCCACTATAAAATGACTGTCAACTATATTATACATAATTACATGCCGACAAAGTCTACTTACGCATGCCGCTTTCCCCAATCTTCGCCAAAGCTTAACCCCTCCCGCCTCTCAAAGATCCGTCAGATGAACGTGCTCTCGCGAATTCCAGTCCCAGACCGACATTATCGAGTACGTTCCGCCAGGGCAAAAGCGAGTATTCCTGAAAGACCATTCCAATTTCTCTGTTAGGGCCCGTGAGCATGGTGTCATGATAATAGACAGAACCTCCGGAAGAGCGTTCAAGCCCGGCGACGATCCTCAAGAGGGTAGACTTTCCGCAACCCGAGGGCCCCACAATGCAGATGAAGTCGTTGGCACGGACATGCAGATCGACCTTCTCAAGCGCATGTATGGCATTTCCATTCTCAGTCGCGAACGATTTGCTTAACGATTCAACCCTTATTACGTTTCCGTCGATCACTTTCTGCCTGTATCATTTGGCCAGCCGTTGCCAGCCGAACTTCTTGTCTTCCACATATCTAAACACGAGATCCAGCAGAGCGCCCACTACCCCGATGCTGATCATCCCGGCGATGACGATGTCAGTCCGGGCCACTGTGTACGCGTGAGTTATCAGATATCCCACTCCGGAGATGCTCCCTGGCAGCATCTCCGCTGAAACCAGGCACATCCACCCGACCCCTAGACCTATTCGCATGCCGGTGACAATGGAAGGAGCCGCTGCAGGGAAGAGAATCTTGCGAAAAATGCTCAGCTCTGTGGCTCCCAACACCCGAGCAGAATCCACGAGGGTCTTCTTCACATTACTCACTCCATGAATCGAGCTGGTCAGAATCGGATAAAACGCTCCTATAAAAATGATGAAGATCATCGAGAGCTTCAAATTGTTGAGGTACACATACCACTTCCCCATCTGAATCCCGAGCACTGTCGCCATGCTGGCGACCCCGAACCACGCCAATACCAATGGTACCCAGGCCAGAGGAGGAATAGGGCGGAAAAGCCCCAAGAAGCCATTGAGCAGGTTGAAAACAGAGCCGTAATATCCCATGAGTACACCCAAGGGTACAGCAATTAATAACGCAAGAAAGTAACCGGCCATTACCCGTGCCAGACTGACGAGAATGTTTGTGGCAAGCGATCCCATACTTATGAGACTTGTCGAAGGGTGGCCAAGAAGCTCGAAAACCTGCGTAACTTGAGGCAGAATGATCTCATTTTCGGTGTAGGCAGCCAAATAACCCCACAGAGCCAAGAACATGATGGGGATCGAGAGTCTCCAGGCCGCTCTATACAGCATCACGCGAACATTGAGAGTCATTTCGTTGGAGCACCATTCGGGTCGTTCCCGGCGGGCCCGGGAACAACCGGCGATTCTACTAAAGTTTCACCTTATTGATAAAGCGGAGATCAAACAGGATGGGTTTGGCGTCTTCGAGTTTCTTGTCCTTGAGTTTGCCGGTAAAATTTCCCATCTTATTCAAGATGTCCATATAGATTCCGGCCCCACGCATCCAGCCGTCGTTGAAATTGGGAAGAAAAACCAATGAAGAGGCCTTTCCGACTTCGGTCGGAACTCCAATCCACTGAGCGGTAAGCGCCCCCGCTTCCGCCTTGTTCTTGTTGCACCACTCGTTGGTCCGAGCAACCATTTCGACGAACTTCTGAACTATTTCCGGATGCTTGGCAATGATCTCGTCTCTTGCTGCCGTGACACAACACGGAAAGTCATGCCAATACCCCGCTGGTGGAAGGTTGCGCAGATCGACGACAATCCTGCCCACGCCCTTGGATACGGCAACCTCCGGAAAGGGAGACGGGCCAACGATTCCTTCGACCTGTTTGCTGTTGAGCGCGGGGATCATGTTGGACGTGTCTTTGAGATCGACGAGCAGCACGTTGGCGGAAAGATCGTTAGGGTCACCCGTCACCTTGAGACCAGCTTCCTTCAAAGCGCCTTACAAAACTATTTTCGGTGCACTGGTGGGAGAGTGATATCCGATTTTGACTGGCTGTTTGGATTCCTTAACAAATGACATAAGGTCATTCCATCCGCCAATGGGCGAATCTTTCGGCATGACCAATGCCATACCCTCGGTCTGCAAGGGGCCTAGGATCTTGACAGGAGTTCCCTTATCAATTCCGGCCATGATTGCCGTCACAGATGCCATCGCCAAGTGTATGTGTTTCTGAGCGAAGAGTGTCGCTGTCTCAGCGCCGCTCTTGTTTGCCACCAGATCCAGGATTGCCATGTTTTTGCCGTCTACAACCAGTTCGTATTTTTCCTTGGGGATCAGGGGATGCATGTACACACCGGTTGCCTTGAACTCGCCTCCTTTGGATGCGGCCACCATGAGGGGAGTATGGTGTGTCGTGAATATGTAGCCGACCTTCAGTACCGGGACATCTTGCCCGGACACTGGTGAAAAGGCCGCCAGAAGCAAGACCAGACTCGCAGCCAAGAGCATCAACTGCCTTGGGACATCTGCCGTTTTGTGAGTCGAATGCATTCTCATCTCCTTGTTTCCTTTATATTCAGACTCTTCCGGTTACCATTTCCAGAAAAGCCTCGATTCTGACTCGAAGTTGTGGAAGATCCGTTTCAGAGTAATCCGTTTCAATCTGAATGAAGGGAATCTCGAATTCTTCGGCGAGAAACTCCTGCACCGAGTAGGTCTCTACGTTGTACGTATGACAACAGAACCACGTGAGATCGACTACACCGTCAACCCTGAACTGTTCCACGATACGCCTTAGTAGAGCGAGGCGGCCCGTGTTGGGGGTCATGCAGGAACAGGGCGTGAGAAGGTAGCGCTTTGCTATCGCCGTGTACGGATCATCCACCTCGTCTACAAGGAGATCGAAACTCTTCAGGCCGGTACAATTCTCCTGACAGATAACAATTCCCCCACACTCCTCAATCATGCGGAGAACCTTCTCCGATCCCTTACCGGCCGGACACCCTGTAAGCAGAATTCTGGGCGCATCGTCTTTGCAGACGGATGTGCCGTTATCGATTCGTGTCTTTAACTCATGCCGCAGCTCGCGAAGGAGTTCTGCATAGTCCTCTAGATCGACCACGAAGCTTTTTGACTCCATGACGACCATCATGTCCATACCGGAAAAAGGCACGGTGGTGTTCGCGCATAGGCCGGTGATTTGTTTGAGTAGTCTTCTTATCTCATTCTGGATACGGATCTGTTTGCTCAGCTCTGCTTCTTCGATGATGCGACCAGTCTGGTTCTCCAGGAAGACCTTGAGTGCCAGCACCTGGTTGCGCCAGTAATCCAGCTGCCCGTCGGTGCACGAATACGGCAGATTCATCAGGTAGAGAGGCTTGAGACGCTTCAGAAGCTCGAACATCTTTTTCTTACCGTCGCAGGTCGTCTCCCCGATCAAAAAGTCTGAGACACTAAAATAGGGGCACGTGTCAGTAAGGGCGTATCCGTAACTGGACTTGATCAGCGGGCAAAGACGAGTAGGGAGAACCTTCTCTGCCGCGGGTATCGGGGCTTGTTTCTTTCCGCACAGCCCTACGGGAATGGCTCCGGCGGCTCTCACCAATTCCGTGGGTGCGAACGTGCAGTACAGACCTGCTACCTTTGCCCCACCCTCCTGCAGGCTTTCGACATCCAACAAAAGGGTTTCGGGCAAACGATCAAAGCGGGTCAAAAATTCAGGTCTCAAAAAAACCTCCCCGGAGCATCACCTGTCGGAGTCAGGGCCCAACAGCGGGCCTGGGATGACTCGATCTAAATTCCCTTAACTAGGTCTCTTTCCACAGCGAGAAAATAACCGAAAGTGGTTTCGGATCTTAAACTGCCTTGACCGGACATCAGGTCAGGCTATATGTCAAATCGGCCCGCCCTTTAGTTGCCGGATCATTGTTAAAGGTGCTGGTCCTTTCGTGCCATCATCTCATGACCTAGGATGAGCCAATCGCCGGCGATCAGGGCGGAGTCTACATGAATGATTTTATCTGTCATGCTTTGGTGCGATAGTATTCGATTTCAGTCACTCCTTGTCCTTTTGGGCAGCATGATAAACGATGACTACCATTGAATGAGACTATGGTTTATGGTACAAGTCCCCTTGGATCGAACTTCGACGGAGGAAGGATTATATGAAAAGTTTGACGAATGCATTGACATTGCTGTTGTTTGTTAGCTTCACCGCGACCGCCGGGGCAGATCCCCTCCGCGGCACCGTCACCATGGAGGTCGATCTCTCAGCCCACGACCGCATGGAAGAAGCGCGGCTCTGGGTACCCTATCCAATGTCAGACAAGTACCAGCTCATAACGAACATCAAAGTCTCCGGGGATTTCTCTGAAGCAGCCGTGTACAGTGACCGGGTTTTTGAGACGCCGATGTTGTTCGCCCGCTGGGACAAGGATGCAAAGAGCCGTAAGCTGGCCTTTTCCTTTGATGTTGAGAGACAGGAGGTGGTGCGAAGAGATTTTCCTCGTACAGAAACGAAGTGGGACGTCGCAGACTATGCGGATTACCTGAAGGCCACTTCCCTGGCTCCCACGTCGGGCTCAGTCAAGACCTTGGCGGACAAAATTACGAACGGAAAGACCACTGTCCTTGCCGAGGCGAAAGCGATCTATGACTGGACATTAGAGAACATGTACCGAGATCCCAATACCTATGGGTGCGGTAAAGGTGATGTGTGCGACCTTCTGGAAAAGCCGGGCGGCAAATGTGTTGACATCCACTCGGTCTTTGTTGCGTTGGCCCGTGCTTCGGGCGTGCCCGCTCGGGAAGTATTCGGTCTTCGCCTAGCCAAGAAAGGCTCGGAAGATGTGTCCACCTGGCAATACTGCTGGGCAGAATTCTTTCTACCCGGATATGGCTGGGTTCCTGTTGATCCGGCCGACGTGCGTAAAGCGATGCTCACGGAGAAGCTGGATGTGAAAGATGCCAAGATAATTGAGCTTCGCAACTACTACTGGGGAGGCATAGATCCATACAGAGTGAAAGTCGGGATAGGGAGAGACCTGACGTTGAATCCGCGGCAGAAAGGAATGCCATTAAACTACTTGATGTATCTCTATGCTGAGATCGGCAACACGAGTCTAGAGGGGATTGATCCGAAGACCTTCAAGTACAAGATCACATTCGCAGCCAAGTGACGCAGTGTCTGGCCCTGAAGAGCTACCCTCGACAAATCCCAGGAGCGTTCACATGAGGCTCTTTTTCCGCTGCATTTCCCGTTGGCCTGTGCAGCGAAACGTTTCCGCGTCAGGGATGATACCCAGATCCAGCATGAGGGACCTAATACCTTGAAAGCACAAAGGAAGAAGGATGGCGGACTCCAAGGGTTTGATGCCTCTTATTTTGGACAAAGACATGGTGGTAACAGACGCACCTTGCGCTGGTGCCACCTTGATAGATCAATACACCGACGGCTTTTTTGCTCTCGTCACTACCGCTGGGGGCACCTGTGTGTTGGGCTTTGAAGGAGAACAGCCAGGAAGCCCGGTATGGAACTCCCCCAAGATTCCAAAGAACAACGGACCTGGACGCTGGACCTGCTCATTCCAGTTCCAGACAGTGTTTGGCGGGATTTTCTTGTTTGCTTTCAGCGACATTTTTTTCAGATAAATGGATCGCTGGATATTCGGGGGATTTCCAAGGAAACATGTGCCCGCACTTTTTCCAGTGCTGTCCCGGGCAGAATCGCCTTCCTTGTCTGCTTACATCAAGGCGGAACAAGTAGCAGCTCGTACAGGGGAGAGCCTCATTTTGTTGAGATTCTCCCCTGTAGATCGATAATCTTACCGTCTATTGATTGGTTGGTTTTGACTTGGGAGATTGGTTCTTGGATTTTGGCGTCTTGGTCGTCACTTGCCCGTACCCGGGTTGACCTGGATACCCGTAGTCTCCGGACCCATATTGGTACCCATACTCTCCATAAGAAGGCGCCGCCGCACTATAGCTGCTATCCGCTGACCGGCGGAGACAGCTCGAGCAGGTCGCCTCAAGGCCGAAAGGTATCGCCGCGATAGCAAACACAGCCATCAAAAGAAATAACTTGGCAGGATTGATCCACTGCATCGTTTCCTCCTTCCCAACAACACATGACTAGCAAGAGCGTTATACGTTCCCCACCAGGACGTATTTGTCTTTTTTTTTTGCCGATGACTCTACGCTAAGTCCTGTCCAACAGCTATAATTGTGTCAAGCAAGCCTCTTTGTTCCAGGGGGATTCCCTCCAGGACTCGATCCCTACCGAATTCAAGGTCCTTGTAGCCTTGAGAGCGTTGCCAGGTTTAGAAAACCTCGAAGAAAAAAGAAACAGACCTATCGCTTCAGGGACTGGGGGTGGGGGCCAACACTGGGCCGCTGGGCCTCACCTGCTGCCGACCAGTCGCTCGGCCCCACTATTGATCGGTCTCGTCACCCGCTGGGGGGCGATGCGCCACGTCTTTGAGTATAGCTGTCCTTTTTATAAGATCCGCCACTGCTCCCTCTTCTGGGAGCCACTCTTTGCGCGACTGAACGAGACTGACCACTGATTTTTCCTCGGGAGCTTCGGTAATGAATCATGACATCCGGCGCGCGGCGTCAACTCCCGGAATAACCGCGGGCGACGGGGCGTCGCTTCTCAGTTCTCAGTGTCTTCTCCATCGGTGGCGGAGCGCTTACCCAGGTTTCTAAAGAGAGCGGACCTCTTTATGAGATCGGAGATTTCAGCGTCCTTCGGAAATCGGCCCCGTCTTTTTTTGGAAAAGAGGATCTTCCCCGCATACTCAACCTCAAATAGACCGGCCGTAGAGCCCACAACTTCTGCCGGTACACCGAACTTGTTTGTGAGTTCATCCGCCAGACTGGCGGCTCGCGATTTGTGCCTTCACGTGGAGCAATATGTTATCTTAAACCTGTCTTCCATCTCCCTAACCCCCTATGTCAATAAAGGTCCGGAGTGGCCGTCACTTGCTGTAGAGCGGCCCCAATGCGATTCTTGCCGATTGGCGGTGCTTGTATCAGAATGGATGAAGATAGTCAAGGCCAATGTGAGGCATCGGCGAAAGGAATATAAAGAGACCGGATCCGTTTTGAACCTATTTGCAGGAACTATGTGGGTGGCCGGAACTCTTTATGCGTGGTCAGTAGAAACTATGGCACTGCGATTACAAAAAAAGCTTGCCCGGCCTTGCTCGACAACGTAGGATATTGTTTATTCCTCTGCCCCGGCCAAGGCGCCAAATGGGGTGGCGGTTACATTCGCGTGCATTGAGGAGGAGATTCTATGAAAAAACTTTTAGTACTTCTGACCCTCGTTTCGTTTGTCATTGCCGCGCCTTTCGCCGTAGCCCAGGAAAAGAAGAAGGATGAGCCGAAAAATTGCTGTCTCAAAGTGGATTGTAAGAAGATGACCGAAGCAAAGTGCATTAAGGCTGGGGGCGAGGTGGTGGCGGACTGCAAGGATTGCAAGGTGAACTGCCGTACGAAAGAGGACTGCAAGAAAATGACGATAGCCGAATGCAAAGCAGCCAAGGGCAGGCCGGTAAAGGAATGTAAGCCGCCCAAAGCGCCGAAACTAAAATAGCGGCAAGATTTTAAAGATATCGGGGCGGTCTGCGACGGCCGTTCCCCGTGATTTTGCCTGAGCAGTTTTATATATTCTAATTGGGGGGCTTGAAATCGAGCCGCTCAAGAGAAGATAGTTTTTCTTCGACGCGACAAGAGCGTCAGCAGGAAAACTAATCTATCAATTTTGTTAATTCTTAATGTTCGTGTTCGTGAGTGCCGTGTTCCTCACCGTGCTCATGACCGTGGAAACATTGGCTACTCGCAAGGATCTCATGTTCCTTTTCATGTTCATGTGAATGAGCGTGTTCATGAGTGTGCTCGTGGCTATGGCTTAGATTCCCGTGCGAATGCTCATGGTCATGAGAGTGTCTGTGCGCGTGCTCATGTGTGTGTTCCTTCCATTACGCCACCCTCCTTTGCCTATGCTGCACCATCTTGGACCGTATTAAATAATTAAGACTCTTAGGTAGTATGGTCAAGAAAGGGGCTCGTAAGTATTGTAGAACCGGTAAACAGCTAGTATCCGTTGGATCTGAGTATTTCGTCAATAATGCAGATCGTCGTCAGATCTGGGGTTCAATTCTGCGCCTCTAACGAGGAGGAATTTCGCAACGGTTGTACAACCTGCCTTGGTAGCGACAAGAAGCGGCGTATACCCTTTGGAATTTCTGCCGTTTACGTCAACTCCCCCATCAAGCAGCATTTCTACTATTTCAATATGATTCGATGCACACGCGCACAAAAGAGCTGTATGTCCTTGGGGTGTTTCGGCATTAGGATCGGCGCCATGCCTGAGCAGTATTTGAACAACGTCGGGATAACCTCTAAAGCAGGCGATGATTATTGGGGTCCGCCCAAGGGAATCTTTAGCATTAGGATCGACCCCGCCCTGTAACAACAAACGGACTGCTTCTCTTTTTCCCGAAGATGCCGCCAAAAACAAGGGCGTTCGCCCATGCCGGTCTCGGATTTCTACGTCTGCTCCGTGGGACAACAAGAGTTTCAAATTATTAGCATTGCCCGACCGGCATGCCAACAATAAAGGAGTTCTGTCCGACTGATCTTTCGGATCAGCTTCGGCCCCGCAACTAATTAGCAACTCAGCGACATCCGCATAACCTTCAAAAACAGCCCATGCAAGCGCAGTCCACCCGATTCGATCTCGAGCGTTTATCTGCGCTCCCTTTTCAAGCAGAAGCTGCACTAGGTCGCGATGGCCTTCTATTGAAGCAATAATGAGAGCTGTGCGACCCACCCCATCACGAGTTTGAATTTGAGCGCCCGCCTCAATGAGCAGTTTGGCAACAGTTAAGTGATTTCCGCGGCAAGCTTCGATCAGGGGGGTTTTCCCGAACTTGTCAACCGCATTAACATCTGCTCCTCTGCTTAGGAGTAGCTTTACCACTTCAACGTGACCTCGGAACGATGCCGCGGTTAGGGCTGTCCTGCCTCTATTATTTCGCGCCACTACATCGGCTCCGTTTTCTAAAAGCAGGTCCACAATATCTTTGTGGCCGGCGAACGCGGCAAAAAAGAGAGCTGTTGCAGCGAAAAAATCCTCTTTGACATCGATATCCGCACCCTGCGCGAGAAGATGTCGGGCCTCCTCAATGTTCCCGGTTTTGGCTGCTTTAATTAGTTCAGATTCCATATTGTTCTCGCAGGAATTGATCAAAAAACGTGGAACAATCTTCTTTTGACGGAAATTTGTGAGATCAGAAAAACTAAAAATCACATTCCTCAGGAACGTTCCCACTTAGTAATGTGTCGGAATTCATTATGAAAGGATTCATTTCCAAGCGGAACGGATCAGCACTGAACTTTCGGATCAAAGCGCTCTGAGTATTCCCAAAAAAAGTTTTCGGATCTTGAACGAGACTAAACGACCGTCCAAAACCTGGTAATTTGGATTTTGCCATGAAACAAATAAGTGTATCAGAGCTCGATACGTGGAACAAGATCGGCGATATCCGGAATGTGACGGAATGAAGTGAAGGACAAATCGAAAGTAATAACGATCATGCACTTTCCTTCACGCATTTTTCCTGCGATTTTCACGGGTTGGGATCAAACATATTTGCGTATGAGAAGTCCGCGCACTCAGTGTAATTAGATAGACAGCAATATTAAAGTTATGCTATCATTAGAAGCGGTAGCTTGCTGCCATAAGGGAAGTTTTCAGATGCTTACGAGTAAATTGACGATAATAGTTATTGGAATGCTGGTTCTTCTTGGTCAACAAGCCCCAGCCCGCGCGGATTCTGTAGAAGAGCACCGGGAAAAAGCTAAGGTCGCGCAGATGAGTGGAGATCATACAAGAGCCATCGAGGAACTTACGCGAGCGATACGGTTGGGAGGGAGCAATCCGGATTCATATTTTAAACGTGCCCTCTCGTATGAAAAGCTCGGCAATTATTCGGAAGCGATCAATGACTACGGTCGAGCTATACAATTGGACCCGCATATGGGCCTTGCCTACAACAATCGAGGGAGCGTCTATTATAGACAAGGAAATTTTGATAAGGCGATAAGTGACTTAACCAAAGCAGTCGAGATAAATCCTTCGCATGCGGTGGCTTATTATAATCGAGGAAATGCATATCAGAGGAAGGGAGATTTCGAAAAGGCAATAGCAGATTTCACCCATGCGATCGAGATCAATCCCGCCGATCCGGACGTATATAATAGCCGTGGCTGGGCCCTACTGCAAAAGAACAATCCTGAAGATTCTATAGAAAACTTTAACAAGGCTCTTGAGCTAAACCCCAAGTACGCTCTCGCGTATTATAATCGAGGCAGCGCTCGATTGAAAAATGGCGATCCCGATGGATCGATTTTGGACCTAAGCAAGGCCATAGAATTGAATCCGGAATATTCACTGGCGTATTTTCAGAGAGGAAATGCCCGTTTCAATAAGGATCAGCTGGAACAGGCTATTGAAGACTATAATCGCGCAGTTCGTATTACCCCGGATCATGCGGATCTGTATAATAATCGTGGTTGGGCTTTTTTTAAAAAAGGCAACTATGCATTGGCACAAAGGGACATATCCAAAGCAATCTCTTTAAATCCTGGACTTACAAGGGCTTACGTTAATAGGGGATGGATCTATAAAAAGACTGGGGAATGCCCCAGGGCCATTGCAGATTTTTCGCGAGCATTAGAGCTGGATGACAGAAGCGTTGCGGCATATGCATACAGGGCGGTGTGCTATCGTGAGACAAATCAGCTCGAGAAAGCAATGTCCGATTTCGAACAAGCGGTGAATTTAGGTTTTCAAGAGCCGGGCGCATTAATGCAACTAGGCATTTTAAAGGAAAAGACCGGAGATTACGCTGCCGCAATAAACGCGTTCAGGCATTTGAATTCTCTCAAACCGGACGATGCTGAGGCTCATTTTAATTTGGGTGTGGCCTTGGGAAAAAATGGACAAATCGGTGAAGCAATTAAGGAATTGGGTAAGAGTCTGGAACTTAATCCTAAAAATCGTGAAGCTCTGCTTCATAGAGCGGTAGCCTTTGAATTTCTCGGGGATAGGGTCAGAGCCGGTGGGGATTTTGTGGCAGCTATGGCTCTTCCCGAAGAGAGGCAAAGCGACACAATGCTCAGAGAGCCTATGATCACCTCTCGTCTGAAAGATATGCTCACCGCTAAGTAGATGTGACGACGGACAAGCGGTGTCACCGAACAATTGAAATGTAGCTATCCTTTTCCGTTTGCCGAGCTAATGGGTAATGAATTTTAATTATGCCTAAGTTCCGGCAGATAAGGGCCATGAATCAAAAATTCGGTAAAAATAAGATTAATATTATCAATATAGCTGGCCTGATTATGGTCTTTCTGGTTTTGATGTGGCTAAGCATACCTCGCCCGGCAATTGGTGCTGAGAACGCCCAGAGTATCTATGCCCAAGCCATAGAAGCTCACTGGAAATGGGACTTAGATAAGGCAATTCGGCTTTATGACAAAGCTTTGGCCCTGGACCCTGAAAATGCCAGGGCTTATTTTAATCGTGGGGTGGCCTTCAGATCTAAGGGCGACGAAGAGCGGGCCTTCAGTGATTTTAATAAAGCTATTGCGAAAGATTCGGGGCTGGTGGATGCATTTTATGGCCGCGGCCTGATTTACTTACATCGGAAGAAATATAACGAAGCCTTGGAGGACATGAACCGCGTCATCAAGATGGAGTCGAGTCACTCAGGAGCTTTTCGCGTTAGAGCGGAAGCAGCCACTGCATTGGGCGACCTTAATGGGGCTGAGAAAGATCTCGATGAAGCAATCAAGCTCTATCCATCGGATGCAGAAGCGTATTTTCTGCGGGGAGTAGTGCACCAGAAGAACAATGATGTGGAGAAAGCAAGTTTAGATTTGAATAAGGCGTTGGAATTGAACCCGAAGCACTCCGTGGCCTGGTGGAAGCTGGGTAATCTTCTCTTCGCCCAAGGTAAGACAAAGGAAGCTATAGAGGATTATGATCGGGCGATCAATCTCGATCCAAATAATGCTGAAGTGTTGAATAATCGCGGGTGGGCAAAGTTTACCATCGGGAATTTGGCCGAAGCTGAAGTGGACTTGAGCAGAGCTATGGAATTGAGCCCGAATTTTGCCACAGCTATCCGGAATAGGGGTTTAGTTAGACAAAAAATGGGTCACAATGAAGCGGCCGTCGAGGATTACAATCGTCTGATCGGACTCGATCCAAAGGATTTTTCTGTTTACGAGGCTCGAGGCACGATTCTGCTGGATATAGGCAAAATTTCTGAGGCAAAGCGGGATTTTGACCGGGTACTCGAGATTGAACCAGGTTACGTTCAGGTTCTTGCTTTTCGCGGTCAGGCGCAAGTTATGCTCGGACGTTACCGAGAAGCTATAAAAGATTTAAATTCTGCACTGGTGAAAGAGCCTAACAATTTGGTTGCCATGATTTATTTAGGAAAGGCGCATGAGAGTCTCAAATTATATGACAAGGCTGTGGAAGATTTTGGCGAAGCGATAAAGCGGGCGTCGGGATCGGCTACAGCAGATATGTACTACGAGCTGGGAAGGGCTCAATTACAGGCGAGGAAATTTGAAGGTGCAGTTGTAAGTTTTAACAAGGTCATACAAATGGCGCCTAGCCATGGTTTGGCGCATGCTAATCGCGGCGTGGCATACAAGAACATGGGTGAATACAAGCGCGCCGCTATGGACTTGCAAAAATCAATGTCGCTCCTGACGGATCCAAAACGTGTCTCCCAAGTGAAACGGCACCTTGAGCAAACCGAATCACAGATTAAAATCTCGGAACCGGATGAATCTCAACCGCCTTTCCGGCAGGATCAACAAACATTGGTGGACTGGCCTGTGCAGAGCCCATATTGGTAAAAGCTAGGGCTCAAATAGTCCCCAGTCCTGGATCGAGGGGCGTATAGCACGGATGAATCCGTGTCGATGAGATTTCTGCTCCAAATGGGAGGTCACATGATCATTGGGGTGCCCAAAGAGATCAAGGAATTTGAATACAGAGTTGGAGTGATCCCAGCGGGGGTGCGCACATTGACAGAGCATGGTCATAAGGTTCTGATCCAAAAAGGTTCGGGCGCAGGCTGCCGAATTACTGATGAAGAATTCGCAGCAGCGGGGGCAAGATTGATCGAAAGTAGCAAAGAACTCTATGCCCAAGCCGATATGATCATGAAAGTGAAGGAGCCTTTAGAAGAAGAATATGACCTCATGCAAGAAGATCAGATTGTGTATTGTTATCTGCATCTTGCGCCCGCTCCTCGCCTCACTGAAGTTCTATTGGAGCGTAGAGTCATAGCAATTGGATACGAAACGATACAGTTGGATGACGGTTCATTGCCTCTCTTGAGTCCTATGAGCGAGGTGGCAGGACGTATGGCGATTCAGGTTGGCGCACACTTCTTGGAGAAGACGCAAGGTGGAAGAGGCGTGCTTCTCGGGGGAGTTCCAGGCGTCAGTCGTGGGCGTATTACGATAATCGGAGCAGGTACGGTGGGGCGGTCCGCCGCTAAAATAGCTGTCGGCATGGAAGCTGAAGTTCACATCATTGATATTGACCAACGTCGTCTCGTTTATATGGACGATCTGTTCGGGAGTCGTATAACCACTCTCATGTCCAACTACGACAACATATCGTCTTCAGTAATTAATTCGCATCTAGTGATCGGATCGGTGCTGATTCCGGGTGCCAGAGCTCCCAGGCTGGTTACTCGCGAGATCGTGAAAGCCATGGAGTCCGGCACTGTAATGGTGGATGTGGCCATTGACCAGGGGGGGTGTTTCGAAACTTCGCGGCCTACTACCCATTTGAACCCCACCTATATAGTAGACGACGTGATCCATTACTGCGTCCCCAATATGCCTGGGGCAGTAGCCAGGACGTCGACTTATGCTCTAACCAATGTCACTCTTCCTTATGCTTTGAAGTTAGCGAACGAAGGTCTAGCAAAGGCTGTCTCGAAGGATCCACATCTTGCTCTAGGGGTTAACATTTATAAAAAATTTGTTACCCACGAAAAAGTGGCTCAGGCTTTAGGATATCCTTACTCAGATCTGAAAAGCGTTATTGATCAATAATTGCCTTGCTGATTGCCTTTATGGCTGGGAAGAGATACCGGCTGGGTGGGTTTGGTCTGGTTAATTATTCATCACGTTTTTTTGATTTTTATCCCTTTTACATTATCAAGTTGAGCGCCTCTCATATTGGTCCCGCCATGTTTAATTCCGGTAAAATCACACGATGTTATGGTAGCCCAAGAAAAATTTGCGCCTGTAAGATCTGCTGCTGTGAAGTCCGTTTCCGTAATTTTTATTCCGCTCAAATTGGCTCGCGAAAAATTGCTCTGAGAGAGATTGGATCGAGATATGCTCATGTTTTGCAGATCAGCGCCTGAAAAATCCGCTGATGAGGCATCCGTATCGGACATTTCGGATTCTAAAAGAAATGCGGCCGAAAGACGAGCGGAGCTAAGGTTTGCCCCTATTAATCTGCATCGCTGCAAATTGGCTTCTTCAAGATTGGCTCCGATCATGATCGCGCCTGAAAAATCGGCTTTTCCCATAGCGCATTGACGCAGGTCCGCATTTTGCAATGTCGCGTTTGAAAAAATCGCTTGCTCCATATTTGCTTTTTGACAAATTGCATTTTCCAGTTGGGCTTTATTGAGGTTAGTTCCAACAAGCACTGATTTGGAGAGCCGTCCGTTACTAAAAACAGCGTTGGAGAGATTCGCAGCCGTCATATCGGCTTCAGTCAAATCGGCTTGTGAAAAATCGGATCCGGTCGCCTCTATCTTCTGCATTTTGGCGCTTGTGAGGTTTGCATTGTTAAGAGCGGCTTTTTCCATTCTACATCCCGTCAAATTCGCGCTGCTTAGGTCTGCGTTCTTGAGAATCGCGCCGGAAAGATCTGCTCCTTCCAATTTCGCGTGTGACAATTTTGCTCCCGCTAAATTACTGCCGGAGAGTTTGGCAAAAGATAGATCGCTCCTTTCCAAATTCGCTTCAGATAAATCGGTTTTCTCAATTCTAACTTGCTGAGCAATGCTCCAGGAGAAATCAGCTTTACCGAAGAAGTTCCCGCCCAGTTGGGCTTTGGATAAATCTGACGAAGCAAGAATCGCGTTCGACAAGTTAGTTTTACTGAAAATGGCTTTAGTAACCCGAGTTCCTGAAATAACAGCTTGGGAAAGATCCGCTTCAGAGAAAATGGTTCCTTCCATTACGGACTTTCTCAGGTCAGCCTTCGTGAGGTTGGCCTCTGTAAAATCGGTCTCAGCGAGAGTGGTCCTGGAAAGATTAGCGCCGGAAAGATTGGCGCGGGCAAAAATAGCCTTTGTTAAGCATGATCCTTCGAGATTCGCTCCGGACAGATCTGCCCCCGCAAAATCTCCTTCAGAGAGATCTATATCCGACAGGTCGGCAGCGGAAAGATCCGCTCCATAGAATTTCACCTTCCCTGCTTTCTTGAGGCCGAGCTTCGAAGCCACTAGCATCCCGACGGACGTATCTACTCCCGATTTCACAGCCGATTGCAACAACTCCTTTAATGATCCAGCTCTGCCGGAAAAAAGAACTTCTCCTGTTCGCCTGTGCTTAATCTCAAACTTAGGCAACTTAAATCCGCTCCTACTCCCCGAATACCGTGCACGATAATATGCTTAGGGATGGACATTATCACTAATTAATTGAAATTGTAACTCCCCTGGTCACGTAAGCGGGTGGATTTTTGTGCCATTGACGCATCCTGTCGATTCCAGAGATGTGGCTGTGTTAGTTTAATCAGGTAATTGCCGCTGCTGCTGCGCCGATATTACTTGTTTATCGGTCGCTACCTTCAGGCCGTCAAGATTAGGTTCCAGGCGAACGGAGAAGTTAACCGCACAGTCGGGAACAGTCAGGCAGTGCTGTAAGCAATCGAGGAGCACTGTAAAGGCAAAGATGTGAAGGGGAAGAGTTGTAGGTCCAGGGTTAGTGAATGCGTCATAAATCAGTTGAGCAAATGCCGTGAAAATGGTATATAAAAAGGTTCCATATTATAAGGAAGGGCGCGGAAATGGGAATCCTCGATCTAATAGGAAATACACCTTTGGTAAGAATCCATAGCGAGAACGGCTCCGATAAGGTTCGGATACTAGGAAAACTCGAGGGAAACAATCCTGGTGGTTCGGTAAAAGACCGCATCGCATATTACATGATCCAGAAGGCTGAAACTGACGGGGTCCTCACAAAGGACAAAATCCTTTTGGAGCCTACCTCCGGGAATACCGGGATCGGGTTGTCGATGGTTGCCGCTTGCAAAGGATACCGGTGTCTTTTGACTTTGCCGGAATGTGTTAGCGTTGAGAGACGCAATACACTCAGGGCTTACGGCGCGGACCTGGACATCACTCCGCCTCAAGAATCTACTGACGGAGCAATACGGCGTGCACACGAAATTTATGGCTCGGACCCTGAAACCTATTTCATGCCGAATCAATTCGTGAATTCTGCGAACGTAGAAGCTCATTACATGACCACGGGAGTGGAAATCCTCAGAGACACAGGCGGTGAAGTAGATGTTTTTGTGGCAGGGATGGGCACCACTGGCACACTTATGGGTGTTTCTCGAAGATTG
Organism: Desulfomonilaceae bacterium; assembly: GCA_052144015.1. Taxonomy (GTDB): domain Bacteria; phylum Desulfobacterota; class Desulfomonilia; order Desulfomonilales; family Desulfomonilaceae; genus DATJPW01. Next base: position 16,665 of record JBKQRG010000120.1, read on the forward strand.
AAAGAGCATAACCCGAAAATCAAGATCGTGGGAGTGGAACCTGTGGAGGGGCACACAATTCAAGGCCTGAAAAATATGACGGAATCCATGGTGCCCGAAATATACGATTCTCGCAGAATCGATCGGATCGTCCAGGTAAATGATGATCAGGCGTATGATACCACTCGCTGGCTAGCGCTCACACAAGGTATTTTCGTGGGAATGAGTTCAGGTGCTGCGGTTTACGGAGCTATGCAGGTCGCCAAAGACATGGGCGCAGGGACCGTGGTTTGTATTTTACCTGATCGGGGCGACAGATATCTTAGTACTACCTTATTTAAATCGATTTGCGCAAAGTGTCCGCCGTAATCGAAATATTCGATTAATCCGGCTGCGAAGTTTCGCTGCTCTTGTTAGAAGCAGACCATCCTGGTGGCACTTTTTTGCTAGGCGGTCGGAGTTTTGGGATCAGCGCTTCCTAGAAAAACTCGTAACAGTCTCCGGGAGTCGGCGTTGACTGATCCAGAAAAAACACTTTCGAAGATGTTTGATCGGGTAATGAGAACTTTACTGTATTTTTTGCGCCGGATTTTAGGTATGCCCCTGCATTGAAGAGCTGAAAAAGAATCAAGCGGCCATGTTGATAAATCGGTTGAGCGTCCACGACGGTACCATTAACCGTCCACACAGGTCGCGGGATGAAAAATGAGTACACGGGGTAATTTCCTGTTACTTCAATCGTGGGAATAACAACGCCGCCTGTCGAACGACACACTTTTACAGTGTTGATCTTCCACTGTGTGGACAAGGCCTGGCCATCGGCAGCTTCCAAATGAGAAAACACGGTGAGGGCCACCAGGATGAGTTGGCCAATGAGGAAGACTCGGATAGACTTCATCAGATCCGGATCTCCGTCCGTCGGTCCCCAAATTGAAACTTTATTGAAGATTTATTAAAAGATAAATTGCCCAGCGATGCTTATATCGCAGGATTCCTGACCGACGGATACTTTCGTATATCTGAGATTCATTTGAAACACAAGTAAAGAAATCATCCGAGATTGACGCGATGTAGCGGATTGATTATCTTTAGAAGGTTTATTGAATAGGTTTCGAAGGAGTTGTCATGCCCGTTAGAATAGCGATTAATGGATTTGGCCGTATCGGCAGAAATGTGATGCGAAGCGCTTTAAATCACAAAGAAATCGAAGTAGTGGCGATCAACGACAGGATGGATTCCAAATTAATGTCTTTTTTATTCAAACATGATTCGGTTCATGGGCCGTTTCCCGCTGAGGTTTCGTATGAGCAGGATTCTATAATTATCGGCGGGAAAAAAGTCCATGCGCTTGCAATCACGGATGACCTGCTTAATCTGCCGTGGTCGGATCTGAAGATCGATGTTGTCATGGAATGTACGGGAATTTTTAGAGAGCGGGAGAAAGCCGCCAAGCATATACAGGCGGGCGCGAAGAAAGTCATTATCTCCGCTCCGGGTAAAAAGGTAGATGCTACACTTGTTCTGGGTGTTAATGAAGAAACATACGATCCTCTAACCCATCATATTATTTCAAATGCCTCTTGCACAACGAATTGTCTGGCGCCACTGGCCAAAGTCCTGTTCGACGAGTTTGGGATCGAGAAAGGTCTCATGACAACCATCCACTCATATACTATGGACCAGAGTTTGCTTGACACGGTGCACAAGGATTATCGAAGAGCCAGAGCCGCGGCGATGAACATGATTCCGACTACGACAGGAGCTGCTACGGCCGTCGGGCTGGTTATTCCTGAATTGGTGGGCAAACTGGACGGAATGGCAATTCGAGTTCCCACCCCGAATGTCTCGTTCATGGATCTCACAGCTACCCTGAAGCGGGATGCCACGGTGGACAATGTGAACGCTGCGATGAAGAAGGCGGCCGACGGTCGAATGAAGGGCATTCTGCAATATATGGATGAACCGTTGGTCAGCACGGATTTCGTGAACAGCAGTTATTCTGCCGTTTTCGATGCTCTATCGACTTTTGTGATCGACGGCAATATGGTAAAGGTTTGTGGCTGGTATGATAATGAATCAGGGTACTCTGCGCGGATGGCAGATCTTGCTGTTTACGTAGGAGAGCGGTTGGTTTAATTTGTCTGTGAACTCACATTAAATGACGGATACTGGTGATTTAATGGATGAGGGGGACGTGATGACGATCAAGAGCATCCGCGACATTGATATCAAAGATAAACGAGTATTCTTCCGTTTTGATTTCAATGTGCCTCTGGACTCAGCAGGAGTTATAAAAGACGATACTAGGATCCGCAGGGCGTTGCCTACTATTCAATATGCGATCAGCCAGGGCGCCAAATCCATTCTGGCATCGCACCTGGGGCGTCCTAAAGGAGAAAGAAAAGCTGACATGAGTCTTCGGCCGATTGCCGTGCGGCTGCAAGAGCTGTTGGGCCGAGATGTTCGTTTTGTGAATGATTGTATAGGTGACGAAGTTAAGGAAGCCGTGGCTGCGATTTCTGACGGTGGCCTTCTGCTATTGGAAAATCTGCGATTTCATCTTGGTGAAACAAAAAATGACGCGGAATTTGCAGGTGAGCTGGCTTCTCTGGCAGACGTCTACATCAATGATGCCTTTGGAACGGCACATCGCGCCCATGCCTCGACAGTGGGGATCGCTGAACGAGTTAAAGAAAAGGGCGCCGGATTATTGCTCAAAGAAGAGTTGGAAAACCTGTCCAAGGCTTTTTCCAATCCTGCACGGCCTGTTGTGGCTATCTTTGGAGGGGCAAAAGTTTCGGACAAGCTAGCGGTGCTGAGCAATATACTCGATCGTATGGATGTGGCGCTTATTGGCGGAGGCATGGCGAATTCGTTCCTGAAAGCCGAGGGATATTCGGTCGGGACATCTCAAATCGAAGAGGAAGTGATAGGAACGGCATCGGAAATGTTACAGGGTACCAAGAGCAAACGATGCGAATTGCTTTTGCCCATGGATGTTGTCGTATCTGCGAAGATGGAGGAAGGAGCGAAAACGGAAGTGGTAAAGGTATCGTCGGTTCCGACTGAAAAAATGTGCTTAGATATTGGCCCCCAAACGATTGAACGATTCAGGCAAGCTATAGACACTGCTAAAACAATAATTTGGAATGGCCCTATGGGAGTTTTTGAAATTTCTGCGTTTAGCGGCGGAACTATGGAGATAGCAAAAGCAGTGGCGGATTCGGGCGCGTTTTCAGTCGTGGGCGGAGGCGATACGATTCGTGCAGTCGAGCAGGCGGGTGTAGCCGACAAAATATCTTATATTTCCACTGGCGGCGGAGCCTTCATGGAATTTATGGAAGGCAAGACTCTGCCGGGAGTGGCGGCATTGGAGAGCTGATCCTATTCGGAGCTTGAAGAGTAATCTCGAGCCGAAATTCAATATCATAGGAAATTTAAATCATGAATGAGCGTACGCGGATAGTCGCGGGCAACTGGAAAATGCACAAGACACGAAAGGAAACGCGTAGTCTGGTGCAAGAGCTGGTGAATGGACTTCGTATTTGCTCGACCGGATGTGAGCTAATTATTGCACCCCCCTTCACTTCCATTGTTGACGCGATTGAAGAAGCTAAAGATACCGCTATTTCGATCAGTGCTCAGAACATGCATTGGGAGGACCATGGCGCATTTACCGGCGAAATTTCAGGGGCCATGCTCAAGGAGGCGGGTTGCAGTCATGTCATTATAGGACATTCGGAACGCAGACAGTTTTTCGGTGAAACTGACTCCACGGTGAATCTGAAAATAAAAGCCGCTACAAGGTACGAATTAATTCCAATTTTTTGCTTAGGTGAAACACTGGCCCAGCGTGAAAGCGGTACTACTTTCGAGGTTGTGAAAGCGCAGCTGGCTCGCGGACTCGATGGGGTGATTATATCGGAGGCTTCCAAACTGGCTATCGCATATGAACCTGTATGGGCCATCGGCACAGGGCGAACTGCTACTCCGGAGCAGGCCCAGGAGGTTCACCAATTTTTGCGAGCGGAGTTGGGGAGCTTAATCGGCAAGGATAACGCGGATAGAGTTAGGATTCTTTACGGAGGCAGCGTAAAACCGGACAACACGCGAACCCTTATAGGATGCAAGGACATAGATGGGTTCCTTGTGGGGGGCGCGGCTTTGAAAGCTGAAGACTTTCTTGGTATAATCAAAGAAGCGGCATAGACCGCGGAGGAAAATAAACTGATGTTTACTACCATTATACTGGCAATCCACATCCTGGTCTGCGTAGCTCTGATCATGGTTATACTATTGCAGTCTGGTAAGGGGGCCGATATTGGAGCGGTATTTGGTGGAGGGTCCAGCAACACTGTATTTGGAAGCACGGGCGCGACTCCTTTTTTGAGCAAAGTGACGATCGGGGCCGCGGTCCTTTTCATGGTCACCTCCATAATTCTCACTTATTTTTCAGGAAAAGGTGCTCCGAAGGAGTACTCGGTGGTTGGCGAATATGGTACCGAAGCTCCGGCTACTGCCCCGGTTCCAGGCCAGGACGTTCAGACTGGTCGGGAAGAGTCGGCGACGCCTGGCGGCGCGACGACTGGTCAACCAGGCACTGCCCCTATGGAAGCTGCCCCTTCTGCTCCAGCACCGAAATCGGAACCAGCGCCAGGAGCGGGTCCTTCGCCGTCTCCGCCGGGAAGTCAGTAGGTTGGCAGCACGGCAGCAGAATTTGGCCGATGGTCGCAAGTACTTGATTAAACATGAATAAGAAGCCCGATGTTTCACGTGAAACATCGGGCTTTCTAGCATGTGTCTCTTTGAATTCGTGATCCGAGAAACTAGAGAACCGCATCATTTCCGGCTAACTACACAGATGTGCTACATGCCAGGCTGAGGATCTTGCTCGTTCCCTTGAAAAGGCTCACAACCTCAGCTTCCCGGTGGCTTACCCGATGCCAATTGGGAAATCCCGGTGAAAAAATTCCTAATGACTCGAAAGATTGAAACTAACTCTTTTAAAGCCTCAATTTCCTCGTCGGTCAGCTGATCCGCGGCTCCTGTAGCGAGGGCCGATTTTTCCGGACGAGAAGGTTCCGCGGGCGGAGCTGTGACCTCCTCCGCAGGCTTCACTGATTCCTCGACAGGAGGCTCAGGTTTGACCTCTTCAGCCTTAACAGGCGCGGGTTTGGGAGCAGGAGCGGGGGCCGGTTTGGCCGGAGCTGCCTTGACCTGCGCGGCCTTAGTTTCAGCCGGAGCCGGCGCAGCGGCCAAAGACAGGTCTATGCCCATGGACTCCAGGTCCGTCTCTATCATCACGTCGGATACGTACTTGCGAACGTGCGAAAGTGTCTTCGGATTTC
>JBKQRG010000121.1:0-6563 GCA_052144015.1 Desulfomonilaceae bacterium
GTTGGTGAGTCTGAAAGACCAAAGTTCAAAAATGATCGAGGTGGTTGTCGTACTCTCCAGCGTTGCCAAGGAGCTTACCACTACAATGAGTCAATTGGGAGATAATGGTTTCAGAACCTCTGCTGCGGTTACTGAAGTCTCAACCACCATGCATCAGGTGAGCCAGGCAGCAAGGCTTGCAAGCACGAAGGCATCCAATGTGGTTCAAACTTCGGACCAAGCTTTGAAAACCTCTGATCTAGGTCGTGATGCGACTGAAAAGACGATCGATAGAATAAATCTAATTAGAGGGCAGATGACCCTCATCGGTGACACGGTCGTAAAGCTCAGTGAACAAAGCCGAGCTATTGAGGACATCGTGTCGAGCGTACAAGACTTGGCGGATCAATCCAATCTGCTCGCGGTAAATGCTTCTATTGAAGCTGCAAGAGCAGGTGATCAAGGAAAAGGATTCGCAGTGGTGGCGAATGAAATAAAAACTCTGGCTGATGAATCCAAAGCAGCCACCAATCAGATACGGACAATATTGTCCAATACCAGACAATGCGTAAGTGCTGTAGTCATGGCCACTGAACAAGGAGCCAAGGCTGTGGAGTCCGGAGTAGAGCAATCCAGAGTAACCGGCGAAGCTATCAGTTCCCTTGTGGACAGCGTTGCCAATTCAGCTCAGGCTGCGGGAATAATCAATGCATCGAGCAACGAGCAGCTTGCAGGTGCAGAACAAGCCTCCAGCGCCATGATGAACATTGAGCAGACAATGCGAGAGAACCTGAACGTCATTTCGCAAGTTGAGGAATCAGCCAAGAAATTGGAGGACTTGGGGCAGTCACTCGATCAACTCGTCAATTACTATAGACTATAAACGAAATGGTCAGTCTCAAGACGGAATCGGAAATACTTCATCTTATTCCGAGCATCTAATTCCGGGGACACCGTACTTAATCCCGCATGGCTAAATCAGAAAATCCTCAGCACATCCGTGTCCTGCAGCACTTGGCGACAAGGCTCCAGTAGCTGCAGGGAGTGGAGTAGTCTTGCTGACTAGGAACTTCCCGTTTGAACGGGGAGTACGGGTTCTCCAGTGTTCGGCGGGAGGAGTTCGTTTGTCAGCTGATCCGAAAAATCAATAAGAATCCTATCCTTGGGCAGGCTAAGATACAAAGTTCAGGCAAAGCACCGCTTAAAAATCCCAGTTGTTCTTGAGATGCAAGGATAGGATGGCAAAATCCTCACTGTACCTTAAACTTGTTTTGCTGGCCGCATTGGCGGAAGGATTGATTATTTAGACAAGACCGAAAGAAAGACCGAATGGGAGTGCGCCGATTCGTTTGTCTCACCGAATAGCATTTCGTAGCAATGTGGTGGTGACTATTCTCTGGCCAGATGTCATAGATCCTGGCCCGACGATACCAGGCTGTGTTCGGCTGAGGGCCACCGAGAACATTGTACTTGACCGGGGGCGTTCGGCGAGGTACGCTGCAGAACCAGGAAAATACAGACTTTTCCAACAACGTGATGAGGTTTTTGCCTCCGTCGGCCCATGTGGGAGACAGGCGGGGGCCTTTTCGGCGTTCAAGGAACTATCCTTCGAACAGTCACCGGGCACAACACCCTCGAAATGGCAAGACCACCGCATAATTCCGATCGATAAACAAAGGAGAATTCAGCGTGAGTCAAGAAATCAGGAGATTCACAGCGCTTTGGGCAGCGACGATGGCACTTCTCGGGTGCGCCTTGACGTCAGCGTATGCTCAGGATGTCCTTCCGAGACCCGACAAACCACTCCCGGCCCAGGTGGGACTAACCTGGCAGGACTCAAAACCTGCCAAGATCGAGGGAATAAGAGCACCTGCGAACGCGCCCAATGTAGTGATAGTTCTGCTCGATGATGTAGGATTCGGAGCTCCGGGAGGATCTGGGGGCCCAGTACCTACTCCCACACTTGACCGACTGGCACAGCAAGGGCTGCGCTACAACGCATTTCATACTACGGCCCTATGTTCGCCAACTCGTGCCGCATTGCTGACAGGCCGCAATCATCATTCGGTAGGGACTGGCCAAATCACCGAGCTGGCGACCGGTTTCGAAGGATATACCAGTGTGATACCCAAGAGCACGGCCACGATAGCCGAACTATTGAGACAGCATGGTTACAACACTTCCGCTTGGGGTAAGTGGCACAATACACCGGTCTGGGAGACTAGCATAGCAGGACCTTTCGATCGCTGGCCAACAGGAATGGGCTTCGAGAAGTTTTATGGATTCCTCGGTGGTGAAGCGCACCAGTACGAACCGCCGCTTTACGATGGCACCTTGGCCATTGAGCGGCCGAAAAAGCCCGGTTACACACTGAACGACGACCTCGCGGATCAGGCCATCATGTGGATAAGAATGCAGAAATCTATTGCGCCGGAAAAGCCTTTTTTCGTCTACTTTGCCCCAGGCGCCACCCATGCACCGCACCACGTACCAAAGGAGTGGTCCGACAAATTCAAAGGCCGGTTCGACCAGGGTTGGGACAAACTGCGTGAGGAGATATTCGAGCGGCAGAAGAAACTCGGGGTTGTTCCGGCTGATGCCAAACTAACACCGCGTCCATCTCAAATCCCGGCCTGGGAATCGCTGCCACCGGAACGGAAGAAGATAGCATCTCGACTGATGGAGATCTATGCGGGCTTCCTTGCCCAAACGGACAGCGAGGTAGGCCGCCTCGTGGACGCCACCAAAGAGCTGGGGGTCTGGGACAACACGCTGTTCATCTACATCCTGGGAGACAACGGGGCTAGCGGGGAAGGCACCCCCTATGGCGTTTTTAATGAAATGAGCGTGCTTAACGGTGTTCCCGAGGACCCCTCGGTTGTGCTGAAGCATCTGGATGAACTGGGTGGGCCTACGGCCTACAACCACTATCCTGCGGGATTTGCCTGGGCATGCGACACACCTTTCCAGTGGATGAAACAGGTGGCTTCTCACTTTGGCGGCACCCGCAATCTCATGGTGATCAGCTGGCCGAAACGCATCAAGGATGCAGGCGGTCTGCGGTCCCAATTCCATCACTGCGTAGACATAGTTCCAACCATCCTCGAAGCTGTGGGTATTCCCGAGCCATCCATGGTAAACGGAGCCCCGCAGAAACCAATCGAGGGCGTAAGCATGCTTTACACTTTTGATGACCCGAACGCCCCCAGCCGTCGGCGCACTCAGTATTTCGAGATGATGGGCAACCGGGCACTCTATGACGACGGCTGGATCGCTTCCTGTTTTCACGGACGAGTGCCGTGGGAGTTGGCCAAGAGTTCGAGTTTCGACAACGAAAAATGGGAACTCTACAATATCGCCAAGGACTTCACGCAAGCCGACAACCTCGCAGACAAATATCCGGATAAGTTACGGGCATTGCAGGATCTTTTCTGGGTAGAGGCCGGCAAGCACAACGTGTTGCCTCTGGATGACCGTGGCGGGGCTCGGGTGGACTTTACCAATTGGCCGTTACCGGGAAGGGGAAGCGATCGCAACAAATTCACATTCTATCCCGGTGCAGTACGTATCCCTGAAATAGCTGCTCCTGCGACCAAGAACAGGTCCTTCACCATTACTGCAGAGGTGGAAATCCCACAAGCCGGCGCAGAAGGAGTTGTGGCGGCCATCGGGGGTGTCGTTGGAGGCTGGTCCCTTTACTTCAAGGACGGGAAACCCTCTTTCACATACAACTACCTCACGAGCGAGCGGTCTACCATCGCAGGAGCGAATAGACTAGGGGCCGGAGCGGCAACCATTCAGTACCAGTTTGATTACGATGGTGGCGGAATAGGCAAGGGAGGCGTAAGCAAATTGTTCCTCAATGGTCAACTGACTGCCCAAGGAAGAATAGAGCGAACAGTGCCCTTTCTGTTCTCTGCCGATGAAACCTTTGACATCGGTACGGATACAGGATCACCCGTGGGACTTTACCCAACGGACTTCGCGTTCACTGGCAAGATCAAGAAAGTAGAAATAGAGCTCAGATAACTTAAGTTCTAGCTGACAGTGAGTACACTGGGCGGAACGCGTACCTGTTTGGATGAACACCGAACACGGCACACCAACGCTGACGTCCACCCTTATATGTTATTATAGGTAGATACACATACTTATCTGTGATTACGTCAGGACATCAGCGCCTACAATCGAAACACCTCGATGTGGTCGTCCGAAGAGAAATCGAAAGATCATCTGCCTTGGTATGTTCATGTGGCTTCAGAGTTTCCTTTGGCTCGACACTAACAAGCTGCGTTTGGGTAAGGCGTCGCGCGCAGGATTCGGCTTGACCGAGGGGCGTGTGAAGAGGTACTCTCATAAACAGGAAAAAACGCGGTTTTTGAGCAATATGACGACTGTTTCGTCACTCTTGGGTCTTGTGAGTGACCTCACTTGGCATACTCGGCCTAGAGGAGCCATCCCGCAACCGGGCACCAGCCCAAACACACCCGAGATGGCAAAACCGCCTCATAATTCCTGACCAAATGGTTACCGCAAGTCATAGATTTCAGTTGACAGCTTTGCCAATTGTGGAGTTCAATCTGGCCCCGGAATAACTCTTCTGACCTTCCCGAGTGTTACCACGCAGGGTCGCAGTTCAACCGGCCCGAGCATTTCGGTCAACTTGGCGTCGTCACTGAGCACGGATTGCCAGCGATGGGCTCCGTCTTGTAGGGGAGAGGAGGTGGTTGGCCTAACCGTTGAGGTATCTATGCTTGCAATTTCAGGGGCGTTTCCTAAAGAGGGGGGCCCCCGATTAATGGACGGGCTAGCATAAGAATGAATGTCTTTGTGGCAATCGGAAAGGGGGATCAGTGATGGTAGAGGAAAAAACTGGGACGAAGCCGGAAACTTTGGCCGAGGGGGGGCTTGCCCGTCTTGGTTTAGGTCTAGCCAACTGGAGTGAACGGTGGTTTCCGGATGCCCTCGTGTTTGCTCTCCTTGGCATTGTCATTGTTTTCATCATTGGCCTTTTGATCGGCGAGAAGCCCTATAAGCTCGCTCTTGAAGGAGGAAAGCAGTTTTGGATTCTCATTCCATTCACCATGCAAATGGCCATGATTATCATCGGTGGATATTTAGTGGCCTCCACTCCTGCCGTGTACTGGATAATTCAGCGCCTCGCGTCGATTCCATCAACTCCTAGAGGTGCGATTGCATTTGTCGCTTTTTTCTCGATGTTCACCTCTTTGATCTCGTGGGGATTCAGCTTAATTTTCAGCGGCCTGCTGGTACGAGAACTCGTCAGGCGAATTGATGGGATCGACTATCGGGCCATCGGCGCAGCGGCGTATCTCGGGCTGGGCAGTATATGGGCACTTGGTTTGTCTTCGTCGGCAGCGTTGATGATGGCTACAAAGGGATCTATTCCGCCGGCGCTCTATGAAATCAGTGGGCTGATCCCCCTAACTCAGACCATCTTCTTGTGGGAAAGTATCGTAACAGCAGCGATATTGGTGATTGTGTCCGTACTCGTGGCGTACTGGTCCGCGCCGAAGCCCCAGCACGCGAAAACTGCCAAAGACTTCGGGGTGGAGTTTGAACCGATCAACTTGGAGCTTGAGCCCAGAACAAAACCGGGCGAATGGCTCGAATACAACCCTGTGCTGAACATACTCGTGGCCCTGCTCTTATTCGTATACTTGGCAAATGTATTCATGACATCACCCATGGGGCCTTTGGCCGCACTGGACCTGAATACGTACAATCTCATTTTTATATCCGTCGGTCTCCTTCTGCATTGGAGGCCCAAACGGTTTCTCCGCTCAGTGGCCCAGGCTGTTCCGGCGTCGGGCGGGGTTCTTATCCAGTTCCCCTTTTACGCGGTCATTTTCGGAATGATTGCAGGCACGGGAATCAACAAATGGCTGGCCGACATCTTCGTCTCCATAACCACACAGAACACTTATCCATTGTTGGTAGCCTTCTACTCCGCTGTTCTGGGAGTGTTTATCCCTTCCGGCGGCAGCAAGTGGGTCATAGAAGCGACCTATGTTCTTGCGGCGGCCAACGAGCTGAAGGTGCATTTGGGATGGGTGGTTCAGATCTATAACGCGGCAGAAGCCTTGCCGAATCTACTAAATCCCTTCTGGATGCTCCCGTTGCTGGGCATCCTCCACATGAAGGCCCGTGACCTTGTGGGATACTCGGTGCTGCAATTGTTCATCCACATTCCCATTGTTTTTTTTCTTTGTTGGTTCTTTACAATGTGGCTTCCGTACGTTCCTCCGATAAAATGAGCCGAAACAATGTTAGGCCGTGGACACCTAGCACGCCACTCCGGTGTCCACAGCCCCATCCAGCAACGCTTTGCATTTGTGACTTCATCATCGGAGCCTACAGGCTCGTCAAGATCGTTCCTCCGTCAATCAGGGGTCACCCATTAAGAGGCCCTCTGTCAGCGGAAACAGGAGAGAAGATGCGGGGGAACCCGCTTCTTGCAAAAAGGTGCTCCGCGCACGGCGACCATGCATCAGCGGGCATCGGAGTGTGTCGAGGGCTCTCAGTCTCAAGATGCATGTTGGCCCCACGCCGAGTGGACCCGC
>JBKQRG010000122.1:0-28734 GCA_052144015.1 Desulfomonilaceae bacterium
AGCGTAAAACACGGTTAATCCGACTGATGGCAGTAGAGTTCTCCGGCAGTCTAGACCAGACGGCCACTCGATACCGGTGTGTATTCCGTGTGACTAACTGTAGCTCACCCACCTTCCTGCCTCCCTTCGCTCCACACCTGTTACGGCGCTTCATCACTACTATGGAGGCTCTGACTCCTGTACGCTTCTCTCCAACGTACAGGTCTCCCTGCTTCACGTACTCACCCTTCCTGACCATTCCGTCCCCAACCACCTGGTGCCCCCTGTTCTTGCTTTATTCCCGCTACGTTGTTCTCAGCCCACAAGGAGCGCAGCAAGCGGCGCGCCGCACATTGGGGGATGTTGTTCGGACATTCAAATCCATATCCCCTATCCTGCTGAACCGACTATTATCTCGAACGGGCCGGCCTCTTTGGCAGCGCAATTATTACGAACACATCATCCGAAATGAAAGATCCCTGAGCGCGATCCGTGACTACATTTTGCATAATCCCAACCGATGGTCAGATGATCTCGAGAACCCGGAATCATTCAGATAATTCTGGGGCCGACCACCCATCGCGATATTCTAATCAGCCCGGCCAATGTAAAAGGGCGACCGCCGGTCCCGCCGTACAGCACCATACAACCCAACAATACGCAGCCCCGGAGGGGCGGCCCAAAAGCAGTCCCGCGAGACGCGGGATATAAACCCACGGCAAGAATGTGACAATCTAGGTATGACCCTGGGGAGGGGGTCCCCCAAAATGTTAATGGTGGAACTTTCAGGGTCTTGCTTCTTCAAGATCATCGTTCCCGCGGGTTTCACCCCGCTGCTACTCATAGGAGAGTCCATCCGGGACTTTCGCCGAGGCCCAAATGACTGACTTGACCACAAGCAATATTCTGTGATTTACGTCCAACAATTTAGTCCCGCGTTCTGCGAGGGATTGCCGGAGAGGCCGGGAATCCCGCGTCTAGCGGGATGGCCTTCTCGGGCCTCTCTCGAAAGGCGGGGTCGAGGATCTTTCTTCCGTAAGCCCGGCACGGAGGCGGGACCGCTACCGGAATATGGAGATTGCCACGTCGCTTTGCTCCTCGCAATGACATCCCCGGCCCTCGTTGCATAACGGAGCCCATCGAGGCGCTCCGATCTCGCGCTGTCTGCATTGGCCCATCGGACTGCCGCTAGCAATAATAAGAGTTTTTTGCCGGAGAGGGTGTGGGCCCACTCGCCGTGCGCGGAGCACCTTTTTTCAAAAAGCGGGGTCTCCCACATTCTTCCCTTCTCTCCTCAGCGGGTTGCCCCGCATTCTTGCCTTCTCTTCCCTTTCCAGCGGCTTTCCCCGGGACGTTTTCTATCCCGCGCAGAACGCGGGATTCTCCCGGATTTATTCTCTACGTTCCTACTTCACCACCACCTCTTCACCGGGGTTGAGGCCGGAGATTATTTCTACTTTCCCGTCGCTCAGTTTACGACCGGTTTTGACGTGACGAATCTTCACTACACCGCTTTCCAGGACCTTGATGGTCTCAAGCTGCCCGACTGATTGGACCGCGTTTGCGGGAACGAGAACCACGTCTGACGTAAGAGTTTTGAATGTCAACGTTCCGTACAGCCCAGGACCAAGGCCGGGATGCTCGGAAAGTGGGGCTTTGACTGTAATAGTTCTTGTTCTTTCGTCACGTTGCGGCACAACTTCCCGTATTTTAGAAGACTGCTCGACCTTTGCCGAAGGAATAGAGATCGTGACAGGCTCTTCAAGGCTCAAGTACGGAGCATACTGCTCTCCGATTGCTGCTACCAATTCAAGCGTACCCGGCATGTAGATGCTCAACAACGCTTTTCCAGGGGTAGCCAGGTCACCGAGGTTAATTTCCCTGCCCGAAACAATGCCGTCAAAAGGTGCTGTAACTATGGCGTAAGAAAGCTGAGTCTTTGCCTCTTCCAGGGCGGCTGCGGCTCTTTGTTCTGCGGCCTGGGACATTTCGTAACGGGCCAACGCGTCATCGTAATCCTTTTTTGCAACTGATTCTTTTTCGAATAGACTTTTGTAGCGCTCATAATCATTCTTAGTTTTCACCAAATCCGCGCGAGCGCTTTCAAGAGCGGCTTGTGCCTGATCCTCGCGTTGCGCCATATCTTTTGCGTCTACCCGAAGCAGCACTTGGCCTTTTTTTACCGTGTCACCCGCTTCGACGTTAAGTTCCACCACGTACCCCAGCACTCGGGAAGCCACTCTTGCGGTTTCTCTGGAAACCACGGTTCCCGACACGGTCACCTCTCCTCCACTGTGGCCGGTCTCTGCCTTAAAGGTCTTGAGTTCTGATGTACTTTTTCCAGGGGGAGATGTGATTCCCCCCGGAACTTTGGAGTGAAATCCGCCCTGAGTCCACACCAGGATCAATATCAGTCCTACAAGTGCCAAAAGGGCTGCAAGTATCTTCTTCCTGCTTATCAAGGCTAGTCCTAGATTTCGCTAATCCCAAAGTCGCGCAAATTCCGAGACACAAATTATTAATTGTCTTTCATCACATAATCATCATATTCAATTTCGAATCGTAACTTATGTTTGGCTTCCTCCTGGGCAAGCGACATGAAAACCGCCTGAAGCGAGCCGTCTTCCACGACAGCGGCTAAATCATTGTACATTTTAAAGGCCTTTTTTTCTTTTTTCATAGCAACAATGAGAGCCTGTTGATAATCCATTTCCCGGCAAGGTTCCACATCGACTAAATAGTCCCCGATCTTTAAATCCAGGACCTTGCTTTGGGAAGGCAAAAGCTTTTTGCCTATTTTTATATCTTCCAGTTTTCTTTTGTGCCCGAGTTCCTCCTGGGCAAAACTTTTGAAGATCTCGCTCATCCATGGCCTATCCATGCGAGCGGATAAATCCGTATAAAATTGAAAAGCCTCCTGTTCCTGGCCGATCGCAAAATCCAGTACCTCGTCCACTGATTTCCACTGCTGCATAATCTTCCTCCAATAATATTATTAACAGGGCTCTATTTAGACCCATTCTCGACGCTGCTCGACAAAAAGTGGCAGCGCGCTCAAATCATATTTGTACTGTGGCTCAATCTAGAATGCTACCTAAATCAGGAGTGTATCACATCAGATTCTTGACAGCCGTCAGAGCCGCATCGAAATCGGGCTCATTAACAACGTCGTTCACTATTTGGGCATGACGGATTACGCCATCCGCGTCAACAACAAACACAGCGCGGGCTAGAAGACGCATTCCGTCTATAAGAACCCCGTATGAAGTTCCGAAGGAAGCGTCTCTATGATCGGAAAGAGTCTGCACTCCTTTTATATCAGCAGCTGCGCACCAGCGTGCCTGAGCGAAAGGAAGGTCCATACTTATGGCTAAAACGATTACGCCAGTCCCCAACTGGGTGGCTTCTTCGTTAAACCTCCTTGTAGTCCTATCACAAACAGGCGTATCCAGGGACGGAACAGAATAAATCACGCATACTTTTCCTTTAAATGAGGAGAAGTTCACGGGCTTCATATCTGTCCCTGTCGCTGAAAAATCAGGCGCGTGTTCGCCGATTTTCACCGGCTCTCCTAGAAGAGTTATAGGGTTCCCATTCATCGTGACCAGACCGCTACGTCTTGTCATGGACTAATTCCTCTCAGGTAAGTTTTTATTCCGGCATCTATATACATAAGCACTATGGTGATTTGTGCAATCATCCAATTTGGTCACGTAAAGACAGGGAATAAGCCGGATCAGTGATCAGTACTCATAAGGAAGGAATAGTTTCCTGTGTTCAACTAGAGCAAATCTGTCGGTCATTCCAGCTATGTAATCGCAAACTACTCTTTCGACCGAATCTTCATCTGCTAAGATTCTCTTTTGGACACCCGGCGGAAGCTGTGACGGTCTGGACACATATTCCTGAAAAAGGTCAGTCAATAGGCGAGCTGCCTTATATTGCATTCTCATTATTTTATGATGTGTATAGAATCTTGTGTGAAGGAAGTGATTGAGCTGCTCTTTCCATTTCTGCATTTCAGGAGAAAACGTAGCGACTTTTTCAGGGAAATTGATGATATCCGTCGGACTCTCAAAATTGTTTTTCGACAGGCATTC
The DNA here is from genome assembly GCA_052144015.1 of Desulfomonilaceae bacterium. Classification (GTDB taxonomy): domain Bacteria; phylum Desulfobacterota; class Desulfomonilia; order Desulfomonilales; family Desulfomonilaceae; genus DATJPW01. The sequence goes on from JBKQRG010000122.1 coordinate 4,080, forward strand.
CTCAGTCCCTTGCACAAGGTCGCGAATGAATGTGTCGATAAGAATTCGAATGCACTGATAACGGAAAGTATCCCGATCCAGGTTAGGATGTCGGTCGCTGATAATTCTGGTCACTTCGTTCCAAATATCGAGTTCTCCAAGGTCATGTTCGTCAAAAAAACCGGACCGGACGCCATCCTCGATGTCATGACAATTATAGGCTATCTCATCGGCAAGGTTGACGATCTGCGCCTCGAGACTGGGGCACGGTCCCGACATGAACTCTTTCATAACATGAGCAGGCGCTTGATCGTACACCGTGGAATGTCTTGCGATTCCGCTGCGTGTCTCGAACGTTAAATTCAGTCCCGGGAAATTAGGATATCGTGCTTCCAGCAGGTCCACGACCCGGAGGGACTGAGTATTGTGCTCAAATCCGCCGTGGTCCTGCATAAGGCAGTGAAGAGCTTCTTCTCCGGCATGGCCGAAAGGCGTATGGCCAAGATCGTGCGCTAGAGCCACGGCATGGGTCAGCTCCTCATTGACGCCCAAATACTGAGCCAAGCTTCGGGCAATCTGCGCCACTTCGAGAGTATGGGTCAGCCTTGTCCGGTAGTGGTCCCCTTCATAATATGCGAAGACTTGCGTCTTGTATTCAAGCCGGCGGAATGCCCTCGAATGAATAATTCGGTCGCGGTCCCTTTGAAATGCCGTGCGATAAGGGCATTCCTCTTCAGGATGAACCCGGCCCCGAGTATTTTCGGAGCGAATCGCGTACACCGCGAGAAATAATCGTTCCCTCTCCTCCTGGGCTGGACGCTTTATGATCACTTTTTAAGTCCTGGAATATGACGGCAGGGTTTGAATTGCATTGTTTTTATTTCTATCTGTTTGACTTATCTTTCTGACGCGGGGAAGCGGGGACTGAGCCCTTTACCGGCGCAACATCTCCGCCGGTTTTCGTAAGTGTCTGTTCCTCTTCCGATTGGACCGCTCGCGAGACTCCTTTGATTCCTGAAGGTCCTGGCAGAATTATATTAACCAACAACGCAAAAAATATGATGACGACCAGAGAGGCCACGGCCAAAATAATTGTTTTCAAGCCGATAGTGGTCTTCCGGGAGTTACTTTGGCGATCCTGCTCAGCGGGGAAGCGAAATTCCTGGAAGGCATCATGAGGCAGCGAAACGTCATATTCCATCTCGAGTTTATCAGTAAGTGGTTCCCGCAACTCGAATTTGGATTGATAAGGTTGGCTGACCGGCTGCTCGTCAGAGGAACTCGCGGGCGGATTCGGCGCCGATGTATTTTCTATGTATCCAATTCCACGGCAATGAGGACACCGGATCTTTACCTTCGGTTTATCGGGAAGATTCTTCTCATCCAACCTCATTGTGCCTTGGCAATGAGCGCAGCGTATCACCATGTTTGACTAGGCCTCAAACAATTTTTCATTACGAATCCGATTTAATGGCCTGAAGCAACAAGTCGTGAATGATGCCGTTAGTTGCAACAATAAACTGAGTATAAGGATCGGTCCTGTTGCCTGACCCATCGCTTACGCGGCCTCCGGCTTCTTGCACCAGGAGCATACCTGCGGCCATATCCCACGGTTTCAACTTCTGTTCCCAAAACCCATCCAATCGACCGCACGAAACGTAAGCTAAATCGAGCGCGGCAGACCCACCACGCCTAATTCCTTGTACGCGCAACAGCACCCTTGAAAATTCCGCGATATTATTGTCCGGTGAATATGCTTTATCATAAGGGAAGCCGGTAGAGAAAATGCTCTCTGGTAGTCGTGCTGCTCCGGATACGTGAATAGGATTACCATTCAGAAAAGCGCCGCTGTTTCTTATGGCATAGAAACTTTCTTTTTTCAATGGATCGTAAACCATGCCGGCAACGAGTACGCCACTTTCCATGAGAGCTAATGATATGGAAAACATTGGATATCCGTGTGCGAAATTCACTGTGCCATCGAGTGGGTCCACAAACCACAACCATGGAGAACCCTTTAGTTCAATACTTCTCTCTTCAGTGAGAATATCGTGTTCCGGAAATTCCCGATTTATGGCATCAAGAATGAAATCTTCAGACGCACGATCCGCATTGGTAACGATATCTATGGCGTCGGGTCGGTTATCTTTGAGAGTTACTCCCAGGTTTCCTTTGGAATAGGTCAGTATCCGTTTGCCGGCCTCTTGAGTCACTCGGGTCAGAAATTCTAGAATCTTCTTTGAATCTGTCTTATATGTCATTCCGCTTCCTCATTATTTCACAATCCAGTTCTCCACGGTGAAGCTTTATACGCACTTCTTCTCCCGCTTTGGTCGTTTGAGCATCCTTGATCACAGCGCCGGTCCGGGAATCGAAAGTAATGGAATAACCCCTGGCCATTATACCCAGCGGGCTCAGGGCATCCAATTGTCCCGCGAGAATATTGAAAGACTGTTGAGCGTCGTGAACAGATACTCGACCCGCTGCCGCCAAGCGCCCAAATAATGAATCAAACTGATCTCGTTTTTTTCCGACTATCCTCGCTACTTGCTCGGGCTTAAGTCTGGCCGTCAAGGAATCGGCTTCTCGCCGGAGATCGTCGACTTTCCGTTTCGTGGTTTTTATAAGCCTGATATTCAGATCGTCAATCCTCATACGATATTCCGATATCTGCCTGAAAGGATCGTGAAGCCGTCTGATAAGTTCTCCCACACTCGAGGCGAAACGGTCCACGACCGCTGTCACACAATGCCTTAATCTTGCCTGGAAATGTTCCAATACTGCTTCTAAATCTCTTTTGTCTGAAACAAGCATTTGCGCAGCAGCCGATGGTGTGGGCGCTCTCAGATCAGCAGCAAAATCCGTCAGCGTGACATCGGTTTCATGTCCCACTGCGCTGATGATCGGCAGCCTGCATCCTGCGACAGCTCGAACTACCCTCTCGTCGTTAAACGCCCAGAGGTCTTCTATCGGGCCTCCTCCTCGCCCGAGAATTATGACGTCCACGTCACGTGTCTCGCAGAGTCTTTGTATAGCTAGCGTGATTTCTTCGGGAGCCTTATCTCCTTGAACCGAGGATGGACTGACAACAATGTGTATCCATGGGGCACGTTGCCGAATTATTCGGATCATATCGCGAACGACTGCGCCTCGAGGAGAAGTCACCAACCCAATGGTTTTCGGGAAAGGAGGTAAGGATTTCTTGCGGTTTTCATCGAAGAGACCCTCCGCTCCAAGTTTATTCTTTAATTGCTCGAAGGCCAGCATCAGGCTTCCAAAACCGAAGGGTTCCATGGTGTCGAGTATCAATTGATACTCGCCCCGAAGGCCATATACTGACAATCTGCCCCACGCGATAATCTGCAGTCCGTCTTCCGGCCTGAATTTGAGGAAACGCCCCTGGAGCCTGAACATCACGCACCTGATCTGGGCCGCGTCGTCTTTTAAGGTAAAATACAGATGGCCCGACGGCGCACTACGGAAATTTGATATTTCGCCCTGTATCCAGACCGAAGGATATTCCGTCTCTAAGATCTCCCTGATCTTTTCAGTGAATTCCGAGACCTTGTAGATTTTTCTCTCGGGCAGTTCCAAATGTTACTCCTGAAATGACTTAATAATTATTTTCAAGCTTGTTTATTTGATCCTTCCATTCACGAATATCCTTAAGAGCCCGTTCGGCAATTATTTCCCGTTTGTGGTGCTTGGGAGTTCCGGCGGGAGCTTGCGCGATGATGCCGAAATTTATATTCATCGGTTCGTATTTGGCAACAGATACGTCTCTTGTGTGTTTCAGCAGTGCGCCTATGGCTGTCGTTTCAGGTGGCGTATGTGGCGTTAAATTCTGTGACAGTAAGCCCGCCATTATACCAACCGCAAGACCCGACGCGGTAGACTCGATGTATCCTTCTACCCCTGTCATCTGACCTGCAAAGAAAACATGAGGATCATTGCGCGATCGCGAGAACTGATCCAAGAGCCGTGGAGAATCCAAAAAGGTATTGCGGTGAATTGACCCGAGCCGCGCGAATTCGGCTTTCTCCAGGCCCGGAATTTGCCTGAAAATTCTTTCCTGCTCCAGATGCTTCATTTTGGTTTGAAATCCCACAAGATTGTATAGCGTTCGCTCACGATTTTCCGCGCGGAGCTGTACAACAGCATAGGGGCGCTTTCCGGTGACCGGATTCGTTAATCCCACGGGTTTCATCGGACCGAATGCCAGTGTGTTTGGACCCCTTCGCGCCAATTCTTCAATTGGGAGACATCCTTCAAAATGAGGTATGTTTTCGAAGGGATACGGATCAACCTTGCCCGCGAGCAGAATTTCGGAAACGAAGTTCAAGTAAGCAAGCTCATCCATCGAAGCATTCAGGTAATCCCCTTCACCGTTTCCATAACGGGAGGCACGGAACAGCCGGCTCATGTCCAAACTATCCGCATTTACTATGGGGGCTATGGCATCATAGAAATAAAGTCCTTCCGAGCCGAGTCCTTTCATTATGTCGCCGGCCAATTTATCCGCAGTAAGGGGACCAGTGGCCACGATGACCACTCCTTCTTCCGGCCGCGGAATATGCGTCACTTCATGAATTTCCAACTTTACCAGAGGATGGCTATAGATTTTTTCGGTAATGAATCGCGCGAAGAGCGTCCTATCTACGGCAAGCGCTTTGCCAGCGGGCACTGCAGTTGCATCCGCGGCCTGAATAATCAAAGAATCCAAAATCCGCAGTTCCTCTTTGAGGAGACCTGCGGCCGATATCAACGAAGAGGATCTCAAGGAGTTTGAACATACAAGTTCTGCAAGGTCCGGCGAATTATGAGCAGGTGAATATGACAGCGGCTTCATTTCAATTAGTCGAACGCAGATTCCCCGCTGGCCCAGCTGCCATGTCGCCTCACAACCAGCCAGACCTCCGCCAATGACAGTTATTTGCATACGATTTTTCCCGTAATCAAAACCAAGTTTCCTGAACCCTTAGCATATAAAGTGGCCGGTTGCTCCTGGTTCATTCCAGCAATTACTAATCAATGATTGTAGGAAATCAGCGAGGCCCTTTCAACTGGTTACAACGTGGAGGGTTAGTTCCCGTAGGATGCGGTGATCCCGCGTTTCGCGGGGGAACCGCATCAATCGAGGTTTTTCTCGAACGATGCGGTTCGCTACGCTCACCACATCCTACTCTTTTACTCAGGCGGAGCCTAGGAACGAGAAGTTAATTCCGGCTAATCTCTCACAAATGCCAGGAGTCCCCTGCTTCCGGCCACATAAAAGGGATTAGGCGCGGGAGAATCCTTTTTCTTAGCAATTGTCCTCTGTTTTAAAGCATTCGGGACATTGGCGGGGCCGAGCACAGCTAAACGTACAGGCGCGGTCCCGTTTTTTACCATCCCGATTTCTTGAGCCGCGGCTAATGAAAGATCCACAACCCGGTCACCCACGAACGGGCCACGATCGTTAATACGCACCACGACTTCCTTCTGATTCTCTAAATTCGTTATCTTCACAAGTGTATTTAGAGGCAAGATGTTGTGAGCCGCGGTAAGCTCGTGCATATCGTAGACTTCTGTGGATGCGGTTTTCCTGCCATGGAAACCGGGACCGTACCACGAAGCGACACCGTTTTGGCAGAAACCCGGCTTAACCTCTTTGATAGGAAAATAGGTTTTACCCATTACCGTATAAGATGGTTTTTGGTTGTGCTTTGCAATAGTAAGATTGCGAGCGCACCCTGCCATTGTTAAAATAATAAATAATGCAGTAATGGACCTTTGTATGACTATCATATAAAATTAATAATAAAATTAGTATAATTATTCTGATTTACGCAATTATTTTAACACACCACGACAGGACCGTCAATTAAATCAAAAATAAAGATCGCTAGGATTCTGTGTTACAGTAAAAGAATCTCTTTTTGAATCCGCTTGATTAAGGTAAAGTTGTAAACACTCAATCTTCAGAACATTCGCGGACTGACGCGCTGCACTGGAGTTAATTATCATGTTATCGAAATTTTTCCGGAGCTCCTTCATTTTTGCTTGTTTGTTGGTTTTGTTCGGTTGCGATCCGGTGACCCTGGTAAAAGAGAAAGTACCTAAACCAATACAGTCATTGCTCAGTTTTGGATCACCTACCAAATCCAGAGGAGCAAAACCAATTATAGCAACCCTGAAACTCATCACTCCAAAAAACAACGAACTCTTCTCTGTGGATAAGGAAGTCGCATTTCAAGCTGAATTCCAGTCCAATGAAACGAAAAAAAAGGAAACGCCCCAGTTCACCTGGATGCTTTTCAAGGAACCTGATGCAAAGGGACTTAAGGCGGCGACAACAAAGTCATTTAAGAAGAAGCTTGAACCCGGCAATTATCGGATCGAAATAACAGTCGCTCATGGAGAGCAGAAGTTGGTGAAGAAATCCGATTTTCGGGTAGCGTTCACGGCTAAGGGTCAAGTGGTCATGCCTGATGGCGCTGGGCTGGGCGGAGTCGAAATCATGGTGACGGAGCTAAGCAGCGATAAGGCTGTTTTTAAGACCGAGACCGATCCTAGAGGGGCATTTACCGCCGAAGTGCTCTCCGAAGGCAATTTCGTGGTGGTACCTCACAAAAAGGAGTACAGCTTTTGGCCCGCTCGCGAAATAACCAAGTTGGGCCGTGAACCAGCCGCCCTAAATTTCAAGGCGGTGAAGGCTGAAATCGACAAGTTGAGGCTGACCGAGGACGCACAGACGGATGAAAGCTTGGAAGCTATTTGTCCAGGTCAAGATACTTATCTTAAATTTGATTTCAAGGCGGAAGATAAGCCCTCTCGGATCGATGCATTCCTGGTCGCCAGAGAACAGGAAAAGGAAAAACTCATTCAATTAGATCAGGCCTACGATCCGTCGGATCAAAAAACTGCTGCTGATCTCGGAGACGAACGGAAAACATTACAGCTAAAAGTCCCATCAGCGCGGGATTTGGACCGATTGGCTCCTAACTACCGGCTCAGGGTGAATTTTACTGATCTCAAAGGCAACTTATATTCGGCCGAAGGCCATAATGCGATTAAAATAGATATTAATATGTGCTTTCGTAGTACATTCCAGCAGGCTGTGGCCCTCCACCAAAAAGAGAAGTTAGAAGAGGCGGCAAAATTTTACGCTGAGGCTATTCAGTTTGGAAACATCTTGCAAGAAACCGGTCACTTACCGGCAGATATGCCGAAAATATATTTTGATAAAGGCCTTGTAGAAATGAGCTTAGCTTTTGCGAAAGAAGCAGGAGACGCCAAGCGACTAGAGTCCTTAAACAACGCCATCTTAAATTTTAATAAAGCCCTAAAAACGCACAAAAAAGACGCCGACGCAATATTCCTCCGAGGAATGGCATACCATTCGTGGGGAAATTATGAAATCGCTATTAAAGATTACAACGAAGCGCTGTCAATTGATCCGGACTCCACTGAGGTTAAGAAGTTGAGAGCGCATGCGTACGTAAAAACAGGTTTGAAGGAAAATCTTTCTTCAGCCGTAGATGATTTCACCGAGGTAATAACTAATGATCCGTCGGCCCAAGGGCTGAGAAAGAGCAGATTCGCGGCCCTAAAACTGGGCGCGGAGCCCTCAACCAAAACTGATTATTCGCGGGTGGATATTGCTTCCGTGCCGTTACCGGACATGCGTGAAGGATTGAAGCTTTCGAACCGTATTCGAAAATAAGGCTGTTTCTGTCTCCCCTTTTTACAAAATCCGGAAGGTGATGCTCATACATTCTTCACATCGTTTTTCGAAGGGATGCTATTTGATGTATTTTCCGCTGGTGGTCTGTCTTGCGGGTTGCCTCGGAACGTACGGCATCACAGAAATTACCGATTATCCGTATAACCTTATTCATGAAGATGATTCAACCGCCAAATTTGGATTACGAGATGATGACGCTTTTGTTGAGGTGCGAAAGGTCCCGATCTCTCGTCCCATTGAAAATTTGGCCATCAATTACGGTGCCCTATTCCCCGAAGGAGAAATAATAAGACCGGGAGATACTGAGGAATACACTAAAATAGATGGCAGGAACGCATACAAGGTGGTCTTTCGGCCCAAATACATCCGAAAACGAAAGCGCATCGATGACAAGGCAGGAACGAAAACTGAAGAACCCTCGGAAGGATGGACTCAAGTAACTATCGACGATCCACTTACCGGCAGACCTGAAACGATTATGCAAGGTCCGATAATTAGAAGGGAACGTATCCTATACCTTGTTGCCGGGGACCAATATGTTTACTATATTCTGATGAGAGCCGACGGTGATGCTATTGAACCGGCCCGCAAAAAACTTGAGAAATTAGTCCGCGAAGATATTAAATATCGTTAACTTTGTAGAAAGACCTTATTCGAATCAACCCGGATTTCAAAAAGGAGCAATTTGTCTTGAGATATATAGGTAGTGTTTACCGGCCTCCAAGCGAGGCAAATAGTTTGATTATTCAGGTGACACTTGGATGTAGTCACAATAAGTGCACGTTTTGCGGAAGTTATTTAGACAAGCCTTTTCAAGTGAGACAAATAGAGGAAATAAGGCAAGATTTGCAGGACGTCGCATATATGGGACCTGTGGATAAGGTTTTCCTTGCAGACGGTGATGCTCTGGCTATTCCCCAGAAGCGCCTCGTGCAGATAATGGAGATGGTTAATGAGTTTATACCTTCGGTGAAAAGAATAGGTATTTATGCAAATGCCAGAAATATACTACACAAATCTTTGGATGATCTAAAGGCACTTCATACCCTGAATCTTGGGATTATCTATTTGGGCGTCGAAACCGGTGATCCGGTTCTTCTTCAAAAAATTTGTAAGGGAGCCACCTACGATGAGCTTGTCGAAGCCGCTCACCGCGTGAAAAATGCAGGCATGGCGCTGTCGGTGACTGTCCTGCTCGGGATTGGAGGGATCGAAGGAAGCGAGCAACATGCCCGCGGGACCGCTAGAATACTGACTGACATGGATCCGGATTATGTGGGAGCGTTGAGCGTCATTCTGGTGCCGGGAACTCCCTTATACCAGGACCATGTTGAGGGTCGGTTCGAAGTTCCCGAGCCGTTCGGCTTGATCAAGGAGCTTCGAACAATGATTGCGGAATCCAATTTTAGCCATTGTGTCTTCAGGTCGAATCATGCTTCGAATTATCTGCCGGTTAAGGCATCTCTTCCCGAGCAAAAAACACAAATAATCGAAGCAATAGACAGAGTGCTCAGGTCGCGAGACAAACAGCGACTTAGGCCGGAATTCCTTCGAGCTCTTTGATAAGTTGTCCTGGGGTCAGGTCTTGCTTCTTGCCTTTTCCCTTTCCCGCTTGTTCATGACCCCAGTTCCGCAAGAAGCAAGACCTGACCCCATGTGCCATGTGCATGTTTTATTCATGAGTAGGGTACGACCCCAAGATCTTTACCACTGTTCCTTGTTCTTCTATTTCCTTCAGACAAGCCGAGACCTTTGATTCATCCCGATGACCTTCCAGATCCACAAAAAAAGCATATTCCCACGGGACAGATCCTCTATCCGGCCTTGATTCTATCCGGGATAAATTTATCTCCCGCGCCGCAAACGCTTGTAGGATCTTGAATAGCGCTCCAGGCCTGTTCTTGGTCCAAAAGATTATAGAGGTCCTATCATTGCCGGTTGCTGCTGGTTTATCGCGGCTCAACACCAGAAATCGAGTTATATTGTCCTGCATGTCTTGTATGTTTATTTTTATGACCTTCAGTCCCATTATCTTTGCTATTGCTTCGTGAGCCACTGCTGCTGTTTCGGAATTTTGTTGAGCCATCTCCGCGGCTTTTGCGGTGCTGGATGTCTCCAGGATGGTAATTTTTGGCAAATGCCGGTTAAGCCATTGCCGACATTGTGCTAACGCCTGAGGATGAGAAATCACGGTTTGAATATCTTCCATACGGCCGCTCAGGTTCAGTAACGCATGCCGGATCGGCAACGCAATTTCGCCGCAAATCTGTATCTCTGAGGTCATTAATGCATCCAGGGTCTCGCGCACTGACCCTTCGACGCTATTTTCTACCGGGACAATCCCGTAATCCGCTTCGGTTCGGCTGATTTCCTCAAAGATTTCTCTCACTGTGAAGCAAGGCAAAAATGAATGCGAATTTCCGAATCTTTTCAAAGCAGCATTGTGTGTGTGCGTTCCCGGAGGACCAAGATAGGCTATTGTCAGCGGTGACTGTAAGGCTCTCGAACCCGAGAAGATCTCCCGATAAATTGCGTCCAAGGTCACTCGCAGCATGGGGCCGGAGTTGAGCGCTTCCAGCCGCCGGAGTATCTCCTCTTCGCGAACAAGATCCAGCGCATTTTGATTTTCCGCGGCTTTCAAACGTCCGATAATTAGAGAAAGGCTCATCCTTTTGTTGAGAAGGTCAAGTATTTGAAGATCCAGTTCATCAATTCTTGCTCTCAGATCCTCAAGTTTCTCATCTGTCATAAGTCCCCCGCTGTCGATCCGAAAAATCGGTTCTAAGAAGCCGGTCCCATCTGTTTAGGACCCTATAATGACGTAAGAAATATAGCAAGCAAGCGGTGCCATGACCAGTCTAAGGCATTGAAGATGCCCGGGTACAGACTGGAAAGTATGTACCCTTACCTGGAGCCGCCTCAAACTCGGTGAATAACATTATAGCGCCAAGACCCCGACGTAATTGCTTATTTCGCTCGGCCAATCACTAACAAAATTGCGCTATTACAAAAACTGCTTGACCAACCCTAGAAACTGGTGGTACAAATGTTCGCTACGAGGAAATTCTGAGTCAATGACCAACGATCTGCAAGCGAGCGCATTTAATTCCTATTATTGGTGGTACTTTTATGTACCGGCCGGAGGGTAGCGCGCGCTCCTAACTTTCAGTTCGTTGGAACCAATACAAAAAGAAGATGCGGAGCAAGCGCTCCGCATCTTCTTTTTTTGTTCGGGAGGACAACATGGTGGTCATTATGAAAGAAGACGCGACAGAATCCCAAGTTGCGCAGATCTTGTTCAAGATAGAAGCGCTTGGCTGCAAGGCGCATCTTTCAAGAGGAACGGTCCACACATTCGTTGGCATCATAGGGGCCACCAAAGGCGCTGAGGGCGGGTATTTTGAGGGACTGCAAGGTGTTGACCGAGTAATTTCGGTACCCGGGCCGGTCATGCTCGCCAGCCGCGACTTCAGACAAGAGGATACCGTCTTCTCGATAGATGGCTCCAAGATTGGCGAAAAAAAGATCATCGTAATTGCTGGACCCTGTGCGGTTGAAAGCAGGGAGCAACTGATTCAAGCCGCGCTGGAGGTCAAGAAAGGCGGCGCCGTGGCCCTCCGGGGGGGAGCTTTCAAGCCTAGGACTTCTCCGTACAGCTTCCAAGGCTTGGGAGAGGAGGGCCTCAAAATTCTTGCCGAAGCAAGGGACATGGCCGGTTTGGCGGTGGTCACCGAGGTGGTCTCGCCCGAACAGGTCCCGCTGGTTTCCCAATACGCGGACGTGCTCCAGATCGGCGCCAGGAATATGCAAAATTATGCTCTGCTAAACGCGGTGGGAACTTCACACAAGCCAGTGCTTCTTAAGCGGGCGCTCAGCAGCACAATTGAAGAATTCTTGAATGCGGCGGAATACATATTAAGCCACAATAACCCCAGGGTAATCCTATGTGAACGCGGGATCCGAACATTTGAGACGTGCACCAGGAATACCGTCGATATAAATGCCATACCTGTCCTGAAATCCATGACGCATCTCCCGGTCATAGTCGATCCTAGTCATGGAACCGGCAAACGCGAATATGTCGCAGCAGTGAGTCGTGCAGCGATAGCCGCGGGCGCGGATGGATTGATTATCGAGGTGCATCCGGACCCCGATAATGCTCTCTCTGATGGGGATCAAAGCCTTCACCCTCACGAATTTCATTCTCTTATGGAGCAGTTGCGACCTGTGGCCGAGGCAGTCGGCAGAACTCTTTAAGGTGCCAATCTCATTGAAAGGGTTGGCAGAACACAGCCGTGAAGATGATGTGAACCGGAAGGATAAACTAGTGCCGCTTGCATCAAGCATTGTAACAATCGCGGGTATGGGGCTCATGGGAGGCAGCCTTGGCATGGCGCTCGTCAAGAACAACGTGTGCAAAGAAGTCAGGGCGCTTGTCCGTCGAGACGATGCTATCGAAAACATACTCGGCCGCGATGCTGCTCACGTTGCCGGAACCGATGCGCAGCAGCTCTTGGAGAATACCGACCTGTTAGTGTTGGCCACGCCCGTTCTGACCATAGAAGCTCAAGTTTCTGAGCTGCATAGGTTCCTCAAAGCAGGAGCGACTATTACCGACATGGGAAGCGTCAAGAAGGGCATCGTTGAGGCAATGGATGATCTCCCGCCTTATCTTAATGCGGTTGGTGGCCACCCGATGTGCGGAAAGGAGACGTCCGGGATAACCTCCGCTGATCCGATGCTTTTCCACGAAAGGGTCTGGGTGCTTACCCCTTCGAAGAGAACCGATCCCGAAGCACTGTCACTTGTCGAAGCCATGATCGAGGCTACAGGGGCACGCCGCATTATCATGAGTGCTGAAAGCCACGATGCTGCAGTATCTTGCATCAGTCATCTTCCCTATATCCTGGCCATGACGCTAATGGATGTTGCCGAAAACGCGGCGGTCGACCGTCCCGAGATTTGGGAACTCGCCGCGAATGGATTCCGAGACACCTCAAGACTCGCGGGATCCGATTTGACGATGATGATCGACATACTGGCGTCCAACCGAACCAATGTCGTCCAGATGATGAATCTAGCTTCCACACGGCTTAACAAGATGATTGAGTTGATTTCAGATGGGAAAGATGGGCCGCTTCTGGACCTGCTCAGCAAAATTCGAGATCGCCGAATGGGAATGTTTCAGAACTGACCGATTTCAGGTCAGCGGAAAGGAGAACACTTGCCCGGCCGGAATGGGCTTAAAATTCGACCTGCCCGTCAGCTCAAGGGGAAAGTTGTGCTCCCAGGGGACAAGTCCCTGTCACATAGGGCGCTTATCTTGGCGGGGCTGGCAGATGGCGCATCGCGGATCGAAAACTGTCTCATAGCCGGCGTGACTGAAGCCATGATTGGCTGCCTGAGATCTATGGGCGTTGAGATCCGAATCGAAGGCCAGCCGGACGGCCCTGTCCTAATTGTAAACGGCAGGAAGTTGCATGGCCTGATTGCGCCTGAACAGCCTTTGAACTGCAATGGTTCCGCGACCACCATGCGCCTGCTAGCCGGTGTCATGGCAGGTCAGTCCTTTCCCTCTGTTCTTGACGGAAATCAGGGTCTTCGAATGAGACCGATGGATCGAATTGTTGAACCCTTGAGAGCCAAGGGTGCCCACGTCGAGACCGCTGACGGAAATGCGCCACTTGTGTTCTCGCCCCATCCATTGGAATCGTCCAGGCATGTTCTTCCCGTGGCCAGCGCTCAGGTGAAATCAGCTCTGCTTCTGGCAGGCCTTTATTCAGACGGCCCCACAATGGTTGTCGAGCCGCACCCCAGCCGGGATCATACGGAACGGCTTTTGATAAGCTTAGGCGCCCCGCTCGAGCACGGGAAAGATAGTCATGGACACGCCGTGATACTATATCCAGACGGTTTCACGCTGCCGGCGCTCAATCTGAAGCTGCCGTCGGACCCGTCATCAGCCGCATTCTTGTTAGTTGCCGGCCTGCTAGTGTCGGATTGCGCAATTGAAATATCAGATGTTTGCCTAAATCCTGGTCGCATCGGACTATTCGAAGTACTTGATTCAATGAATGCGCACATAAAGGTTTCCGCAGAATCCGAACGCAATGGAGAACCGACAGGGACGTTATCCGCCAGGTCTTCTGCTTTGAAGGGCGCCACGGTTGGCGGTGTTCTTGTAACCAGAATGATTGACGAATTCCCCATTTTGGCCGTGGCAGCCACTCAGGCCGATGGAATAACTATTGTGAGAGACGCGAAGGAACTCCGTTTCAAAGAAACCGACAGGATTGAGACTCTGGCTGAGGAGTTGGGCAAAATGGGCGCTGTTATGGAAACCCGGCCTGATGGATTCCGGATCCGCGGGCCGGTGCAACTCAAAGGTGCGGTGGTAAATGGCCGTGGCGATCACAGGATTGCAATGAGCCTTGCCGTTGCCGGACTGGTTGCGAAAGGCGAAACCGTGATCGAAGGATGGGAGATTATCCGCGAGTCGTTCCCTGAATTCCCGAACATCCTCAAGCAGCTCGGAGCCGATGTGGAATGCTGAAAGGAACAACAAAAATTGTGGGGCTCATCGGAAACCCGGTGTCTCATAGCCTCAGCCCGGCCATGCACAATACCGCTTTCCAAAAAATGCAGATGGACTGGAACTATCTCCCGCTTCACGCGGATCCGGATAATTTGAAAGACGCTATGAAGGGAGTCCGCTCGCTCGGATTTCGTGGGATAAACGTGACCGTACCATACAAGGAAAGGGTGCTCCCTTTTCTTGACGAGATGTCTACCGAGGCTGAACGTATCGGCGCAGTCAATACTATCAATGTAGTTCAGGGTCGGCTTCTCGGCTACAATACCGATTGCGCAGGTTTTTTGCGTGATCTGGCTGAAATACGTTTTAATCCCAACGGATCTAGAGCTTTGATACTGGGCTCGGGCGGGTCAGCTCGTGCTGTAGCGTATGCCCTGCTCTCCGAGAGCGCCACAGTAACAATGTGTGGTAGGGACATGGTCACAGTGTCTTCGCTGGTTGGGCGCTTCAAAAAGCAATTTCACTCAAACGTGGCGGAGTCTTTGACGTTTGAAGACCTTCACGATCTGCGCAAGGAAACTGATATCATCGTAAATACCACTCCACTCGGGATGGATCCGTACGTCGGATTATCGCCATGGCCGGAAGGAGTCGCATTCCCGAAGTGCGAACTCGCCTACGATCTTGTTTACAATCCGCCAAAAACCCGCTTCATGGAGCTGGCTCAGGCGAATAGTATCAAAGCAGTGAACGGGCTGGGAATGTTAGTTCACCAAGCAGCGCTTTCTTTTGAAATATGGACCGGCGCATCAGCTCCTTTGGAAATAATGAGAAGAGCAGCGATAGTATGTTGAAATTTTTTACAGCAGGTGAATCTCATGGTCCGGAACTCACGGTAATTCTGGAAGGTTTGCCCGCGGGTATCCCGCTGACAAGGGTCGACATACAACGTGACCTGGCGCGGCGCCGGCGGAGCGAAGGGTCTGGCGGCCGTATGTCGATTGAAGACGATAATTTCAGAATAACAGGTGGAATAATGGCTGGGCTCAGCACCGGCGCTCCGGTTTGTGTGGTTATTCCGAACAAGGATTTCCAAGCATGGAGCGAAAAGGACGTCCCGCCAATGACAGTCCCTCGGCCCGGCCATGCGGATCTCACAGCAGCTATCAAGTACGGGTACAGTGACCTGAGGATTGGACTCGAAAGGGCATCCGCAAGAGAAACAGCAGCTCGCGTAGCTATGGGGGCTATCTGCCGGAAGTTATTGCTCCAATTCGAGGTGATCATAGGTTCTTGTGTACTTGGGATAGGGTCTGTTGCTGCGAATTTTCAAGATTCTGACGATCATCAGGATATTTTCCGTAGGGCGGAAGCGAGTCCGGTCCGCTGTCCGGATGAACAGTCTTCCGCTGCGATGATTGAAGAGATCAGGCATGCCCGCGAAGCCGGTGACACATTGGGAGGGATCTTCGAATGTGTCGCATTGAATGTGCCGCCTGGACTGGGGAGCCACGTGCACTGGGAACGCAAGCTTACGGCACGGCTGATGTCGGCGGTGGCGTCCATCCCTGCTATTAAGGGAGTTGAATTCGATTCAGCGTTTCAGAATGCAAAATCTAAAGGCACAGAGATTCACGACGAAATCATTCCGGAGCACAGAAATTCCGGAATCTTTCTTCGGCGTTCATTCAATAGAGCAGGCGGCATAGAAGGGGGCATAACCAATGGAGAGCCGCTCGTGATCCGGGCGGCAATGAAGCCCATCAGCACTACGCTTCAGGGGCTCGCGTCGATGGACCTCGCCACAGGACAAGACGCTAAGACGATTTACGAGCGAAGCGATATCTGTGCAGTCCCCAGAGCAGCGGTCGTTGCCGAGGCCATGGTCGCGTTTGTTATCGCAGACGCGTTGATGGAAAAACTTGGCGGCGACAGCCTTGGAGAGATGATGCCCAGGTTCAGGAGCCTGCGAAAATCGAAATTGGACGAGTTGCCCATGGACAACGTGCCATGGAGGTTCGGATATGAGTAGCCTGTCGAGAAACATAATATTAACCGGATTCATGGGTACGGGAAAAACCGCCGTCGGTCGGCTCATCGCACGAGAACTCGGCCTGAAGTTTGTCGATAGTGACGATGAGATAGAGAAGCGCTCGGGTGCTTTGATCCAAGAGATCTTCGCCAGGTTCGGTGAGTCGCATTTCAGATCGCTCGAGAAGAATCTGTGTCGAGAAATTGCCCAACGAGAAGGTCAAGTTGTCGCGACGGGCGGCGGAATGCCTGTTGATCCTGAAAACCGGCGGCTGCTTAGCTCCGCTGGAGTGGTTATTTGCCTCAGATGTGAAGTGCAGGAAATTCTGAGACGCGTTGGAAACAGCGCTGACCGGCCCATGCTTCAGGCTATTGACCCGGTCCATCGCGTTATTCAGTTGCTCGGGGAACGAGAATCGGCCTATGCAGTCTTTCCTTTTCAATTGGATACGACTCATCTAAGCGTCGAAAGCGTGGCAGCACGTGTTCTGGCGATGGCTAACGGCCGTACTGAATCAGCCAGGTTTCTCTCGGTGAATGTTCCAGGCGGCGCTGGTTACACTCTGTCCGTAGGGCCGGGGACTTTTGGACTATTGGGTGAGATGCTCAGAGATAGAGGCATAACATCAAGAATAGCTGTGGTTACCGACACTAATCTAGAATCGCTTTATCTGCCCGGAGTTGTTAGCTTGTTGCAAGCATCCGGGTTTAATCCTTTTTCGTGCATAGTTCCCGCCGGAGAGGCTAGCAAGAACCTCACTCAGTTAGCGAGTCTCTACGATGTTTTCCTCCAAGGGCGGCTGGACCGCCGCGGCGCGGTGATTGCTTTAGGAGGGGGCATCATCGGAGATCTCGCGGGATATGCAGCGGCCACTTTCATGCGGGGTGTTGGATTTGTTCAGTGCCCTACTACATTGCTGGCCATGATCGACGCCAGTATAGGCGGAAAAACGGGGATTAATCTGCCTCAAGGAAAGAACCTGGCCGGAGCGTTCAAACAACCTTCGGTTGTCTTAGCGGATACTGACACACTCTCAACTCTTCCAAAAAAAGAAATCCAAACGGGGATGGCGGAGTTTATTAAGCATGCCGTCATTGGAGATAAAGAATTGTTTGAGAATCTGGAAAGTTCTCGAGAGGCGCCTTCGCCGGATACTGATTTGATAATCCGTTCCGTGGCCGTAAAAGCTCGAATCGTGGAGCAAGATCCCTTTGAATCAGGATATCGCGAAGTCCTCAATTTTGGACACACGGTCGGCCATGCGATTGAGCAGTGCAGCCGGTACTCCATTAGCCACGGCGAGGCTGTTTCAATAGGAATGGTCGCGGCCGCGAGGATTTCGCACAAAATGAAACTTTGCGCCTCAAATACTTGTGACAGGCTCGAAGCGCTCTTCGTCCGGACTGACTTACCCATCAAGCACAACCTCGATCCCGACGATGTGATCGCCGGCATGGCCGCAGACAAGAAGGCCATTGAAGGCAGTGAGCGTTTTGTGCTGATCAACGACATCGGGTCAGTGGCACATGGCCACGAGGTCGCTCCCGAACTCGTGAGGCAAGTCCTCCAGGAAATAAAGAGTAACAACTGATGAAGATATTAGTTTTGCACGGCCCTAACCTGAACTTACTCGGTACGAGAGAGCCGGACGTGTACGGGAAAGTTACGCTGTCTGAAATTGACGAACAGCTTGCAAGACACGCAAGTGAGCTTGGTATAGAGATTCGTTGCATACAATCGAATCATGAAGGGGCGCTCATAGATTCCCTTCATGAGGCGATAGGTTGGGCAGACGGCGTCTTGATAAATCCTGGAGGTTTCACGCATACAAGCGTTGCTTTGAGGGATGCGATCGCGGCTATTGGTATCCCGACTGTAGAGGCGCATCTATCCAATATTGCCACGAGGGAGATGTTCAGGCAAAGATCGATTACCGCTGGGGCTTGCAAAGGCCAGATTTCGGGATTCGGCGCTTATTCCTATCATCTCGGGCTGCTTGCCTTGAAGAAGATGCTCGAAAACGACTCTATCCCAGAAAAGTGTTGACAGCCTGCTCAGGAGGCTGATATTGTGACAATTGTAGGTAGAAACTCCATGATATCAATCAGCATCCAAAATAACTGGTGGTGGCGCTGGATAAGCGAATACTGGAGGTCTGCCTGCGGCTAAAGCTCGACTTATAAAGTAAAGACATAGAAAAGCAATTAAAGGCCATGGGTAGACCCCATGGCCTTTTTGTTTGTACCGGCCTGAGAAGGCCCGAGGAAACAAGCAATGGAAGGAATGCCCTCCGGGAAAGGTTAGTTTCAATGATCAGACCGCAATTTTCAGAATTCGAGCAGCTCTGCAAAACAGGCAACGTCGTGCCCATGTTCATGGAAATCCCCGGGGATCTGGAGACACCCCTTTCGGCTTTCCTGAAAATCGAGAATTCAGCCAACTCATTTCTTTTTGAAAGTGTGGAAGGCGGAACAAAATGGGCCAGATACTCTTTTCTCGGATCCGATCCCAGGCTGTTAATTAGCTTCAAGAACGGCAGCGCCAAAATCCAGGAAGGTGAGTCGGAAAAAACCCTTACAGGGGCCATTGATCCTACTTTTCTGTTGAAAGAGATTATGGATCGATTCCGCCCTGCTTTGACCCCTGGTCTGCCGGATTTTTTCGGCGGGGCCGTCGGATTTTTCGGATACGACGTCGTACGGGGTTTCGAGAAGATTCCCGATCTGGCAAAGCCCGATCCAGGGTTCCATGACGCGTGGTTTATGGTAACCCGCGACATGATCGTTTTCGACAACCTGCTCCACAAAATCCTACTGGTAACCACTGTCTCGCCTGAAGAAAGCACATCGACCAACGCTGCTTACAAACAGGGTTGCCATCGCCTGGAAGGTCTTAAAGAAAAAATCAGTGCGCCCATTCCCGTCCGACCGTCGTCCGGATCCAAGTCAAAGATTAAGTTTAAGCCCAATATGTCACCTGAAAATTTTACCGAGATCGTCCACAGGGCAAAGCATCACATCAGGGCCGGCGACATTATCCAGGTGGTCTTGTCGCAGCGTTTTCAGGGTGAAGGCGACGTTGATCCTCTAACTGTCTACCGAGCACTTCGGATGATTAATCCGTCTCCTTATATGTTTCTCCTTCGTATGGGAGATGAGAGCCTGGTGGGCTCTTCGCCCGAGGTGATGGTGCGGGCGAAAGATGGAGAGGCAGTGGTCAGGCCCATCGCGGGCACACGACCCAGAGGCGCCACGGTCGAACAGGACGAACAGCGCTGCCGCGAGCTTCTTGCCGATCCGAAGGAAGTGGCTGAACACGTGATGCTCGTCGATCTGGCTCGAAATGACCTTGGGCGCATCGCATCGGCCGGCGCCGTCAGCGTCGACCAATTCAAGACGGTGGAGAAGTACTCACACGTGATGCACATCGTGAGCAACGTGCGAGCCAAAATTGCAGAAGGTTACAACGCTTTCGACGTGCTTCGAGCCACATTTCCTGCAGGGACCCTCACGGGCGCGCCCAAGATACGTGCAATGGAAATAATCGAGGATCTAGAGCCCGAACACAGAGGCCCATACGGAGGATGCGTCGGGTACTTCTCATTCACAGGGTCTATGGACATGGGAATAACCATACGGAGTGTGGCGATGAAAGGGAACCGCGCGTATTTCCAAGCGGGCGCGGGCATTGTGGCTGATTCGGTTGCCGACAAGGAATACCTGGAAACCATGTCAAAGGCTGAAGCTATGCGTAGGGCATTTGCAATGCCCCAGGAACTTGAGGGGAGGTAGAAATGATTCTGGTCATCGATAACTACGATTCTTTCACTTTCAATCTTGTTCAGTATCTTCAGGAGCTGTCCCAGGAAGTGATTGTGAAACGTAATGACTGCGTCTCGGTGGAGGACATTCAAGGTCTCGACCCAAAGGCTATCGTCATTTCGCCTGGGCCGGGAACTCCGCAGGACTCGGGAATATCGCTCCCACTTATCTGCAGCTTGGGTCATCGCATCCCTATTCTGGGTGTATGCCTGGGCCATCAGGCCATAGGCGCTGCATTTGGCTCTCGCATAGTCCAGGCGCCTCGGCTCATGCACGGGAAGACTTCCGCCATATTCTTTAATGGGAGTCGCCTTTTTGCCGGCCTGCAAAACCCATTTGAGGCATGCCGTTATCACAGTCTTGTAATCGAGCCCGAAAGCCTGCCCGACTGCCTTGAGGTGACGGCCGTGACCGAACAAGGCGAAATCATGGGAATCAAACACAGGTCATACCCCATTGAAGGCGTGCAGTTCCATCCCGAATCCATCCTGACACCGGGAGGCAAACGTATCCTTCAGAATTTTCTAAAAATAACCGACGAGTTTCACTTTGCGAGATGCGAGGCTCATCAGCCGAACTCTTCGGATCCAAAATCAGGATATCGGCCCGCAGCCGGTAAGGGCAAGTGGTGGAAGAACCCGGCAAGTGCGACGTCATCGAAGGAAGTCGGCATGCTTAAGGAAGCTATCAAGAAAGCCACTCGGAAAGAGGACCTCACTCGAGAAGAAATGGAGATGGCCATGGAAGAAGTCATGGCCGGCGACGCAACTCCGGCTCAGATCGGCTCTTTGCTGACCGCTCTGAAAATGAAAGGAGAGACCGTGGCTGAAATCACCGGAGCAGCCACTGTAATGAGGCGTAACGCCGTTCGCGTCCCGGTTGAAAACAATGGGACACCCCTCTTGGACACGTGTGGAACCGGAGGGGACGGGCTCGGAACATTCAACATCTCCACAACCGTGGCCTTTATAATTGCCGCAGCGGGAGTCCGTGTGGCGAAGCACGGTAATCGATCCGTTTCAAGCTCATGCGGCAGCGCGGATGTCCTCAGGGAATTGGGGGCTGATCTGGATCAATCTCCGGAAATTGTCGGTCGATGTATCGATGAAACAGGCTTCGGTTTTCTTTTTGCGCCCAAGTTGCATCTGGCCATGAAACATGCGGCGGCGCCTCGGCAAGAAATGGGAATACGAACGGTCTTCAATCTTCTTGGTCCGCTTACTAACCCTGCCGGAGCATCGTGTCAACTTCTCGGCGTATACGATGTTACCCTCACTGAAGTTATAGCCCATGCGCTCTCGGATCTGGGAACAAGATCTGCGATGGTAGTGCATGGCATGGACGGGTTGGACGAAATCTCACTTTCCGGGCCGACCAGGATTTCGCGATTGAGCGGAGACAAAGTAACCACCTCTCTATTTGATCCCGAAGAACTTGGTTTTCACTACTGCGATGTTGACCAGGTGCGAGGCGGTTCCCCAAAAGAAAACGTGCGCCATCTAGTGGATATTTTGGAAGGCAAACTGGGACCAAGGCGTGATATCGCATTGCTCAACGCAGCAGCAGCCCTCGTAGTGGCTGAAGCAGCCGAAGATATGCGTGAAGGGCTGAACAAGGCTACCGAGGCAGTCGATTCCGGCAACGCTAGAACTAAGCTAGCCGATTTCTTGAGGTTTAATGCCTAATGTCGGACATCTTAAAAAAGATAGTTGAAATCAAACTGGCAAGATTGGCTGCGGAGAAGCGGCTCGTGTCGCGGGCGACCATTGAGCAAATGGCATCCGAGAAGCCGCCCGCGATGGATTTCCTCCACGCGTTCGTCGGCTCCGGAATACACATAATGGCAGAAGTGAAGAAAGCCTCCCCTTCAAAGGGAATTCTCAAGCCCGATTTGGATCCGGAGGCCCTCGCGCGGGTATATGTTCAAGGCGGGGCTTCTGCCGTGTCGGTTTTGACCGAGCAAGATCACTTCTACGGCAGCCTTAACATTTTGGAACTGGTGCGAAATCAGGTGACGCTCCCAATACTTAGAAAGGATTTCATAACCGATGCTTATCAAGTTATCCAGGCCAGGGCCGCAGGAGCTGACTCATTCCTTCTGATCGTTGGACTTTTGAATTTCGTCCAACTGAAAAGACTTATAGAGGTTGGTCGTGCGTGGCAAATGGAGCCATTGGTGGAGGTTCATAATCTACGAGAGCTTCATTCGGCCCTCAATGCCGGCGCCAAATTCATCGGCATAAACAATAGGGACCTCAGGACATTTCGTGTGAACCTCGATGTCAGTCTGCAACTCGTCAAGAAGATTCCGCAGGATCGTACAGTTATTTCAGAAAGCGGAATCAGATCGCGAGAAGATATTCTGCGCCTTTTAGATGCGGGAATTAAAGGTTGCCTGATCGGGGAATCTATCGTCACCTCGCCGGACCCGGCCGCAAAGCTTCGGGAGCTGATCCATGGCTCCACGTAGTAGTAAACCACGGGTGAAAATCTGCGGAATAACTCGCGCTGAAGACGCTCATGCCGCTGTGGAGTTAGGCGTTCACGCTCTGGGTTTTATTTTCCATCATTCCAGCCCGCGCTATGTGACCCCGGAGGTAGCTGCATCCATCATCAACACTCTGCCTCCTTTTGTAACCGCGGTGGGGGTATTTGTGAACCGCAGCAGAACGGACATAGAAAAAATAGTCGCGGTCGCGGGTCTCCACATGATTCAGCTTCATGGGGAAGAAAGTCCGGACGATTGCAAAGGCTACAGCCGACCTGTGATCAAGGCTCTTCGGCTCAGCATGGGCAAGCCCTTACCTATCCTGGCCGCGTATCCGGTATCAGGGCTGCTGGTAGAGCCCCAGGTTTCAGAGGCGTGGGGAGGAACAGGCATTCCTCTGGATTGGGAGCGTCTCAAGAAAGATTTGGAACCGGAAACACCCGCGGTTCGCAGCCGACTTGTGCTTGCCGGAGGTCTTGATCCTCAGAATGTGGCTCTCGCAGCAAGTATTGTGCAGCCCTACGCGGTGGATGTCTCCACTGGAGTGGAAGATGAGCCCGGTATAAAAAATCACAAAAAGATCGAGGAGTTCATGAATGCGCTATACGGATAAGCTACCATTGACAGATTACCCTGATTCGAACGGCTACTTCGGCGAGTTCGGGGGCCGTTTTGTTCCTGAGACGCTGATCACACCCTTAATTGAGTTGGAGGAAGCTTTCCTTGGGATCGGGGCTTCCCCCGAATTTACTCAGGAGCTTGGCGGTCTGTTGTCAACGTACGCGGGTCGTCCGACTCCGTTGTTCTTCGCAGAGCGCCTTTCCGAAAAACTCGGTTCCGGTAAGCTCTATCTAAAGAGAGAGGATTTACTGCACACCGGCGCTCACAAAATAAACAATACCTTGGGGCAGGCACTGCTGGCCAAGCGTATGGGCAAGCAGCGGGTAATTGCGGAAACCGGAGCGGGACAGCATGGAGTTGCCACTGCTGCGGCGGCAGCTCTCCTCGGGCTTGAATGTAAAGTCTTTATGGGAGAGGAAGACATGCGGAGACAGGCTCCAAATGTCTTTCGTATCAAATTGATGGGCGCTGAAGTAGTCCCGGTGACCACAGGGACCGCGACCTTGAAGGACGCGATGAGCGAAGCCCTGAGACACTGGGCCACGTACGTCAATGACACATTCTATATGATTGGTTCTACCGCCGGCCCACATCCGTACCCTTTGATGGTGCGCAAGTTCCAATCAATAATCGGTCGCGAAGCCCGCAGCCAGATTCTCGAAGCCGAGCACAGACTCCCCGGGAAGGTGATCGCATGCGTCGGCGGAGGCAGCAACGCGGCAGGAATCTTCCACGGATTCATTGACAACCCCGAAGTGGAGTTAGTCGGGGTGGAAGCGGCCGGCCTTGGAATCGAAACCGGCAAACACGGAGCAACCATTTGTGCGGGCGAGACGGGTGTCTTTCACGGCTCCCGTTCACGAGTACTGCAGGATGCGCAAGGCCAGATTATGGAAGCCCACTCGATCTCCGCAGGATTGGACTATCCGGGCGTTGGGCCGGAACATTCGTTCCTTAACTCCATCGGGCGGGCACGTTACGTTTCAATCAAGGATGATGAAGCGCTCCAGGCATTTTCATTACTATGCCGTGTCGAAGGGATTATACCCGCGCTTGAGTCCTCGCACGCGCTTGCCTGGGCGATGAAAGAATTTCCGCAAATGGACAAAGGAGACATCTGCATAGTTAACCTCTCGGGCAGAGGCGACAAGGACATGCCAATTATCGAGAAGTCGAGCGATTTTTAAGAGGTCTTCCGGGGAACCCTTTTTTCTGCAAAAAAGAGTTCCCCGGACCCTTCCCAAAAAACTCTAACATTATGGTGCATTAGACCGCATGGCCAAAACTTCCGGCACAGATTGAGATACAAGTCTGATGCTGGTTTCCAACTCCCATTGAATGGCCACGGATGCTGAGCCAAGCAGGCCGCCTCTGGGTTGCCGCACAGTGTAATGACCCATAAATTGGGAGTTTTTGGGGTGGAGTCCGGGGAGGCCCTTTTTGCAAAAAGGGC
>JBKQRG010000123.1:0-5805 GCA_052144015.1 Desulfomonilaceae bacterium
ACGGGACCTGGCAATCACCAAGGCTCATCTGGAGCATGGTTATTCCCAAGCGGAAATTGCAGCGCACGTCGGACTCCACTATTCTACCGTGAGCAGGATTGTCCAGCGAGAAAGGGAGAAAGCAAGAAGCAAGACCTGACCCCTTCGCACGCGGAGGTACGATCGACGAATTCACGGGTGATGGTATCCTTGTGTTCTTTGGAGCGCCAACTTTCGTTCCCGACCACTGTACACGGGCCGTGGCCTGCGCTTTGGAGATACAAAACGCCATGGATGGATTGAACAAGAGCAATCTGCGGTCGGGCCTCCCTGAAGTTCAAATGGGCATTGGTATCAACAGCGGAGAGCTAATTATCGGCAACATAGGATCGGAGAAACGCAAAAAATATGGGGCAGTGGGTATTCCCATAAACTTGGCTTTTAGGGTTCAAGCAGAAGCCGAAGGCGGCGAGATCCTGATCTCACCCGCAGTCTTCCACAACATTGGTGGAGAGCTTTTGGTGGAGGGGACAAAGGAGTGTTCTCTCAAAGGTATTGAGCCACCTGTCCTCTTATATGAAATTGAGGCGCTAGCACAAAAAACCTGAGCGAGATTCATAACCTGTGCGGCGAACGATTACGATTGATTCATGAACGATCCGGCAGCTCCATCTCGAGGATGGCCGAGCTCAGTGACTTGCCGTGCTGGTCGAGAGCTATGGTCCTGGTCACACCTCCACTCAGGGCTCCATGCATCACAAAGTTGAGGGCCCCCACGTTGGGTAAGGTATGGCGAACCACTTCTCCCTCAACGATCGGTGCAAAAAACTCCCTCACCCGCTCGGCTGTCACATAGCGCTCCAAAAGCGGGTAGTCTTCCTCCCGGTAAGCGATTACCGATATGTTTGCCGTGTTCCCCTTGTCTCCTGTCCTTGAATGTGCCAGTTCCCGCAGCTTCATCGTTATAACACCTCGTAACGGATTTCCGGTGTGGCCAGGGTTCTTGGGATGAGGGTGGAGACCATAGCGATGACTTCACGGGCAGCCTTCATTACACCCCCCCCACCTGCAGGACCGTTAGTATAAAGCGTCTCCACTTCGTTGCCGACACGTATTGCCTCCTGCATTTTTGACGTCCGGCCTGCAACTCTTAACCTCACTTCATACGGATCATGTGGAGTGCGGGATAGAGAGGAGCCGTGCAGGGCATCCATGCCGATCAGATCCGCCCGGACCTCTTCGCACTGGACCCCTGTGAGCTGGAGCCTCTCAAGGACTATGTCGCGGGCGAGTTTTGCCCTCGTGACCGCCCCGGGACCGGCATAGCTGATCTGTCCCTCGCCTATGTAGCTGTCGATATAGCCGACGCAGACCTTGAGTGTGTCCGTCTTCGGCCTTCCTCGACCGCCCTGGACCGAGACTTCGTCCTTGCCGACCTGCTTGAGCATAACGCCGGAAAAATCAGCCACAACATCCGGGGTTATATAGGAGGATGGGTCGTGTATTTCGTAGAGCAACTGCTCCTTGCAAGTCGAGGTGGTAACCATGCCTCCTGAGCCGGGCACCTTTGTGATGAGAGCGGTTCCATCTTCGGAGACTTCCGCAATCGGGAATCCCAGCCTGCTGAGGTCAGGCACGTCCTTATACCCCGGATCGGCAAAGTAGCCGCCCGTAACTTGGCCTGCACATTCAAGCAGGTGGCCGATAACGATCCCCTTGCCGAGAGTGTCCCAGCTTTCCACACCCCATTCGAACTCATATATGAGCGGGGCAAGGAAAAGGGATGGGTCCGCTACGCGGCCCGTAATGATGAGATCAGCCCCATTCTTGAGTGCGGAAACAATCGAGTCCGCTCCAAGATACGCATTGGCCGAAACCAGGCGCTCATCGAGATCCCTCACCTGCCGTCCATCTTCGCTCACCACGTAGTCACCTTGCCGGATTATAGAAAGCACGTCATCTCCCGCGACCGCAGCGACTTTAAAGCCTTCTATTTTGAGGTTCCTTGCGACCTCGACTGCCTTCTTCATGCCGCCCAGCGGGTTTGCAGCCCCCATGTTCGTGATAATCTTTATTCCCTTTTCGTGGCAAACGGGCAAAACCTTCTCCATCCGCTCCACCAGCAGGGGGTCATAGCCCTTTTCCGGGTCTTTCATTCTTTGCTGCTGATCGATCGCGATGGTCCTCTCTGCAAGGCATTCAAATATGAGGTACTTGATATCGCCCTTTTCCGCCAGCTCAACTGCAGGCTCAATCCGGTCCCCAGAGTAACCGGCACCCGAACCAATCCTAATCCTTCTCATTGTTACGACCTCTTAATAGCTGTGGATACGGCTTAAAATGGGAATACCCCTATGACTGCGCAAGTAACGGTCATGAGTATTGATGCAGCCCACAGGAATGGTATGGAAAACTTTTGGTGCTCGCCCAGTTCGACCCCTGTCAAACCTGTGATCAAGAAGGTAGCCGGAGTTAACGGGCTGACGGGGAATCCAACTGTCATCTGCCCCATAAGCGACGCCTGAGCAACGGCAATGGGTGCAATCCCCAGTATTTTGCCCATTTCAGCAATTACAGGCATAACACCGAGATAGTAAGAATCAGGGTCCAACAGCAAACTCAGCGGCATCGATATAAGGCCCAAAACGAACGGAATGTGATGTGCCAAGGCCTCGGGAACATAGGAGACGCCTGCCTTTGCCATGGATGTGATCATGCCGGTCCCCTTCATGATGCCCACAAACGCACCTGCAGCCAGTAGGATGCTGGCCATCATGAGGGCAGCCTTGGCATGGGCATCAACCCTCGTTTTCTGCTGATCGACATTAGGATAATTAAACACCATAGCGAGAATCACGCCCACCATGAACATGGGGGCCGGATCGACTCTCCCGCTAATCATTGCCCACATTACGACCACGGCTAACACCACATTGAACCAGAACATCCTGGGACGTCTTAAAGCCTTCTCCTCTTCACTCAGCTCGCGCTTTAGAACAATGTCAACGGATGTGCTATTCACCAGACCCAGGCGTCTAGCCTCTCTATTGCCGAGTAAGAAAGCCACTATGAACATGAATGCAATACCTACGAGTTGCGGGATTATGATAGGAGTGAAAATCTCAGTGGCCGAAACGTGCAGCACCGCAGATGATCGCAAAGTCGGCCCGGTCCAGGGCAAATAGTTGATGCCGGAGGCCATGGCTACCATAAGGCAAAGGAGCCTCTTGTCCATCTGTAAGCGTTCATAAATGGGCAGCATCGCTGGGATGGTGATCAAAAAGCATACGGCTCCGGAGCCATCAAGATGAATAAGCAAGGCTAATAGCGCCGTACCCATGAGTATCCGGGGCGGTTTTGCGCCGACAGTCTTAAGAATTCCATTGATAATCGGGTCAAACACACCGGCATCGCTCAAAACCCCGAAAAAAATAATCGCAAAAACGAACATGGCCACGACTGGCGCTATGTTCTTGATCCCATCTATGATGAATTTTCCGATCTCAAGCTGGAATCCGGCACAAATGGCACCGATGATGGGAACCGCAATGAGGGCCGTCAGCGGCGACAACTTTTTCGTGATAATAACCGCCAATAAAACCAAAATAGTTAGTAGTCCAATCAAGGCAATCATGGCAGGCAGCCTCCTCCAATGCGGCATTTGACACAGCCTGGAATACCACTATCGCAACAGTTGCTTGTCACCTCCTCTCCTCTGAGCAATTGACATGCCTTTTTGACCGCTGGTGGGAAATTCGAAGAGCATATTAGGTTTTGAGGCGGATGTGCCCCGTGAAACGAAGGCGGAATCTTTGGGACATGTTATTTGATAACATGAACTTACGATTTAAAACTCCAGCCTGCCCCTTCCCGTGCGATTTATGGTGAGCAGAAATTCCTGGACGATTTTAATGAATGGAACCCGCCCTCTGTGATGTGCAAATTCCAAGATTTTTGAATAAGTCCGTGTTCTAAGAGGAAGCTCCGCTTCTCACATTGGCTGTTAGCCACTATTCTAAAAGATTGGAAATATTGCAGCTGATTTCTAACATTCTAGAATAGCTTGCCGTTCGATAGAAATTCAGATAGCAGCCCGCTATACAAGGCACGGCAAGCGCTGTTGCAGTTAATTCCTGAGGTCCTGGAATTCTTCTTCATCTCGTTTTGATCCCCAAGCTCTTCATTTTGTTGTACAGAGTGGCGAGGGACACTCCGAGGGCGCTGGCAACCTTTTTTTTCGACGAGAGATCGGATCCGCACAGCCTCAGCCTGCTTTCGATAACTCTTCGCGCGACATCTCTGAGTATATCGCCCAGCTTTCCCGCTGGCTCGTCCTGAGATGCCGATTCCGCCTGCAGCGCCTCGGGAAGGCCATGCGCACGAATGATCTGGCCTTCGGACATATTTGCCGCGAATTCCACCGCATGGATCAGTTCCCGCACATTTCTAGGCCATGCGTAATTCGAGAGCCTGCCGTAAACCTTAGGCGAAAAAACGAGATCCTTTTTTGTCCTATTGCGCAACTGCTCCAGAGAACTGTCTGCAATAATCCGTATGTCCTCACCACGCTCCCGTAAGGGTGGAAGATGGATGGTCATGGCGTTCAGGCGGTAAAACAAGTCCTCCCTGAACCGCCTTTCCGCGACCATCGCAGGCAGGTCCCGGTTGGTTGCAGCAATTACCCTGATGTCTATGCGGTATTCTACGGTCTCTCCGATTCGCCGAATCGTCCTCTCCTGGAGTGATCTCAGGAGCTTAGACTGCATGTCCACGGGGAGCTCGGCTATCTCATCAAGGAATATTGTCCCTCCGTCAGCGACTTCGAACAGGCCGACTTTCCCACCTTTCCTTGCACCTGTGAAAGCACCGTCTCCGTAGCCGAAAAGCTCGCTCTCAATCAGCATTGAGGGCAACGCAGCACAACTGACTGGGACGAAAGG
This sequence comes from Desulfomonilaceae bacterium, assembly GCA_052144015.1. Lineage (GTDB taxonomy): Bacteria > Desulfobacterota > Desulfomonilia > Desulfomonilales > Desulfomonilaceae > DATJPW01. The sequence goes on from JBKQRG010000123.1 coordinate 4,920, forward strand.
TCCCCTGCGTCTTCTGCCTGCATTGTGAATGGCATGGGCGAATACCTCCTTGCCCGTGCCGCTCTCTCCGGTAATCAGCAGATGGTTTTCGGTAGTGGATAGTCTCTTTGCGAGGCTTACAGTCTGCCGCATGGAATCGCTTACTCCGAGGATATCGTTAAATGTATACTTTGCACCATAGGCCAAGTGGACAGCCGATTTGAGACGATCCGCCCTGTTTTTGAATTTCTTGAGTTCCGATGAGAGGCTCTGAACCTCCGTGATGTCCTTGAGAACAGAAACGCCCCCAACGATTCTGCCTTCAATTATGATTGGTGCCATATCGACCACATACTCGATATTGCCCTCTTGCCGGAAGACTCCTTCCCTGGGTCTGCCCGTCTGAATAACCTGTGGGAGTATGGCCCCAGGCCTCACATCCAGGAGAGGCCGCCCGACGATTTCATCACGGTCTACCCCCGTAATCCGCGTGTATTCCGGATTCACGTACCGCACTACGGCCGATTCATCCGCCACAAGGATCCCGTCATAAATGGAATCGAGGATGCTGAAGCACCATGTTACTGTTTTCTGAGCTGAGAGAAGGAATTCTCCAGAATTGTTCGGGGGTGAGACGTCGCTCCTAGCTGAGCCTTTTTGATTGGCTTTTCGTAGCATTGGCCCCAAGGCAACCTTTTAGATAGGATTCTCCCAAACTAGAAAACCGGACATCGACCGGCTCCATGATATACCTTTTCACTGTTCATTGTCAGGGAAAATGGAATTTGACTTCGGGGACCCGGAAATTTTCGAAGGGGATGCAAAGAAAAATCAAGGTGCAGTGTTCCACGACAACACCCTGATATTCAATGATTTTGCTGGTCGGGACGACTGGATTTGAACCAGC
>JBKQRG010000124.1:0-12745 GCA_052144015.1 Desulfomonilaceae bacterium
CTGAAGAACGCAGGAATGGCCAGGTACATGTCTACCAAAGTTGCCGGTATGGACATTCCGGAGGAGATCATTAAGCGCATATCGGCTCTTTCCAAAGAAGATCAACCCCAAGAAGGTATCAAGATCGCGGTGGAAACGATTGAACGAATAAGGGAAATGGAAGGTGTCGCGGGCGTACATCTAATGGCTATAGAATGGGAAGAAAAAGTTCCTGAAATTCTTAATGCAGCAGGAATTGCCAAAAGGCCGGAAATCTAAACCGCTTTAAAAAGCGCATTTCAGGCCTAGAATGCCGAGAAAGATGAAATGCCGAGAAAATACCACATAGATGTTCAGCACACTCCAAATCGGTATCCGACTATAGGGAGATCCGGCATTGTTGATTGGGGTGAGGGGTGCCTCAAGTGCGCTCAATGCGTAAAAAATCAGTGCGTGTACGATGCCTATCGTACACGATCTTTTTCCTCTGAGATCCTGGCTGATACCATTGATGAATTGTGCAAAAGCTGTTTTCGATGCGTTCAAGGGTGCCCGAAACGATTGATCCACAAGACCACAAATCCGGAATGGGAAGCCTTGGGAGACGACGTGTACAATCCGGAGATAATATCGGCTACTTGGGCTCAGGCGGAATCGGGCCGCATTCCGGTTTCAGGAGCAGGTTACGGGGGCTCCTTTTCCGGACCGGGTTTTGACTCTATGTGGACAGATATGAGTGAAATCGTAAGACCAACTCGGGATGGTATACATGGTCGCGAATACATCTCGACTGTGATCGACATAGGCCACAAACCTTCTGTGTTGAACTTCAATGATGACGGTGAATTGGTAACAGAACCCTGGCCTTATCTCAGGATTTCCCTTCCCGTAATTCTTGACATCCCTCCCTTCGGCAGTCTTTCTTCAGCCGTTTGGAAAGGTATTGCTCTGGCGGCTTCAAGGCTCGATACCGTTTTGATTGCGCCGCTCTCTCAAACCGAAGAATTGTCGGAATTCGCATCTGTTCTTGTCCCGCTATTAGAAAGTCACGATCCGGATGAAGAATGGATTGGACGTTACAGAATGGTCGAGATTTGCGATAGCGATAATGCCATCGACAGAATGCGATTTTTAAAGGGATTAAAGCCTGATTTATTAGTTTCGGTGCGCATGCCCGCCCTAGCCTCGAACGACCGTCTGCAGCGTATAGTGGATCTGACCAGAACGGGATTCGATCTTATTCACTGTGTCGCGGACGAAAGAGGTTATGAGCCTGAAGGCAATCAAGGCCTCCATATCAAAGACGTGATTAGAAAAGCACATTCCGCTCTGGTTCAAGCTCGTATTAGAGATGAAATCGGCGTTATGGTAACGGGTGGAATAGGCATGGCGGAGCATGTCATTAAGGCTATGCTTTGCGGCGCTAATCTGGTCTCCGTGGACGTGCCGCTTTTGATAGCGCTGGAATGTCGAGTATGCCGCAATTGTCGCGATGGAGGAGAATGCCCTGTGCGGTTGGATCAGAGTGATCCGTTATGGGTCGCGCGAAGGATCATCAATCTCATGGGCGCATGGCACAATCAATTTCTCGAAATGATGGGCGCAATGGGCATTCGAGAAGCGAGAAGGCTCAGGGGTGAGCAAGGCAGAGTCATGTTCAAGGAAGATCTTGAAAGAGATTCATTCGCCGAGATCCTAGCTCGTCACAATTCCTTATAAGGATTGGTTTTACGATGCATGTACGTAATGTGTGGAGTGAACTTCCAAGCCGGGAGATAATAAATACCCCCTCAAGATTTGGACACTCCATTGGCAAATACATGATTATAGTGTCCGAAAAATGCAACGATTGCCTCAAGTGCGTGGCAGTCTGTCCGGAAAAAGTTTTCGTGCCTCAAGGCGTGAAACTTGCGCCACCTCAGGATCATCTCTGTCTGGGGATAGATTGCTCCAGGAGAGCAGATCGCTGTGTGCGCAATTGTCCGGTCAATGCTATTCGTGTAGGATTTAACCCGAGCGCAAAAGCATTGGGTGACAAAAGGTGGACGCCGGATTTACTGATGAGCACATGGTATATGGCTGAAACCGGCAGGTTGCCCCGGAATGATTTGGAATATCGGGTTGGCGCTTCTGAAGGCGGTTTTGACAAATTGCGTTTTGTCTTTCCCAAAAAGCCGCCCCGGCCGGATCTGGCCAAAGACAAGATTGATACATCAATTCGACTCAACAAGAAGAACGACGGTCGATGGCCGATAGAAATTCCAATACCTATTTATGGCGGTGGGATGTCTTTCGGGTCGATCAGCCAGATCACAATGCTCAGTAGGATCAGAGCCTTTGGAGCCTGGGGGTCCTTTACATGCACCGGCGAAGGAGGGTACCCGGAGGCCTTATATCCCTTTGATGACAATATCATTACCCAGGTGGCCACAGGTCTGTTCGGAGTAAGAGAAGAAACCATACAGCGGGTCAAAATTGTCGAATTCAAGTATGCTCAGGGGGCAAAACCAGGGCTGGGCGGGCATCTACTGGGATCAAAAGTAACTGAAGCCGTTGCACGGATCCGTGAAACCGTTCCAGGTTCATCGCTTTTCAGTCCATTTCCGTTTCATTCGGTCTATTCGGTGGAGGACCACAAGAAACATATTGACTGGATTAAGGCTGTGAATACAAGGGCTTTGGTTGCAGTAAAGGTTTCAACCCCGACCGATGTAGACATGGTCGCAGTGGGCTCCTATTTTGCCGGGGCTCACATAATTCATTTAGATGGTTCATATGGCGGCACCGGTGCTGCGCCTGATGTTGCTAAGAAAAATATTGCTATGCCGATCGAGTATGCGATTCCAAAGGTCCACAATTTTCTGTCGGAAGAAGGGATAAGAGATGGAATTACACTTATCGTTTCCGGCGGTATTCGTACAGCATTTGATATAGCCAAGGCCATTGCTCTGGGTGCCGATGGCGTTGTCACAGGAACTTCAGAACTTGTGGCCCTGGAATGTGTGAGATGCCACACTTGTGAAAGCGGCCGTGGATGCGCTCGGGGTATTGCTACAACAGATCTTGAACTGGTCGGGTTGATGGATTTGGCCTGGGGAACGCAGCGTGTAATTAATATGCTCCATTGTTGGCGAGAACAACTCCAAGAAATACTTTATCGCCTGGGGATGACCAGTATCAGAGAATTGATAGGCAGAACTGACGTGCTTTGCCACTTGGATTATAGCTCTGAGCAGCCGGACGATGACATACGTATCGGCTGAGTGAGGTTGAAGATGAAACAGAGGCGATCCTTTGCCGAAAAGATAATGGCGTCCCGAATCAGAGAGTTGGACCAACTGACCGAATCACGGAATTTCAAGAGAGAAGACGAGGGTGGATGCGGAGTTACCGGTTTCGCATGCAATGTGCCGATTGCCGGTCGATTCATTTTTGAACCCTCTGCATGCATGCACAATAGAGGCAATGGAAAAGGCGGCGGCGTTGCGGCAGTGGGATTGAATCCTGATATGCTGGGAGTCAGCCGGGAAGTGCTCGATTCGCATTACTTGCTCAACGTGGCGCTTTTGGAATCGTCATGCCTCAAGACTTTAAAAGAAACGTATGTAACCCCTTTTTTTGATATTGCAAAAGAAGAAAACGTAGATCATTTGCCGGATTATAGAGAACTCGAAGAGCTGGAAGTTCAGCCCCCCGATGTCTGGAGGGCCTTTGTTCGAGTTAAACCCGATGTGCTGGACCATTTTATTGCTGAGAACGGTCTACAAGGAATAACCGCCAGAGCCGCCGAAGATGAATTTGTAAGCCGCAATTCCTTCAAGATTAATAGGGATTTTTACAGTTCTCTTGGCGAAAAACAGGCGTTTGTCCTGTCTCATGGCCGGAATGTGATGATTCTGAAGATCGTCGGGTATGCGGAAAACGTGGTCCGATATTACAAAATGGAAGATTTCCAAGCCCACGTGTGGATGGCTCATCAACGATACCCCACCCGAGGTCGCGTGTGGCACCCCGGCGGAGCGCATCCGTTTTCCGGACTGAACGAAGCCCTTGTCCATAATGGTGATTTTGCTAATTATTACGCCACCTGCGACTATTTGAAACAGCGAGGCATGGAGCCTCTGTTCATGACGGACACGGAAGTGAGTGTCATGCTGTTCGATTTGTGGAATAGAGTATATAGCTATCCTCTCGAAGTTATTATTGAGGCTCTGGCGCCTACAAGTGAGCTGGATTTCGATCTACTTCCACTCGAAAAACAAGCACTGTATGAAAAAGTCCAAATGGCTCATATCCATGCTAGTCCCGATGGGCCGTGGTTTTTTATTATTGCCAGGAATATTCCGAAGACTGACACTTATCAGTTAATCGGGATCACCGATACAGGGATGCTTCGTCCTCAAGTTTTTTCTCTTTACAATGGTGAAGTCCAGATAGGGCTAATTTGTTCGGAAAAACAAGCCATTGACGCAACGCTTCGGTCGCTGGCTTCGGAAGACCCCCGATTCAGCCCAGTGGCGGATAAATATTGGAACGCGCGTGGAGGCTCCAGTTCGGATGGAGGAGCCTTCCTGTTCAATGTTGATCCTGACGGAAATGGATCTCGTAAACTCACCTGTTTGGACAAGTTTGGTTGTGAGATTAACGCCGAACGGCGCAAACCACTTGATGTACGCCAACCCGTTGTCGAGCCGAGTAATTATAGGTCCGAAATAGCGCCTATTTTGGACGAAGCATTAAAGACTGGAGACTCCCACAATCTGTGGAACGTGTTTGCGCATAATGCTGCATCCTGGGACTATAACACCTTGCAATGGGTAATTCGGAGACTTGGAGCGATAGCTCGAAGAAATCACCAGCTGCTGAATGTGGTCATGGACGCGTTGACTCAGGCTCTCGACAGGCGTTTCCCTCTTGGGGATAAGAAACGTTCGGCGGTAGTAAGGCTTGTTACAGAGGAATTGTACGGCATTTTCAGGTCTTTGCCCAAAATGACGGATTCAAAAAAAGTCGGATATTTAAGCTTTATTGATTACCAGTCCAGAGGACATTTACGTCCACCCATCGCAGTCGAAACCACGATTGTCATTGATGCGAAGGATTTTTCTGCGGAAGGGGATGATTGTGAAGCGCTCCTCATGGTTGAAGCATATAGGTTAGGTTGGAGGCGGTTTATTGTTTTTGACGTTCGTGGACAAAGATTTGATGCTTGCGGCTTCGGCTCTAGAACAGAAGGCGTGAGAATGGACCTGTACGGCTCGTCAGGAGACTACGCAGCCAGCGGTATAGATGGAATGGAAGTGTACATCCATGGGAACGCGCAAGACCAGATCGCTCAAATTCTGAAGAGAGGAACTCTCGTCGTACATGGTGATGTGGGACAATGTTTCATGTACGGCGCGAAGGGCGGCGCAGTCTTCGTACTGGGAAATGCGGCCGGTCGCCCTTTGATAAATGCCGCGGGCAATCCTCGAGTGGTCATAAACGGCACTGCGTTGGATTTCCTTGCCGAAAGTTTCATGGCAGGCGACCCACTGAACGGCGGAGGCTTTGTTATAGTGAACGGATTAAGTATGGACGAGGATGGAAATGTGGTTTTTCTCGATCGTCCTTATCCGGGTTCCAACCTCTTTTCATTGGCTTCAGGCGGAGCGATATATATACGGGATCCCAAAGGATCCATCGTAGACGAGCAACTTAATGGCGGGACACTGAGCGGGATAACGGATGAGGATTGGAACCTGATTTATCCTTACCTGGTACAGAATGAGAAGCACTTCGGAATTAAAGTGGATGATCTTCTTACCGTCGACGGAGTACAACACGTGCCGGAAGGAGTCTATCGGAAAGTAACCGCTGTGCCGTTGGCGGTATTGACCCAAATCCCCGATACAGATGACTCCGTTTGGGCTGGAAACTCACCTGCTACTGAGGCCTGTGAACGCGATTCGGCCTGATTCCAATTGTAGGGCTTTTAATTTCGCGACGCTAGGCCTTCAGAAAGGTATCCGCTGGGTTGCATCTCTGCTCAACAGGAGTTGCTTCACGTAAAAGACGCTCAGCAATGCTCCGAAATGAGCTTTTTCGCTGCGTCTTGAAACTTCCTACAGCCCCCGTAATCTGGTGGCAAGCAACATTATTATTAATCCTACTACCACAATCCAGAATGTGTAGGGATTGAGCGCTGGTATTGCCAGGACACGAACGTACATCAAGATCCCCACTACCAGAAGCGCGAGGCATACCCACCACGTGACCAGTTTGGGCGGATTAAGCAGATATTTCATAACTACCCCCTTGATGGCTGCGCTCACCTGAGCGAAGCAGAATACATAAATATAGCTTCATAAGACCAACAAACAAACTAACTAAGTACAAAAAGGGTATTTTTATTCAATTTGTCAAGCACGTTTTGCAGTTGAGCCTAACCCCTCAGCTGGGAGGGGCGTGGATTTGTCATTGCGAGGCGTGAAATCCCGCGTTTCGCGGGAAAGCAATCCCGGATTGGTTCCTGCCACGCATGGGAATAGAGATTGTTTCCCCCGTTTTCCAACGAGGTCGCAATGACATTCTTTGGCCGCCTGTAACTGTATGGTTACAGTTGTGCATCTCGAAGGGAAGCATTAGCCGATCTTCATTGCTGATGAACTAATCCGGGAAAGGCTACTGTATCATTCAACCAGTTGATCTTTTATAATGGCAAACCGAATGGGAATTCCGCTTTGCTGAGAATCGAAACGGCATTACTAATGGCAGAATTTTAGGGTTAAGAAACCTCATGTCTGATGAAATAAAAGATGTAAAACAGCAAGACTCGCTGACTAGTGCTGAAGAGAATCGCTCGATGTTCGATGCCATTGCCGGTTATTATGACGGGACGAACAAGATTCTTTCATTTGGTTTGGATGGATTCTGGCGCAGTCGTGCTGTGACTCGACTTCAACCGGTTCCCGGGGGCAAGTATTTGGATGTCGGCTGTGGAACCGGTGATGTCGCTTTGCAAATTGTTAGACGAGCGCCGGGAAGCAAGGTTATTGGTATAGATCCGTCGCAAGGAATGCTTATTCAAGGACAGAAAAAGGTCAGCTCAGCCGGCCTGGCTGATTCAATATCTTTGATCACCGGCGATGTGCTGGATCTAAAATTTGAAGATAGATCGTTTGATGGCGCTATTACATCATTCTGCATAAGAAACGTGACGAATAGAAGGTTGGCGCTCCGTGAAATATTTAGGGTGATCCGCCTCGGAGGGCGAATAGTCGTTTTGGAACTGACTCAGCCCACCGGAAGAACTATGGGGCCTTTGTTCAAAATATATTCGAGAGTGGCAATGCCCATACTGACTAAGATTATGTCATCCGTTTCCGCGTATCGTTATCTCACTGATTCAATGGCCGATTTTCCAAGACCGGAATTAATTCTTGCCCTGATGAAAGAAGCAGGCTTTATAGAGTGCGCGTACAGACATATGACTGGTGGTATCGTCACCCTTTTTGAAGGACAAGTTCCTATGTCACGAATCTGATTATTGCTACCTCTGTGCGGTCACCCCTGAGTCATGAGGGGCGTGGATTTGTCATTGTCCCGCGTTCTGCGGGAAAGCAACTCCCAAAGCGAGATTGCTTCGCTCCGCTCGCAATGACATTCTTTGGCCGCCTGTAACTGATGGTTACTCCGTGTGCTTTTCTCTTATGGTTTTCTTGCTCAGCTAAATTTGTTGACATGATATAATTCCACTATACAATGTAATTGTGTAGTAACAGCCCTAGCGGGTGGGAATATGACTTGTGAATTCTTGATGAGCTGCTGCTCCAAAAAGCCGCAATTAGAGGACAGGCCAATGCTTTCGGTTGAGCAAGCAGGCGAATTAGAGGCGCTTTTCAAAGTCCTCGGAAACATGACGCGACTTAGAATGCTTCAAACAGTCTGCGCTGCCGGTGAAATCTGCGTTACCGATCTGGCTGAAAAGCTGAACATGAAGCCACAGGCAATATCAAACCAATTACAGCGTTTGGTGGACCGAGGCATGCTCGGGCATCGTCGCAATGGGAATAATATTTTCTATCGCATTCTGGATTCTTGTGTGGTTAGCCTATTGGATGCAGCGTGGTGTCTGATGGAAGAATCCAAGATGAGAAAAACGGGCGGTACTTAGATGAATGATAAAGACTTGGGATGTGATGCGATGGTCAATTCTAGAAACAGATATGAACCAACCCAGCTGCCCGGTCCAGTCAAGCCGGGCACATGCTGAACAACCAGAAACGAGGCTCAGGCGAGCCTGCCGAGTCTGGAGCAATCTTTTGTATTTGGCTCAATTATGACGATCTTGGGAAGTATTCCTCGTGTTTCCAGTGAGTTGACCATGCAAGATCGCTGGGGAACTTTCAGGGTTCGCTGGGGAATCGGTCGTATGAATCACAAGGTGCACCCCGGCCTTTATGCGCTTGGAGAACCAAGCCCCGATTCTCCGGTTTTAATTACAGCCAATTACAAATTAAGCTTCGATACGCTCAGATCCGCCCTACCCGGCCGGAACTTATGGATTCTAGTGCTCGATACCGACGGTATAAATGTCTGGTGCGCAGCAGGGAAAGGGACGTTCTCCACGGAAGAGCTTGCGGATCGCATTGAATCCAGCGGCTTGGCACGAATCGTGTCGCATCGCCGATTGATAGTTCCTCAGCTTGGCGCCCCCGGAGTGGCCGCTCATCGGTTACATGAGCTTTCGGGATTCAAAATAAAATATGGACCAATCCGTTCGAAGGACTTGCCAGCGTTTATTGATCAAGGTTTTAAGGCCACTCCCGATATGCGTCTCAAAACTTTCCCGGCTATCGAGAGGATTGTTCTGATCCCGGTGGAATTGGTCGAAGCCTTGAAAGGGGCCGTGATTCTGATCCCATTGTTCTTCCTTCTTGGTGGGTTGATAGGGTCCGCCGGTTATTGGACCAACGCCGTAGATCATGGCACTTTTGCAGTATTTGCCTTGATGGCCGCCATTTTCGGCGGAGCGGTTTTGACACCGGTGCTCTTGCCATGGCTTCCCGGCAGAGCATTCTCCATTAAAGGCGCTGTTGCGGGTCTATTGGTATCCGTGATTCCGCCGGCCCTTACACGTGCATTCTTCGGCCAGTGGCCTGCTGGGCTGGATTTCATTGCTTGGATCTTTATCATAATTGCGTTAGCCGCTTTTCTCGGGATGAATTTTACCGGTGCATCAACTTATACCTCGCTTTCAGGGGTAAAAAAGGAAATGCGCTGGGCTGTTCCCCTACAAATAGCATCGGTTTGTATTGGGTTGATTCTGTGGTTCGGATCTAGCTGGATCGTTTGAGCAAGGATATGAAAAATGGCTCGATTGATTTACTTGAAAAACGTGGTGACCTTGGAATTCGACGCGGGGAAATGCTCCGGTTGTGGGACTTGTCTTGAGGTTTGTCCGCACGCGGTGCTGGCTCGGAGCAATGGCAAGATCAGTATAGTCGAACGTGATGCATGTATGGAGTGCGGCGCTTGTGCAAAGAACTGTCTGACTCAGGCTCTGAAAGTGCGTACCGGTGTGGGTTGCGCCGCGGCTGTGATCAATTCGGCTCTCGGCCGCAACAGCTCGTCTTGCTGTTGTGTGGTTGAACCGGATGAGTCTATGACGTCAAAATCCGGAGCCGCTTCGGATTGCGGATGTTGCTAATCCCTTTACCATAACCAGAGGTAAATGGCTGAATCTCTCGGGATTTTCTCAGATTCAATCCATTTAAACGCCAAGGCGGCCCTGCTCCACGGTATCGCTTAAAGTCCCTCAGCTCGCCAGGAGCGTGAGCAGATGAGCATATTGCAGAAGTACTTGGACATGCTTACCCGAGCATCTGTCAAGCATAGATCTGCACGTGTGAAAATAGTTGCCGTTATTCTGGGCTTTTCAACATTTTTCATTATCATCCCATTTGTTCTGTTCTTCGCCGCCAACACGGTAGAGACGCTTGTGCCGGCAAATGTATGGAGAACATTGGAAATCATTTTTTCGCTTGCGGCGATCTGTGTAGGGCTGCTGATCCTGGCGTGGTCAACATTAACTCAGGCGAGAATTGGAGGAGGAACACCGGTTCCGGTTGTTCCGACTCAAAAGCTGATCGTATCAGGTCCATACAAGCTGTGCAGAAATCCAATCCAGCTAGGGGCAATGCTTTATTATCTGGGAATCGGCATGTTTTTCGGCTCCTTCAAAATCGGAATGGTGATGCTGCTTCTAAGTTTTATACTGGGAACCTCCTATCACAAACTTGTGGAGGAAAAAGAACTGATGCTGCGGTTCGGCCCTGAATACGAAGAATATAAGGCGAGGACTCCATTCCTCCTGCCGAAAATCTAGCGACAGATAAGCTGAGGGGGGTTGATATTTGAGACAACCAGTTAATAGGAGGCGCCACAATGCGGTTTCTGGCAAAGAGTCTGATGGGGAAGCTTGTACTCCTTTTTCTTTTGATTGCTCTGATCCCCGTTGCCATAGTAGGCTACCTGTCGTATCGAACCGCCAAATCGGCCTTGCAGGAAGCCAGCCTTGGAAAGCTATCCACATCGAGAGACCAAACGCGTGAGAAAATAATTGCAGCTGTGCGGCAGTCATTCGGAGACATTGAGTACCTCGGATCAACTCCCGCGGTCGATACGGCCTTCCGGTACCTAGAGTCCGTGGAGTTCGGCGTGCAACTCGATCAAGCCAAAGCCAATATCGGTCCAACCTTCTCTCGATTCCTTGACAGGTTTCACAAAGAGCGGTCCTATGACGACGTCTTACTGATTTCCCCCGACGACAAAGGCCTCATCATGTACACTGCAAGGGGACTATCGGATATGGGCGAGAGTTTGAGTTCCGGGAAGTTGGCGAATTCAAGTCTGGCTCGCCTGTGGAAGAAGATCAAGGAGACCAGGAAACCGTTCACGGTGGATGTAGCTTTCTATCCACCCTCCGGGACTGCCAGTTGGTTTATAGGCGTTCCGGTGATGTTCCGCGAACAAGGCCAGGCGCCCGGCATATTGGTTTTGCGTCTGGCGCCAATGACTATCGACAACTTCGCGTCAACCTCGGGACAGAATGAAACAGCGGATGACGCCTTGCTGCTGGGGCAGGACGAGACGCTGCGGGCCGCCTCGTCAAAGATTGGAGGGCAAGTTCTGAAAACAAAGATTGAGAGTGGGCCGGCTGTCGAGGCCATACAGGGGAAATCCGGAGTTGGAGAATTCACAGAGAAAACCGGAATTCGCCGACTCCATTCATGGGCGCCCGTTGGATTAGCGTCTGTGGCAGGTCTTAACTCGGACTTTGATTGGAGCATCATCACGGGAGTGGAGTCTTCGAAGGCATTCCGACAGGTGGCCGACCTAGGGATGAAGCTCTTGGTAATATGGGTGTTCATCGGAATCTCGGCTGCCATGGTGGCATTCGTTATTGCCCGAACTGTGTCACGGCCGGTGCGACTCATGGCCGATAGCGCATCTCGGATCAGCTCAGGAGACCTCACGGTCGAGCTGCCGCACATCAAGAGATCCGACGAGCTGGGGAATCTTTCCGAAGCATTTCGAATCATGGTGGCCAATGTCAGAGGGCAGATAGCGCACATTTTGGAAGCGGCGCACGTCCTGATGGCCTCCACGGCGCAAATTTCCACAACTGTGACGGAGGTCGCTGAGAGCACCTCCAGGACATCTTCCGCTGTTACCGAAACAACCGCCACGGTCGAACAGGTCCGACAGGCAGCCAAAATGTCCAGCGACAAAGCCAAACAGGTGGAAACCTCTTCGCAGGAAGCGGTACAGACATCGGAATTAGGAAAGAAAGCCACTGAGGGGACCATTGAGCGGATGCAAATGATTAAAGCGCAGATGGAATCAATTGGCGAGACGGTGGTAAGACTGAGTGAGCAAAGCCGGGCCATCGAAGACATTATATCGGCGGTTCAGGATCTTGCCGAGCAATCGAATATCCTTGCGGTGAACGCGTCAATAGAGGCTGCTCGCGCCGGCGATCAGGGCAAAGGTTTTGCGGTAGTTGCTCAGGAGATCAAGTCTCTGGCTGATCAATCACGCGCAGCGACGGATCAGGTGCGAAGCATTCTGGAGGAAACGCGTAAATGGGTGAGCGCCGTTGTCATGGCCACGGAGCAAGGAGGTAAAGCCGTGGCGGCGGGGGTTCAGCAGTCGCAGGTCGCGGGAGAGGCTATAATGACGCTGACGCGCAGTGTGACGTCCTCATCACAGGCCGCTTCCATCATCACCGCGTCGAGTGAGCAGCAAGTTGTAGGAGTGCTCCAGGTTTCGCAGGCTATGGCCAATATTGACGAGTCCATGAGGCAAAATCTAGAAGGCACGAGACAACTTGAGGCGGCGACTCATCGGCTGGAAGAACTTGGATCGAACTTGAAAAAGCTCATTGAGGCGTACCGGATTTGACCGAGCAACCATAAACCGGGTATCTAAATCATCAGCTCTTTTCGATTTCCCTCTTCATCAGGTTGATCGATTTGGTGACCGGTATTTCCTTAGGGCAGACTCGGGTACATTCAAAATAGTTTACGCAGCCCCAGACCCCGTTGGGGTAATCCAATTGCTTTAACCTGTCCTCTTTCTTTTCGTCACGTGAATCGAAGACACGCCTGAATGCCTGCACAAGAGGCGCAGGGCCTATATAGTCCGCATTCTCATTGCAAACGGGGCAGGCAGCGGAACAACAGGCGCAAAGAATGCACCGAATGACCTTTTCCACTTTCTT
>JBKQRG010000125.1:0-20249 GCA_052144015.1 Desulfomonilaceae bacterium
GCTCGGCTTCAATTTTGAGTCTGAAAAGGTCTTTATTCTGCATATCGGTGCAATTTTTTTGTGGCTCCAATTTAGTCCAAATATAACATTTCGGTGGAGTGACTTAAAGCGGTGTGGCAGAATACGAATTGTTGCATGTGCATTTAGAAATTCCGTGTTATAAACGATGTCTTGATACATCCTTCGAAAAGAAAATGACCAATATGTTGGAGTAGCCTTGAACGACCGAATTCGAATGTTACCAAGAGTAGCATTGGCGGCTGTTGGCTTGACGATTGCCACCGGGGTAATCGGGCCCATGGTGATATTGGCAAGTCTTGTGAGTTCCGGTGGGCTTCCTTATAGACTTCAATGCTGGTGGGCTTGGCTGGTGGCTAAATCTATGGGCCTTTCATTTTCATTGCACGGGAACGACAAGGTCGTACCTGGAACCTCCTACATAATAACGCCCAATCATCAAAGCAACTCAGATATCCTTGCCCTTGTCACAATGCTTCCGACCCCCTTCAGGTGGGTCATAAAAAAAGAACTTACCAGAATCCCTGTATTCGGTTGGGCATTGAGCCGGACCGGCGCGATTGCGATAGATAGATCAGACCCGAAACAAGCAATACAGAGCCTTCAAAATGCTACGGACAAACTCAAGGGGAGTTGGAGCGTACTCATTTATCCTGAAGGGACCCGGACATCAGACGGGAATCTGCTCCCGTTTAAAAAGGGAGCTTTCATGATGGCAGTTCAGACTGGAATCCCTATATTACCGGTTACCTCTAACGGCGCTTTCAAGGTATTACGGAAAAAAACAATCTGGTTCCGTCCCGGTCACATAACTGTAACCATAGGCAATCCCATCGCCACCGACGGACTAACAGAGAAAGACGTCCCGGAACTTATGGAAAAAACGCGAGCCGAAATAAACAAGAATCTCGATCCGGATTACAATCCTTTCAGAAAGGCCTTAATGTAAATGCATCCGAAATAAAAATCTAAAATGGGTATTTAAATACCCTGAGCCGAATCCTTCCTGAAAAAAATGAGCGGAAACATCGAATGCGACTCCGCAGATGATCAGGTATTAATTGACTGATGCCCCACCCGAGTGGAGACTAAGTCGCGTTAAGTTCCTCTTTCCGCTCATTTCTGATTTCCTTGGCTCGAGCAATCTTTCTGCCGTGACGAACAATTTCACCTGTTACCGTATAGATGACTTCTTCCGCTACATTAGTGGCCAAATCAGCTATTCGCTCCAGATGGCGCGAAACCAAAAATAGACGGACCAAAGGCCGCACTAGTTCTATTTCCTCTCGAAGTCTTACTTCAAAATCGGAATGAAGAGATCGCCTCATTTTGTCGACTTCGTCATCTTTGGTTAATACTTGGTAAGCCTCGTCCGGAGACATGCCCACAAATGCGTCGAGGCTTTGTTTAAGCATGCTTTGCGTTTTCCGAGCCATAAGAAAATAATCACTGGGAACACGGAGTCTCGACTCATTGGACAGGGCTTTCGCCGTTCGGGCGATGTTTACAGCGAGATCGCCCGCCCGTTCAAGATCTTTATTTATTTTTAAAGCTGCCACTATGTGCCTTAAATCTATAGCTACGGGCTGGTGTAAGGCCAGAATCTCAAGGCATTCCTCTTCCAGGTCTACTTCTGCAAGATCTATGTCCAAATCCCCGTCAATGACTTTCTTTGCAAGAGCTTCATCTTTACGTTCCAGTGCTTTTAATGCTAAATGCAGACTTTCCTCAACCCGAGTGCCGATGGTTAACAGCATATGGTTAAGTTTTTCGATTTTCCTTCCAAGCCTTACGCGGGTCTCAGTCGTCAAAGGTTTTTCCTCAAAAAGCAAAAAATGGATTTTCGTTGTAATGTGATTTGGCCGACCGTTACCAGCTGCTGTTGCATGAGCGCTGGACATCTATAATATCAAAGATATCTGAAACTTGATACTTTCACACAATTTGGGATTTCCGGATGAGTTCATTTGGCTCCGTGGCTCTTCAGAAGCTCCACCACTGAAGTGTGACCTCTTGAAGAAGCCAAACTCAGGGCCGTATTACCTTCGTTGTCCTTTGCATTCACGTCCGCGCCTTTGGCTATAAGCATTTCAGCTACTTCCTTGTGACCCTCAAAAGCTGCTACAATCAAGGGAGTGGCGCCGTTCCGTTTTTCTTTCGCATTAACGTCGGCTCCCTTTTCCAGGAGAAGCTTCACCACATCCGGCCTTCCTTCGAATGCTGCTCCAAAAAGCGGAGAAACCCCGTCCTTGTTAGTAGCATTAACGTCTGCGCCGCTAGTAATGAGGAGCGATACCAAGTCGGTATTTCCGGCAAAAGAGGCTCCTATCAACGCTGTGTCTCCATCCTCATTTTTTGCGTTAATATCAGCTCCTTTGGAAAGAAGAATTTTAATCATTTCGATGCTCCCGTCAACAGAGGCCTCCATCAGGGGAGTAAATCCATCCGGATCTTTGGCATTAACATCAGCCCCTTTAGCCAAAAGTTCTTCAACTTTTGCGATATCGCCAGCCCTTACCGCATCCATAAGATTTTCTTCGAGAGCCCCAGCATAAACGGGTGCGCTAAAACTGAATACCATGACTAAAATTAATATAGACGCAGACCCTAACAAGGCTTTCATTATAATTTCTCCCTTCCGAGAACCACACCGAATAAATCCCTTCAAAACTGATATTAGTGGTGTTGGAAAAAACGCGTCAAGATAAATCGGCAAATTATATTTATAGAACCTTGCTGTGAAGATAGGACGTATTCTCAGGAACGGGTTACCTGCTTAGTTCGGGTTTGCCCACCCGCAATGGTAACACTTGCTCCGAGATCTTATCTGCTTGAACTTTTCGGGACGTTAAATATGTGTATCGCGCGCTGCTCCACTTGCTCCGCGGCTTCCTCAATGCTTTCCGGCAATGTCGGATGAGGATGCACGGTTAACGTCAAATCATCAATATGGGAAGCTGATGCCACCGCTAGGCATCCCTCCGAAATGAGATCAGAGGCGTGAGGGCCAACTATATGGACACCGAGGACAATACCCGATTCCGCATCCGAAACTACTTTGGAAAAGCCTTCTCCAGCTTCACCGAGAGTTGCCGCGCGGCCCAATGCTTTGAATGGGAAAACCCCAATTTTCACGTTGATACCTTTTGCTTTTGCATCGTCCTCACTAAGTCCGACAGTAGCTATTTCAGGGTCGCTGAATATGACCCCTGGAACTTCAACCGCTTCAAATGCAGCTGGCTGGCCTGCTATGACCTCCGCCGCGATTTTGCCCTGGAACATGGCCTTATGCGCCAACATTGGACCGGTGATTAGGTCCCCTATTGCAAAAATGCCGCGAACCGAAGTTTCCATATACTCATCAACTTCGACAAAACCTTTCGAGTCCAGTTTTACTCCGGCTTTTTCCAGACCAATACCATTGGAATTTGGACGGCGACCGATCGCCACCAACACCTTATCCGCCACTACGGATTTATTTCCATCTGCCTTCGAGTATTCGAGAGTCGCTTCAGCGCCATTGCGCTTCAATCCCGCGACCTTTGCTCCTAATTCGAGTTTTATACCTAATCTTTTGATCGATCGTTCCATTACCGGCGGGATTTGAGAATCGAGCATAGGCAATAATTTGTCACTAGCATCCAACAAAGTCACTTCGGTTCCCAGTTTTGCGTAAACGATCCCCAGTTCCAGTCCGACGGCGCCCGCGCCTATAATCACCAAACGGTGCGGGACTTCCTTCAACGTGACAGCGTCGTTGGAGTCGATCACGATTTCACCGTCTCTAGGCATACCCGGGATTTGTGCTGCTGATGAACCGGTGGCAAGAATGCAATGCTCGAATTCAAACCGATGAACTCCGTCCTTAGTTTCCACTGAAAAAGAACGATCACCGGTCATACGGGCTGTGCCGACGACGACCTGAACTTTATGCTGTTTGAGCAGTGACTCGACTCCCCTACGAAGCTTTTCCACTACCCCGTCCTTCCACTTCATAAGTTTACCGAGATCCACTTTAACTCCGTTGGCGATAAGCCCCACCGCCTCACCATGTTCGATCTGTTGCTTCAGGTCAGAAACATGAATCAGCGCTTTAGAAGGTATACAACCCCAATTTAGACAAACACCACCAATGAGGTCCCTTTCGATAAGTGTAACCTCGAGTCCTAATTGAGCCGCTCTAATTGCGGCCACATAACCACCAGGTCCCGATCCTATTATAGCTACCTGAGTTCCCTGGGCAAAATCACCAACAACCATAGATTTGCTCCTTCAACAGACAGTGCAGATAAGGCATCCTTCAGGCTACGTCTATCAACATCCGCATGGGGTCTTCCAAAAGATCAATTAAATGATTCATATAACGAGCTGCTTCCGCCCCGTCCAAAATCCGATGATCAAATGAGAGCGCCAGAGGCATTATTGTGCGTATAACCACTTGGTCATCACGAACGACAGGCTTCTTCCTAGCTCGAACGGAAAGCAAAATCGCCGCTTGTGGATGTTGTATGATTGGAGTTGCCCCGGTTCCTCCTACAGCGCCCACGTTTGTTATCGAAAAGGATCCTCCTCGCAGGTCTTCCAAATCGATGCTGCGTTCACGAGCTTTTTTGGCCAATTCCTGAAGTTCCGAAGCGATCTGAAGAATTGATTTACGATCAACATCACGTATTACAGGAACCATAAGCCCTGCTTCAGTATCTGTGGCGATTCCGATGTGAATGTATTGCTTGTAAACGATTTCTCCGGTTTCCTCATCCAGAGAAGAATTCAAGACCGGGAAGTCTTTGAGTGAAGCGGCGGCGGCTTTGGCCAAAAAAGAGAGAATAGTCAGCTTAATTCCGCGGCTCTCTGCCAAAGCACGCTCTTTTTCGGCTACCTCAAGCAATTTAGTGACATCGGCCTCGTCAAAGTGAGTCACGTGGGGGATAGTGAAAGCGGAGCGCGCCATAACTTCCGCGACTCGTTTTCTCACGCCCTTTAAAGGCACTCGTCGAGTCGGACCGTATTTTTCAAAATCAAATCCGGTTGTGGAAGGCACTTTAACTGGAGCTGCTGCAGGCGCTTCTTTAGGCCGAGCGGCCTCTTCGCCGGCCCGACGTACATCATCATCAGTTATACGACCTTGTGGTCCGCTTCCTTTAACGGTGGTGATATCAACTTTTAGTTCACGAGCGAGCTTTCTGGTATGAGGAGTCGCCAATACTTTCCCCGGCTCGGCCTCTTTACCCGGTTCAGGGGGCGAAGGCTCTTCTCGTTTCTCCTCCCTATGAGCTGGTTCAGGCTTTCTCTTTTCCGGGGCTGGAGCGGCTTGCAGTTTCTTTTCCCGCTCTGGTTTCTTCTTTTCTTCCTCAGCGGCAGCGACTTCTTCAGTCTCAATGATTAAAAGAGCATCTCCAACGCTTACAGTGTCACCAGGCTTATGAGGGATTTCCGCGACTGTACCTGAAAAAGGCGAAGGCAATTCCACCACTGCTTTATCCGTTTCGACGCGGACCACCATTTGGTCGGCTTTAATTTTTTCTCCGACTTCCACCAAATATTCCACTATTTCCGCTTCAGCAATTCCCTCTCCAACATCGGGGAGTTTAAATATTTGTTTCATGGCGGAGAAGCCTCCTTAATATTATTGAAACTGCATTGTGTCATGTATTGCTCTTACAATCCGTTCCGAGTCGGGGTAATTATATTCCTCAAGCTTCGAAAGTGGCGCGATAACATCGTACCCGGTAACTCTTTTGATGGGGGCCAATAAAGACAGTAAACAACGTTCAGCCGTCAAAGCGGCGATCTCCGCGCCCACGCCAAAAGAGCGCGGGGCCTCGTGAACAATGACCAATCGACCTGTTTTGGTCACCGAATTGACAATTGCATCAATATCGAAAGGCCAAACGGTCCGAAGATCTATTACTTCAGCCTCAACCCCTTCTCCGGATACGTGTTCCGCAGCCCTTTCGGAAACCGAGACCATTCCACCATAGGTCACGAGAGTGATATCATTGCCTTCACGAGCTATACGCGCTTTGCCCAGTGGCACCCTGTGCTCTCCGTCCGGGACTTCCTCTTTGAAAAGACGATAGAGCCGCTTTGGTTCCAAAAAAATCACCGGATCCGGGTCCTCTATAGATGAGGTCAGCAGCCCTTTAGCATCTGGCGGCGTGGCAGGTATCACCACTTTAAGTCCTGGGAGGTGACAAAACAATGCTTCCGGAGCGTCGGAATGATGCTCCAGAGCGCGAACTCCGGCGCCATAAGGCGCGCGAATTACCAAAGGGACTCCATATCGACCCTGGGAACGATGACGCATACGCGAAACGTGATTGTAAATGTGATCGTATGCCTTGAACATGAAGCCTTCAAATTGGATTTCAGCTACAGGGCGCATCCCGTATATTGCCATTCCTACTGCCGCTCCAACTATACAGCTCTCTGCCAACGGAGTGTCGATGACTCGGGTATCTCCGAATTTTTCAAGAAGTCCCACGGTGGCCCGGAATACTCCGCCATCTACACCAACATCTTCCCCCATCACTACAATTCTATCGTCTTTCTCCATCAGTTCGTGAAAAGTCCGATTAATTGCCTCGACCATGGATAACCGTGCCATATATCACCTCTCAAGCTGACCGAGATGTCGAATCATTTCTTCTTTTTCCTCTTTCAGATTCCAAGGCATCTCCTTGTACGCGTGGTCGAAAATGTCCGTTGGTTCGGGATGAGGAAATCCTTCATAATCCTTTACTGCTTGTTCCACTTCGGAAGTGCATTGATTAACCAGATCCTCATCGTCCTTTTCACTCCAGTTCTGTTGAGCGATTAAATATTTGCGAACTCGATCGATCGGATCCTTTGCTCGCCACGGGGCCAACATTTCTTCCGTGCGGTATCGACTGGCATCATCCGCAGTGGTGTGATCATCCATGCGGTACGTCACAAGCTCCACGAGAGCCGGTTTAAAATCCTTGCGTGCTTGATCAAGCAATTTTTTCACCGCTGTATAAACCGCGAAAATATCATTGCCGTCCACTCGGGCTCCCACAATACCGTAAGCACAAGCCTTTTCAGCAATTGTTTGCGTTGCTGTTTGTTTTTGGACCGGGACAGATATAGCCCAGTGATTGTTCTGGATGGCAAAAACCACGGGAAGCTTAAATACCCCGGCAAAATTCAGGCTCTCACTAAAATCACCCTGCGAGGTGGACCCGTCTCCGGAACTGGAAAGAACTGCAACTTTATCACCTCTGATCTTTGCACCCCAGGCAATACCCACAGCGTGGCATAGATGAGAACCCACAGTGATGCACACCGGTAACATACGAGAATCCTCGGGTAGTCTGGCCCCATGCTCGTCTCCGCCCCAATAACGGAAAAGTTCCGCGGGTTTTGCTCCACGGACCAACATCGCTCCGTATTCACGGAAGGAAGGGCAGTACCAATCGTCGGGTCCCAGGGCGAAGCCCATGCCCACATTGGAAGCCTCCTGACCTCGAACCGAAGCCAGTGTCCCCATTCGCCCCTGACGCTGAAGGCTCAACGCCTTGCTATTCCACAGGCGAGTGAAGATCATTGCTTTGTACATTTTGTGCATGTCTTCTTTGGAAATCTTTTTAGCCGATTCCTCATCGACAATGCGGCCATCCGGATCCAAAATTTGAAAAAGATCGGTGTCTGCCATTTCCCCGTCCTAAAGTTTATTTGCGATTAGATCCTGAAATTGATTTTACAGTTCAGCAATTGAATCAGGTTATGCTTCAATTGTACTTTGGTTTAACTTGCAAACGCTCTCAAGCATTCCCGCCGGCATAGTCTTCAGAGTGTATTCGAAAACCGAGGAAAAATTATTTTTCAAAGACTCGATTACCCGGAATCTTGGTGGTGCTACGCCCAGGACCTCTTCCATCGTAGTAAAGCACACACCATCAATCCCACAGGGCTTGATATAGAAGGATGGGGAATGATCCCCTTGGAGATTCAGCGCAAATCCGAAGCTCGTTATCCAATTAGTTATTCGAACGCCCATGGATATTATTTTTTTGTTGCCAATCCACAATCCGACGTAAGACGCTGTATCGCGCCGTCTTTCAGCCCGGATTCCGAATTCCCGGAAGGTTTTCAGCCCTATTTCCTCGAGCTTTGACATGTACGCGGAAACATCCCGATCCCCGGGCGGCAAAGTCAATACAGGGTAGCAAATTACTTGTCCGGGCCAATGATATGTTATGCCTCCACCCCTGACCGAACGAGCAAATAGGATGCCTTCTTTATCCAATTGCGCACGCGAAACTAAAAGGTCAACCGGCATTTCTACACATCTGTCTTTTAGGCCCAGCGCTACCGTCGGAGGATGTGAAAGAAAGAGAAGCAAGTCGGGAATTTCGTTTTTCAGTCGCAGATCCACAGCGCGCGTCATGAACCCTTCGGCGGCAGGCACATCAATCATACCGAGATCTGTAAATACACATGTCTTAGTTTGGCTCAAATTGTTCAACTCTGGCTTGTGCATGAATGATCACTGATTTTAGTGGCTGCAACTTACTCATTTGAAATCTAATACTCTTGGCTCAAAACTCCCTTTCATTGGAAGGTTTGCACTCGCAGCTGCAGCACTAGGCCATCTCACAAAATTAGATGTCTATCCCACCTGGCTCAGCAGAGCGCCTATCAATTTCTTTAACCTCTTGGATCCGAATATCATCCGTAGACCCTTTAGGAAATTATCTTGAGAATCAATCTCGAGCATTCTATTCCCGCAGATTCTGGAGAATTCCTGAATTTCGATCTCTGCAAGAATATCTTCATCCAATAAAATCTGTATTGGATAAAGTTCAATGTCATAACAGACATAAAACATGATGAATGTATAATTCTCTAAGGTGGGGGCAAATAGGCTGAAGCTGTATTGAAAGGGATACCTGCCCTCATTGGTCCAGCTAGCCGGCTCGACCTTGCCCTCGATTAGATTTCCGAATTTTGGTCCAAGAAAAGAAGCTTGTTCTTTAAGAACGGAGAGGGGGGTACTTGTTCTCTCAAAGTCATCCACCAAATCACGGGGCCACAGGTCATCCATGATTAAACCTCCTGGAACTAAAGTTGTAGTCTAAACAGTATTGGAAGGTGATCAGAGGCCAGGTTCGAATCGGGCAGACCTCTTGGAGTCAGGAAAGACACGCTTCCGTCACCTGTAAGGACTTCTAAGTCGACGTTGTGAAATCTATCCAGCAACGCCGGGCGCACCAAGACTTGATCGAACATGTTCCAGAATAAGACATTATGTGCGGAGTCATTGTAATAATAGGTTCCTGGTGGTCCGATGGACGCATCCCCCAATAGGCTCCACATGGGATTGTAGAAGAAAGGATACCTTTTGCTTTGCACGATTCGCTCCTCTCTCTCGGCGTCCCAGCGACTCATAACAGCGTGAAGCCCTCCAGCACTGACAACACCGAACTCAAAGGGGTTCATATTGAAATCCCCTACTAAGATAGTTCGCGAGTGGCCAACCTTGGTTTCGGTTTTGCGAATTGATTCGGCCAAAGGGCCACATTCGAGACCTTGATCATGCTCCGACCAGTGCATTTTACTGATAAAATGGGTAACTGCCAGCAGAACGTCTGTTAAACCTGGGAGCTTCAGGTGGCGTACTGTCAGTCTGTCCGTTTCGTACACGGCCCGAATGAAGCGTCTGGAGAATCGGGTGAAGATCTGAATCTTTGTACAGCCAAGTTGCGGAACATAATGATATGAAGCTGTGGCGTTTTGGTTCAGTTCTTTCAGCAGGACCGTGGGTGTGATGGAACATTCTGCAAGCAGAATGACGTCAACTTCATACCTGCCCGCGAGACGCGAAACTAGAGTCTGGATCGGTTTTCTATTCAGATTCCAGAAAAGGAATGAAGTCATGAATAACCACACTAAAATGGGGTCCCTGCCGACTAAAGTCACCCAAAAACAAAACGCAGTTTCACTCAACAAGCCCCCTCTCCCTTCCCTCTCCCGCGAGGGGAGAGGGTTTTTAAATCCCCCTCCCTTGACGGGAGGGGGAAGGGGGAGGGTGATCATTATTTCGAGCAGGCTTCCCGTATAACCTCTAACACTCCTTGCAAGTTCCCAAGGATTTCATTATTCCAAAACCGCAGGACGGTGAAACCCTTAGCTTCGAGTACCGTATCCCTTTCAATATCTCTCGACGTGTCTTGGGCATGCTGACCGCCATCCAATTCAATTATAACGCACTTTTCAAAGCTGACGAAATCTACAATAAAGTTCTCGATTGGCTGTTGTCTTCTGAATTTTATTCCTTCGAGTCTCTTTGCTCGAAGATTTCGCCAAAGAATACCTTCGGCAAGAGTAGAATTCTTGCGTAGTGTTTTGGCAAATCCTGTGAGGGTTCCACCCACTTAGAGTTCATCTCCTGCGCATTCTCTGATTGTTACGTGATCTTTTGACCTATTTTCAGGCTCTTAATTAAGTATAACGCTACGACACGCATCATCAGGTGTCAATCGGAAACCTAGACGATCCGGAACAGAATCAGTATTCAAAATCGTCGAGAATCTTTGGCGCTTCATCGCATTATGCTTGCATAATTCATCACAAACATATTATTGTCACACCGCAAATCCATCCATAGAAGACAACCATAAACCCAACAGGACAATTCAGAGGAGTTAGGTCTCTAGTCCTCAGTGTGATCTCAAAGCGAGCAGTGCGCTTAAAAGGAGGTATCATGATGCAGGCAAGGCCATGGCATTGTCATTATGATCCCTGGGTGCCTACTACTATTCGGTATCCGAGAGTAACTATCCAGGACTTTCTCCATTTCGCAGCAAATAATGCTTCAGATAAGATAGCAACTGATTTTTATGGGAGCAAAATGACTTTTCGCGAAATCCGATCTGACGCATTGAGGTTAGCGAATGCCTTGCGAAATCGAGGGGTGGAAAAAGGCGATCGGGTAGCAATCCATCTTCCGAATTGCCCTCAATACGTGGTGGCCTACTATGCTGCTTTATGCTGTGGCGCACTGGTGGTTAATGTTAACCCTCTTTATACTATTCCCGAACTGAAACGAATTGTTGAGCTGACCGCGCCAAAAGCTTGGGTGACCTTTGATATGGTCCTTCCCGGCGTCCAGCTTGTCGCGGAGGAAGCTGCCATCTCCTTCGTCGTGGTGACGAGACTGACTGACTACGTCGCTGCCGCGCCGAAAAGCACCAGACAGGATTTGGGACTGAAAGAGGAATGGCATCATTTTTCAGAATTAATTGCTCAGAGCCCCAGTGATAAATTGCCTCGGGTGGATATTCAGCCGGACGACCCGGCAGTAATTATATTTACCGGTGGCACCACCGGCACTCCGAAAGGCGCTGTACTCACCCACGCGAATTATTCCGCTGCCAATTTCGTTTTAGCAGCGTGGGGTGGTAATATCTCGCCTTTTCGAATGATGCCGGAGCAGCAGACTGTAGTCGCAGTGATGCCGTTCTTTCATTCCTATGGTCAGATTTGTTGCTTAAATTGGGCGGTGATCAACTGCGCCACTTTGATTCTTGTGCCTCGCTTCGAGATCGAGGAATTCATAGGGCTTCTCGGGCAACATGAGGAGATATACTGGCTGCCGGGGGTTCCCACACTTTTGAATGCCATTGTCAATCACCCCAGAGTTAGTGAGCTGAAATTGGATAGACGAATTCGGCTCGTGAATTCAGGGGCGGCTCCTATGCCTTCGGAATTAATAGACCGGATCAGAGACCTGGGATTCATGTATACGGAAGGCTGGGGTATGACTGAAACTACGAGCCTGGGCATTGGCAATCCACTATTTGGCAGGAAAAAATACGGAAGCATCGGCGTGCCCTTTCCCGATATGGACATTCGGCTTGTGGAGATTGTAAACGGAGTTGAGGATGTTCCTCCCGGCGAACCGGGTGAATTGATCGTCAAGGGACCTCTGGTAATGCACGGATATTGGAATAACCCACAAGAAACTGCCGAGCACATCCGTGACGGCTGGCTATACACAGGTGATATCGCTACACAGGACGAGGACGGATACATTTATATTGTTGACCGCAAAAAAGATATGATTATAGCAGGTGGGTACAACGTCTTTCCTCGAGAAATCGACGAGGTTCTTTTTCAACATCCCAAAATTAAAGAAGCAGTATCTGTCGGTATCCCGCATGCATATCGAGGTGAAACTATCAAGGCTTTTGTTGTGTTAAAGGAAGGCGAGACCGCAACAGAGGACGAAATTATTGATTTTTGCCGACAAAATCTAGCCGCGCATAAGTCTCCCAAAATTGTGGAATTTCGGAAAGAGCTCCCGAAATCGGCTGTCGGAAAAATCCTACGGAAAATCCTTCGAGAAGAAGAGACGGCGAAATTGGCGAAATAAAGTGATGATTGACCTGATCAAAAATCCATTATGCGCGAAGATTGGGGATGAGGATTATCTCTCCCCAAGTTTGAAACGCATGAACAGCAAAACCAATATGGTAATGGGAACGGCCAAGTCGCCAATCCAAAGCACGGGTCCTGCATTGTAGATTGCCGTGTTGCCTTCTTGAATGATTTGTCTGATGTGACCGAAAGCGCATCCGAGAAGGAAAACAGAGCTTCCTATTCCCGTTGCCGTCCAAAACCATTCTCTTAACCAAATACAAAGCACACCGCAAACTCCCCAGCTCAAGTCGGCGAGAGCAACCTCGAACTGAAAGGGGCTTCCGGGATGCCATCCGATTTTGCGAGCTATCTCATCGGCCATAAAGGTATGTCCGAACCAGGCCAAAAGGCTGCCAATGCCAATATTAATTACGAGCAGGTACAAAAGAAGGAGTTGGACAATTCTGGCTCCTGTGCGAGGTCCCCTACCCAAAGTGAATGTAGAGCAAAAGCTATGAGAATCGCAGAAACGAAAACGAGCGGCAGCATTAGTTTAGCTCCTCATTTCTCGGAAAAATAATTCCGTGAACATGATTATCATATTTACTTGGTGATTCGAAGAAGGCTCGGCAAAGATTAAGCTGAATAGCAACGTATAAGAGGCGGATAGTCTGTCCAAGCCAGATCCACTCCACTGATTGGCTGGATCGTTCAGGATAGGCCAATCAGGTTCGTCATGCAATTGCCAAAGTCAAAGACAGTATTAATTTTTGGATAAATTAGTTGAGTATTATTCAGTGGGGTCTAAATGATCTTCAACAAATTAATACAGCTGGGATTTAACAAAATAGTCACCAAAGTAGAGGATTTGGACTCCGGGAAAGGCGACAAAAATGGAATTTGTACCTTTGTTTTTGGAGCATCAACGGGAGTTAAAAAATTTTTTCCAACTCGATCCACCAAGAATTTCAGAGCTTACTTTTACGAATTTGTTTATTTGGCGACACAAGTACGAGCCGATGTGGTCTGTCTGGAACAACTTCCTTTTTATTATCATAAAAGATGAACGAGGTATTTACGTCGGACTACCGTCTGTGGGTACAGGGAATAAGGAAATTGCATTGAGTAAATTATTCCGTGAAGTTGCGGCGGTTTCCCCAAACCCACAAGTGTGCAGAGCAGAACAGATTTTTGTCGAAAATTTTGTCGACTCTAAGAAATATACAATTTTCGAGGATAGAGACAATCACGATTATGTATATTTTACTGATCATCTGATCAGGCTGGCAGGAAACAATTACAGAAGCCACCGAAATCTCATTAATAAATTCAAGCGAAGGTATTCATATGAGTATAGAATCATAGATGACGCTGTACTGAATTCATGTATGCAAGTTCAAACAAAATGGTGTGCAGCGAAACAGTGTGGAGCTAACTCCGATCTGCTGCTCGAAGACGGTGCGGTTCAAGAAGCTTTACTCAATTTCAGGAGTCTGGGACTAAACGGTGGCGCAATCTTCATCAATTCACAGGTGGAGGCATTTACGCTTGGAGAATTGCTCAATCCCGAAACCGCGGTAATACATGTGGAAAAATCAAACCCGGATCTACCTGGATTGAATGCAGCAGTCAACCAGCATGTGTGCGCGAACAATTGGCCCCAAACGAAATATATAAATCAAGAACAGGATCTCGGGATTGAAGGATTAAGACGAGCTAAGCTCTTATATCGCCCGGCATTTTTGGTCCAGAAATTTACTATCGGAATGAAATGAAAGCGTCCCTTTCCTGGTTCCGTGCATCCGGACTAATGCTCCACCACTTGCAGGCTCTTTAGGAGAAGGCAATGATTCGGACGTTGCTTTGTGACCTATTGCGAATCGAGCTGCCAATTATCCAAGCCCCGATTGGAAACGCCAGCTCCCCTGAACTTGCCGCAGCTGTGTCGAACAGCGTTGGCTTGGGAATGCTGTCGGTAACATGGCGCTCGCCTGCCGGCCTCCAGGATCTTCTCAATCTTCTCCCTTTCAACTGGAACCTTTTTCCACTTTCTTATGCTTGTCCTCTTTAGGATCGCGTCGGATACATTCATTTGATTGCTCCACAGTATGGGTTTGATCGAAAAAGCGTTGTTCACTAATGTGCCCAGGGCGAGGGCGATTCAGTTTCGTATGTACATCACATGAAAGAGGAAAGACATTGAGTTCATTTCGATTGTGAAATGGCTGAAGCCCTAATTTAAACTGGTAATCTGTGGGGAAGCCGAATTCATGAGCGGTCAAATTTTCTTGAGAATTTGTAGACGTTGCTCTGGAAATCAGATAAATACGACTTGTATCTTAATCTATTATTGCTGTCCCTCATTCGGCGACATATGACGGAGACGCTGCAACTGGCGTCTATCGTTATCCTTTGACACTTGTGGTCTTTGTGCTCTTTCTCTTATTATCCCTTCCCAAAAAAGGCTCGAAAAATTACCATATTTCTGGAATATAACACCAAAAGCGTGGACTAGGATCTGAATATGTTTTTGTGTGGAGCCAAGATGGAGACCAACAAAATCGTCGAATTGCATGCTTCACCCTCCCTCTCAGATCAGAAACGAAAGAAGTTGAAAGCTGCCCAGACCAGACTACTTTATGCACAGTCTGGCATCGGCTCATTGGGAGCTTTTTTAGGTGCTGTGATACTAGGAGGCGCGCTCTGGAATGTCGTTTCACATGACCGTATAGTCGTCTGGCTGTTGGCGTACTTAGCACTCTTCCTAGGCAGACATTGCCTGATATACTTGTTCCACAAACAAAAACGAGATGAAGACGCGGTAATAAGGTGGGGTAAATGGCACACGTTGGCGGTTACTGCGGGAGGACTGATGTGGGGGGTGGCAGGTGTCTGGTTGTTTCCGAAAGATTCAGTTCTTCATCAATTCTTGCTTGCTATTTTCGTTGCGGGAATCGGGGCTGCAAGTGTCGTTATCTACTCGCCTACGAAGGATTATGCGTTCAATCTCTTGCTTGAATTGCTCCCTCTGTCAGGCCGGTTCATATACGAATTTGACCAATTTCATGTGATTACTGGCGGAGTGATACTGCTATTTGCCGGTGTGCTTCTGCTGACGGGCCGACGGATGCACACGATATATGCCGATTCATTAATGCTCAGATACGATAAAGAGGAACTCGTCGATGATCTCAAGCAGGAAATTCTTGAGCGTGACCGACTCCAAGTGGAATTGCAAACGGCACACGATGAACTCGAAATGCGAGTTAATGCGAGGACGAATGAATTGAAGGTCCTTAACCGCACGCTTGAGCAAGAGATTGTAGAACGAAAGCAGGTTGAGGAGGAGTTGAGGAAATCCGAGGAGAAATACAGGCTGCTGGCAGAGAACGCCACCGATATGGTATGGACCCTGGATCTTGCGAGCCTGAAATTCACCTATGTCAGCCCATCTGTGCAGAAAATCCGCGGGTACACTCCAGCAGAGGCAACTGAACTACCCCTGGAGAAAACACTGACGCCCGATTCCAACTCGAAGGCCGTGACGATTCTTGGCGAGGAGATTAAGAGGGACCGTGATCCCGATGTCAACCCTGATCGAATACGCCTGGTCGAATTGCGGGAATTCTGCAAGGACGGTTCAATTATAGAGACAGAAGCCAGAATTAAATTCCTGCGCGATGTGAACGGAGTTCCCACAGCACTATTGGGAATTACAAGAGACATAACTGATCGCAAGCGGGCCGAGGAACTTGCGATCCAGACTGAACGTCTGAAGGCCATTAATGACCTCGCCGGTGGCGTAGCCCACAACTTTAACAACCTGCTCCAGATGGTCATGGGTGGGATTGACCTCGCTTTGGTTGATCTCGAAATGGGAAATCTGTCCGAGCCCAAGCAGACGCTCCAACAAGTTCTTCAGGTTTCGAGGTCGGGCGCCGCAACTGTTAGGCGACTCCAAAGTTTTGCCCAGGTCGGTGATAAAATCCGACCCGCTGAAGGCGAGGTGTTTGATCTTTCCGAAACTGTGAAGCAGACAGCTGAAATGACAAAGCCTTTGTGGAAGACGGGTCCGGACAAGGAGGGTATAGGAATCGCCTTGAATCTAGAACTCATGGACCGATGTTTTGTGAACGCAAGAGAAAGCGAGATCACGGAGGTCCTGATTAATCTCGTGAAAAACTCTGCCGAGGCTTTGCCGGCAGGAGGCGAGATCCGAATCAAAACATTCTTCCAGGGAAATCAGGTCATGCTCCAGGTCATGGATACAGGTGTGGGGATAAAGAGAGAGCATCTGAAAAAGGTATTTGAGCCATTCTGGAGCACGAAAGGAGTCTCCGCCGGAACCGGAATGGGGCTCGCGGTGAGCCATGGCATTATCAGTCGTCATGGAGGGAACATCTCTGTGAAGAGCCAAGAGGGAAAAAACACCACCTTTACTGTGACGCTTCCTTTGGCTAAAGAGCCCGAAGAAGTGCCAATGCCGTCAGGCCCAAAGTTGTTGCCTGCCAAATTAAATATCCTTGTGATCGACGATATTGCGCTTATTGTTATGCATCTTGAGGGGATATTGTCGAAACACCAGCAAACAGTCTTCTCAGCCATGTCCGGAGAAGAGGGTATGGAAATTTTCAGAAATAATAAGATTGACCTCGTAATCTGTGACCTCGGCATGCCGGGCATGAATGGTTACGAGGTAGGGAAGGCGGTCCGGACGATCTGCCGGGAACGAGGTATCCCAAAGACGCCGTTCATCTTATTGACCGGCTGGGATGTTCAGGCACAGGAACAAGAGAAATTGATTGAATGCGGGGTAGACGCAATTCTGAAAAAGCCTCTGGACGCCAGGAAATTGCTAGCTCACATCAATAAAATCGTTGAAAGGGTGGCGCCTTTTGAACAAAGTTCGACAGGCCACTGACCCAAAGACCCTCGAGGCGGCAAGCGGTGCACAGGTTATGATATAAAATTGCGCAAATCAGCCCAGAAAAATCGTTGCGGATTTTAAGATGCAATGATGCAATGGTAAAAGCCTGAATCTATCCTGAATTTGTTTTAGTAGTAGCTAGCATTCGCTGGACGATTGTTTTCATTTCTTCCATGAGCAACTGCACCGCTTCTCATCTCTCTCTTGACTATTACTCGACCTTTTCTTATCGTATTTAATTGTGAATCTTGACAATTTTCCAAAAAAACGAGGGCTGCAATGAAAATTCTGGTTTCCGGGTCGTTGGCCTATGATCGAATAATGGATTTCCCGGAAAAATTTTCCGATCACATTCTTCCGGATAAAATTCATATCCTCAATGTCTGTTTTTTGGTGAACGGATTAAAAGAGCAATTCGGGGGCACGGCCGGAAACATATCTTATAATCTTGCTCTTCTAGGCGAACGACCGCTAATCCTAGCGACGGCCGGTAAGGATTTCGATAATTACGGCAAGTGGCTAAGCAACCTCGGTCTCCCGTTGGATGGAATTCGTTGCATTGACGATGAATTCACTGCCGGAGCTTATATTACTACGGATAAATCAGATAATCAGATCACGGGATTTAATCCCGGCGCGATGAAGCATCCATGCAGCTACGCCATAGATGGCCTCGAACCTGACGACACTCTGGCAATCATTGCTCCAGGCAACCTCGATGATATGATGTCTTTCTCGAGAGCCTACATTGCGCGGTCTATACCTTATATTTTCGATCCGGGCCAACAGATTCCTGTTTTGAAGAGCGAGTTCCTGATCGAGATGCTCAGTGGATCGAGGCTTTTTATATCCAACGATTATGAATTGGAAATGATCATGAGGTCTACCGGACTGAACAAATACGATCTGCTGGAAAAGACTCACGCAATCGTGACAACTTTAGGGGAAAGAGGCTCAGTGGTATGTACACCCGAAGGCGAAACTATCATCCCCGCGGCACGAGCCACAGGCGTAGCAGATCCGACCGGAGCCGGGGACGCATTCAGGGCTGGTCTTATTAAAGGAATGTTAATGGGCAAAACGATTCTAGATGCCGCCAGAATGGGAGCGGTAAGTTCAAGTTTCAGCGTGCAATGCCAGGGCACCCAGTGCCACACTTTCACAATGGATGATTTTTGGGCCCGGTACGAAGCCAATTATGGCAACAGCGATTAAGTCTACATTGCCGAATTCGGTAAAATGTCATGAATTCAACAACAGAATTGGAGCGATCACCGGAGCAGGTATTCCGGCAGATTCGGGATCTTTTCGTGGATATTGGTCTGCTCGGTAAGGCAATTTCCATTCAGCACGAAGGCGCATGTTACCGTGTTTCCTGCGATGATTCAGCTTTTATGGTCTACAGGGTTAACGAACTGCAGCGGCTAAGGCATCATTTACCCGGCTGGCCTGTATGCCTCGTTAATTCGCACATTATCTTTGAAGAATCCGGTACTCCCGACCTAGGTCAAGACCATTTCGCGTGCGGAATCGAACTGGATCGATGGCTGGAAATGGTAAGAGAATACTGCCTAAACCCGCTGCATCCTTAGTTTTCGCCGGCCATTCTTTTCTATTTGCTCATAATATCTTGTCTTGTCACGTTCATGACTTTTAACGCGATCTTTTGTTCACCTTTCACTTCATAAGCTATTCTGAGGATGTCCCCCGGAACTGGATCCGCTCCAATCATTGCTGTTGCGATATCAAATTTTGATTCTTTGCCCGTGGGTTTCCCATAAATATGAGGTTTTGCGAAGTCAGTATCATATTCTTCAATAGTCACTGTTTTGTTTGCGCTGTCGAGCTTAATACATTTGCCTTGGGCAACCTCTGCGGCCATTACAGGCGCCGCTATGCTTAAAATCAGGATCAAGCCGGTCAAACAGATCAGGACCCTGCTGTTCATCTTTAGACTCCTCTCGTCAGTTTGTGAAACACGCTGTTTTATCCGGCGACATTCCGCTCGGCTGCTTTCTTCTCCCGCAACTCTTCGGCCGCGCCCGAAAACATGATCATCATTATATATATACAGATCGCGCCGACTGCGCCTAGAATCAGGACTGTCGCGGAAATATCCCATTTGAATTGCTTCAGTATAATAGAGATCATGCATGCGACCACGGCAAGACCAAAGGCTATTCGAATGCCGTATCCTTTTGCATACTTGGTCGCGACCGTTCCTATCTGAGCCCCGACCGCAGCGCCTAGCAGCATCACGAATACTGCCCAGAGTTCTATTCGACCCTTTGCTCCATAAGTGAATGTGCCGTAGAGACCTGAGATCATGACTTCAAATAGATCGGTTCCGACAGCTATATGGGTGGGGCATCCGATGAGATAAACTAGAGCCGGCATTCGGAGCAGGCCTCCGCCGATGCCTAGAAAGCCGGCCAGAATGCCTGTGAAAAGACTTACGGACATGGGCAGCCATGCAGAACAGGTAATCCCAGCCACTTCGAAACGCATCATAGGCGGAATATTAATTCTCTGGAGGGTCTTATACCAGGTAAATCCCTCAGCTCCGCGATCTCCTACTATTCCGCTTTTCTTTTTCTGAACTGCTTTTCTATAATCAGTGAAGACCATAAGAGCTATCAGGAACAATACAAATACATAAACCCATCGAACAACGGGACCTACCTTGCCTATTCCCTCAAGATACATTACCAATTGGGCGCCGCATTCTATACCGATCACGGTTCCGATCACCATGATTAGACCCAGCTTATAATCTACGTTTCCGAATTTCGAATGTCGAAAAGTAGATATCATGGATTTTCCGGCCATGTGAGAAATGTCCGTGCCGATAGCGAAGGCCATGGGAAAGCCTAAGATATTCAGGCCTGGAGTTACCATCCATGCGCCTCCCATCCCGAAG
>JBKQRG010000126.1:0-5535 GCA_052144015.1 Desulfomonilaceae bacterium
TTCGCGGCCGCTGCCGAGATGTCACGGATGGAGGTGCCCACAGATCGGGTCGTTTATCGAATAAGGATCAGAATAACCAATAAGGCCACCATACCGGCAATGGCGTAATAGAACCCGAATTCGATTATGGGCCCCAGCACCTCTGAACCTTTCAAATAGAGGATTATGTACCAATTTACTGAAGGAATTTTGTAGAAACCAGCGACAACGTCGGGCGGGTGCCCTTGTCCAAAGACAGTGCCAAATGACTTGCGGCGGATTTCTTTGAAGACGCGTTTTTCCAAAGGATCGCCTGTTTCCCCCAGCATTCTCCTGGATGACATCGACTTGTCAGTATGGGCCAGCAGTTGTCCGGTACTCGTGACAAGGCAAGCACTGCTGCCTTCAGCGCGAACCATCCTCCTGATCGGTTCCATAAACGCATCAAAGCTGATGCGCACGAGCAGCTTTTTGGTAGCGCCCGTATTTTCATCTTCAATGGGTTTAATTATTCTTAAGGTTCGATCTAGTGCGAATGGATCGGTTGTTGGAGCGCAAAAGCCGAATTCTTCACAGACTTCCATCACATACAGCCCTTCACCAAGATCGCTTTCGGCCTAGGCTTCGGTGGAGGAACTCTGCTGCGATCCGTTTACTTGGGGTTTCCCGGTTTCAATATCTACAAAAAGAACACCCGGTTTTTCTGCCAGGTTCTGGATGAGGTAAGCCTGAGTGATGTAATGGTCCGGAATGTTTTCTGAGTTTGCAATTAGTTAATGAGTTCCAATTTCTCATCCAAGCGCATAGTTATAACGTGAGCCGTTTCTTCGAGTTCAAGACGAGCAATATCCCTCCATTGTTGGAGAAGATACTCCCTGGCATAGAAGAATCCCGCCACACCCACCAATACCAGTATCAGGGCCACAGGCAGCAGTAGCAAAAGAACAAAACGTCTTTGTGATGAAAAAATCATATTTTATCCCGTTTGCGGCCCGATAGCGTCACAGACAAATGGAGGCCGGCAAACTTTGTCCTCATTTCGTTTGGACCATACACGTTTTTGAATTCCGAGACGGGCCGCCGATCAATCATAGCGTCTCTTTGGTAGGGTAGTGTTCGAGGGGTGCGTAAGGTTACATGTTTGAAAGCTTTTTTCTGCACTTTCTTCGGATCTCGAGGTTCTCTATTACGAGAACCACGTTTCTTATCCTGCTGACGTGATCGTGAAGTGGCCGGACACTTCCAAACTGAAAAAAGGAGTATGGGTCAAGGTACACCGAGGAGTATCCTTCACGTCGTTCGAGGGAAAAAAGTCAAAAGTTCGTAGCTTTAGGCTAGCATTTCCTCACGCTGGCCATATAATAAATACATAGCGGCGATGTCCGCGGCTATCTCGAAGGAGAATGATGATGAGCAAAGTCTACAGGGGCCACCAGCGGGAATCGATGTCGGCATGTTGCGCTCATGAAGACCTGTCCGAGTCGACGAATGGCATCTTCTGACGAACTCGCAAAGCGTTGTCATCTTAATTCCTACGACCGCGCCAGTTTGCCGTGGGAGGCTTCCAACCATTAGGTACTGAATCGAAAGGAGGACGGAGATGAGACTGCTCGCAGCGACGGTCATGTAGCTTTCTTTGCTCGCTTTGGCGTTCGCCTACGCAAACCAGGCGAGAGCTGCCTCGGGGTCGGACGCTCCGCGGGTCGCTTCAAGCGAGGATTCGCAGACAATCAGCATCACGCGAAACGGCTGGCAGCCTTCCGCCAAGGGAGCAGCCGAATACTTCACCGGTTCCGTACGCATCGATCCGCTGTTCAAGGCCAACGATCCGTCACGCACGTCCGGTGGTCTCGTCACGTTTGAGCCCGGCGCCCGGACAGCATGGCACACCCACCCGCTCGGTCAGATACTGATCGTGATGGATGGTACCGGATGGATTCGGCAATGGGGCGGCCCAATCCAGGAAATCCGGCAAGGTGATGTTGTCCGCATCCCGCCAGGTCAGAAACACTGGCATGGAGCCACGGCAACCACGGGTATGACGCATATCGCCATTCAGGAACAGCTCGACGGAAAGGCCGTCGATTGGATGGAACAGGTCAGCGACGAGCAATATCGCAGGTGATCCCATGCAATTTCAAGAGGCCAAAATGATGAGGTGCATCAACAGGGCCATCCACAAGGGAACCGATACGAAGATTTGGACTTGTCTTGTTATCATGGTTTGCATATTCATGGTTGCCGAAATCGTCGAAGGGGAGCAGAAGGGAAAGATGAATCCGGAGATCTTTCTGCCCGCTGAAGCCGCGGGCTGGACTTGGGACGGGAAACAGATGAAATACGATTCCAAAACCCTTTTCGACTATATCGATGGAGCGGCGGAACTCTATCTAGCCTATGGTTTTCAGGGCCTCAACGTTCGAAAGTTCGAGAAGTCCGGTCAACCCCCTATCACCGTTGAACTTTATGAGATGGCTTCTTCAGAGGATGCTTACGGACTCTTCTCTTTTGAGCGCCAGGATGAAGCCGTAGGGATCGGCCAGGGATCGGAGTTTGGAGGGGGATTGCTCCGGTTCTGGAAAGGAGCGTATTTTGTCAGCATTTATGCAGACGGGGGAGGGGTCGAGGTCGAATCGGCTATTCTCACGATCGGCAGGGCCACGGCAGATTTAATCCAGGGGACAGGGCCGGAGCCCGAATTGGTTGACCTTATCCCCGGCAAGGACCTTGGACTGGTCGATCGGAGTGTTCGCTATCTCAAGAGCTATATTCTCCTGAACCAGCGGTTTTTCATAGCCCACGAGAATATCCTAAACCTGACCCGAAGGACGGAAGCTGTACTCGCCCAATACGCTCAAGAAAAACAGAAAACCCACCTGCTCCTCATTCGATATCCCAGCGTGAAGGAGGCAACAGATGCCTATCAAAGTTTCATGGGCGCCTACCTTCCTGATGCCGGGGGGAAGGATCTTTTAAAAACGGAAGACCAGAAATGGACCATGGCCCGGCAAAAGGGTGAAGTCGTTATCGTCGTTTTTGGAGCTCCCACGGCAGCCGATGCCGAGGCGTTGTTCAAGACAACAGAAGAGAAATTGCTTCGGCGACGTTAGCGAGAGAACAAGAAGTGGAACCTCATCTACTGGAAATGTTTCCTGTGGGTATTTGCAACCGATACAGCAAGGAGTTTGACTCAGATGGAAGAAAAAATTATCACCCGGAGGGATTTTCTTGGGGTCGCAGCAGGAACCGCGGTGGCCGCTACCCTGGGGGCAGGGATCCTCGGAGAGGCTAAGGCGGAGCCGACCGCAAGAGTTGTGCTCATCCGGAATGCTGAGGTGGTAGATAGCGATGGCAAAGTTCGAGGAGAGATTCTGCAAACCATGCTGGATGAAGCCATCAGGAGTCTCTTAGGAACAAAGGACTCAGCGGAAGCCTGGCAGCAGCTCATCAAGAGTTCGGACATCGTGGGAATTAAGACTAACTCATGGTCTCGGATGCCGACTCCCAAAGAATTGGAAGCAGCTATTAAGCGTCGTTTGCTGGATGTGGGAGTCGCAGAAAAAAATATGGATATTGACGACCGGGGGGTCCTGAATAACCAGGTCTTTCTCAATGCTACAGCTCTAATCAATGTGCGGCCTTTGAGAACCCATCATTGGGCCGGTGTCGGGACCTGTCTGAAGAATTACATCATGTTTGTCCCCGATCCATCCTCTTACCACGATGAAGGTTGTTCGCCCTTGGGTAAAATATGGACCTATCCCATTGTAAAGGGAAAGACCCGCCTGAACATTCTCAGTGCCCTCACCCCTCAGTTTTATGGAAGGGGAGCCAATTTCTTTGACAGAAGATATGTCTGGCCCTACGGGGGGCTTATCGTGGGAACCGATCCTGTAGCAGTAGATGCCATAGGCGCTCATCTGCTTCAGGCAAAGCGGATCGCTTTTTTCGGCGAAGATCGGACTCTGGACGTTCCTCCCACGCATATCATGGCGGCTGATAAAACATATGGCGTCGGGATCAGTGACCTGAGCCGCATTGAGCTAATTAAATTGGGCTGGGCGGATGAATTGCTGATCTAAGCAACGCATCAAGAGGAGGTTATTTTGAGATATTACGCCATTGAGTCGGAATTCGGCATTGATAACTTGAGGATATTGGAGCGTGACGTGCCAAAGCCCGGCCATGGACAAGTTCTGGTAAGGATTAGGGCGGTTTCGGTGAACTATCGTGATCTCCTCGTGATCAGCGGCAAGTACTCACCCAACCTGCCTCTTCCCTTGATTCCGTTCTCCGACGGGGCAGGCGAAGTCGTCGAGATCGGCGAGGGCGTTTCGCGTTGGAAACCTGGCGACAGGGTTGCTGGTATCTTTTTCCAAGAGTGGCTGGGAGGAAAAATAAACGAAACCGCTGCAAGATCAGCCCTCGGAGGAGCCATAGACGGTGTCCTGGCCGAATTCGCGGTATTTCACGAGGATGGCTTGGTGATGGTCCCGCATCACCTCTCCTATGAAGAAGCGGCCACTCTCCCCTGTGCTGCAGTCACGGCCTGGAATGCGCTCACAAGTGGTGGACTAACGTGTGGCCAAAGCGTTCTCACGCTGGGTACCGGAGGCGTATCAACTTTTGCCTTGCAGTTCGCTAAGGCAGCGGGCGCTCGGATTATTGCCACCTCCAGTAGCGACGAAAAGCTGGAGCGGGCGGTGAAGATGGGAGCGAGCGACGGGATTAACTATAAGACCGTACCAGACTGGGAAAAGCGCGTAGCAGAACTTACCGGAGGAACCGGCGTCGACCTCGTGGTTGAAGTCGGTGGAGCGGGAACGCTAGGAAAATCCCTCAGAGCGGTTCGCGTGGGTGGGCATATCAGCCTGATCGGGGTCCTTTCAGGTCAGTCCGGCGAGGTTAACCCACTCCTGGCGACCATGAAGGGCGTGCGAATACAAGGTATATTCGTAGGCTCGCGAGAGATGTTCGAAGCGATGAACCGGGCGGCGGCAATTCACCAGATTAGGCCGGTGATCGACAGGGTATTTCCATTTGAAAAGGTGAATCAAGCCCTCCATTACATGCAAAGTGGCGCTCATTTCGGTAAAGTTGTCATCGCTTTTTGACGCAGTCGTGTTGGCAAACAGTCGCACAAGATCAATCCCACAAGGGACGTGAGCGCTCTCGGCCTAAGCATTAGCGCTTTGGAATCAATTCAGAGGGCCGCATACTTAACTTGTGCGATGGGAGGGGGAGCCTAGGATAGGTCGGGCCGTGCCCGACATCCTATGGCGTAAGCGAATGCTCGGGAAAGAAACGGCGGCCACGGGTCGCCCCACCCTCGGAATATCTGCACACCGCCTGATGGACCGCAGCCATTTAGTCCCGCGGCCTCGCCTTTGATACTCCGCTAGCCATATAAGAGTTTTGCCGGAGGGTGTGCGGGTCCACTCGGCGTGGGGCCAACATGCATCTTGAGACTGAGAGCCCTCGACACACTCCGATGCCCGCTGATGCATGGTCGCCGTGCGCGGAGCACCTTTTTGCAAGAAGCGGGTTCCCCCGCAT
>JBKQRG010000127.1:0-4401 GCA_052144015.1 Desulfomonilaceae bacterium
AGAGAAATTCTCAGGAGTGCGGATAGAACGACACAGACTCATAACCCATTATCCGAAATGATTTCGATGTTTAATGGAATCTATTATGGAGATAGAAACTGTAGCAGCCAGGAGTTTTATCGCTTCCTTAATTTGGCCCAATCCGTAACCGGGGAGTCTCGGCCATAAATGTCCCGCAGAAATATTGTAATACTTCTTCTTCTATTTACTGGGACGGCAGCCGTCTGGGTCATGCTGATGGGTACGGTTTCACACAGATGGGCTTTGTCAATCGCGTCTTCGCATTTTAGCGGGCCGGCAGGTTGCAAAGCCCTTTATTTGGAGCTCCAGGAGCTGAAGCTCCCTGTGACACGTTTTCAAAAACCTTTTTCGCGATTAAAGAGAGAAAAAGGTGTTCTAGTAATCGTCCATCCTGAACGCGTACCGTTTACGAAACGTGAAATTTCATTTCTCGAAGAATGGGTACAGGATGGAAATCGATTGATACTTTTCCAGGGTATGGCGAAAGAAGCCTATGATGCTTCTTTGGAGGAACGGCATACAAAAAATAAAACCGAAGCTTTTGAAATGAACACAATGCAGAAGCTGTCGGGAAGCTTTGGACTGAGCATAAAACGCTTTGAAACCAGCTCGCGTAAAAGGTTGGACACTCATTTGCGCGATCCGGATTTGTCTGTCGAAATAAGCGTATCTTCTCGTTTTCGATGGAAGAAGCCTTCAGGATCCTGGTCATGGAAGGAAATTGCCGGCGACGAGGCCGGACCGATAATCGTGTCCAGGAAGTTTGGTAAAGGCGAAATTATTGCCATATCGGACGCGAGCCTTCCATCCAATGTAGAACTTTCCCACGCTCAGAATCTGAAGCTGGTGTTAGCGCTATTAATTGCAAAGCCGCCTGAAAAGATCATTTTCGACGAGTATCACCACGGCCATACAATCCAAGACACGTTCTGGAACTACTTCGGAGCATCCATATTTGCGCTGGTTCTGCTCCAATCAATTGTGGGGGCGGCTATATTCTTCTACTCAAAACGGGCGAGCTATGCCGGACGGTTCAAGTCCATGGCAATTTCCAAAGGGAGATCGTCGCTGGAATACGTCGACTCAATGGCCAATATATTCCAATCTTGCGCCGCGGGATCCGCAGCTTTGGAACCTATATTTAATCGTTTCCTTTCGCAATTTTCACGCAAAGCAGGTATTCCCTTGAAAATGATCGCTAATGATTTTTCAAACGCTGTTGCCTTTCAAGAAACGACGCGGAAACAAGAGCTCGCAGGATTGGTAAAAGAATGTCGAAACACGGTGAGTTCCGAAGCTGAACCTGCTAAGGCTCTGGGTTTGGCCCGGCGATTGGCAACCTTCAGAGCGGGTATGAATCGCATTAAGAAAAGAACGGCGGCTTAAACTTTTAACCTGGAGGATTTGATGCCCGACTTGGAAAATCTCCGTAATTCAATCACAAAGGTTCAGTCCGAAATGGGCCGGATTTTAATAGGACAAGATGCGGCTTTGGAACAGCTTGCGACATGCTTATTGGCCGGTGGGCACGTGATTTTGGAGGGGGTCCCCGGGTTGGGAAAAACTCTTCTTGCCAAGAGCTTGGCCAAACTTGTAGATGCCCAGTTTCGGCGAATCCAATTTACCCCCGACCTGCTGCCCAGCGATATCATTGGCACTAATATTTTCAACGTCCAAACGTCAAAATTTTTGCTCTACAAAGGGCCGATTTTCACGGAGATACTCCTGGCGGACGAAATCAACCGCACCCCACCCAAAACCCAGGCTGCTTTACTCGAAGCAATGGAAGAGAAGCAGGTTACATTAGACGGTGTGAAAAACCTGCTGCCGGATTTATTCTTTGTTATTGCCACACAAAACCCGGTGGAGTACGAAGGGACCTATCCTCTGCCGGAAACACAACTCGACAGATTCATGATGAAGATTGTGCTGGGTTATCCATCGCAAGAAGCTGAGCTTTCAGTGATACGGCATTACGCGGAAGGCGTAGACTTGCAGGACCTGGACCGGCTGATACCGTCCCGGGCGATGGCAAAAGATGAGATCCTGGCCTTCCGCAGAGAGGTTCTGCAAGTAGTGGTCCGAGATGAGGTCATGAGATATCTTCAGCAGATAATCGAAGCGACTCGTGATACAGGATACGTTCAGCTCGGCGCCTCGACCAGAGCCGCAGTCTGGATGCTGAAGGCTGCCAGAGCGCTGGCTGCAATCCGCGGCCTGGCCTTCGTTAGTCCCGAAGAAATCAAAGACATTACCCTGCCGGTGTTGCGCCATCGTGTAGTCCTGCGGCCGGAAGCGCTTATTGATGGGCTCACCGCCGACTATTTCCTCGAGAACATTTTGCGGAGCATCCCTGTCCCCCGATAAGATCCTGAAGTTACGGTACCAATTATGCGCCAGGAAATCATGCGGAGTCTGCCTTTTTATTTTTCCACTCGCTTTTTTATTGCATTCATAGCCGCATCTGTATTGTTCTTTATTACTTACTCATACTATCCAGGTCACTGGTACTCGATATTAATCCTCGACGGGGTGCTTATCCTGGCCGCGGTCGTGGATTTTTTTGTCGCTCCATCTACTCGGGATGTCTCGATCCAAAGAATCGTACTGTACCCATTAGCTGTGGATACCGCAAATGAGATCCGGCTGGAAGCCGTCAACAGGACGGGGCGAAATATCTCGATAGTAATTCAAGATGATTTCCCGAATAAATGTAATGCTTACGGTCTGCCTATTGCTACGATAATCGGGAGGGGAGCGCCAACCCGGCTTTCCTATAAACTCAGTCCCACCGGGAGCGGTAATGGAGAATTCGGGAATATTCATTTTTGGTTATCCGGACCGGCTGGCCTCATCCGAATCCATGGAGAAGCAGAAGGAAAACAGAAAGTTAAGTTTTATCCTGGTCTCACATTGGTGGACAAAGGCAAGATACAGCCTCGGCGTTTGTCGGCGCAAGATATGGTGCGGTCAATAAGGCAGAAAGGGGAGGGGACTGAGTTTGACAGTCTGAGGGACTATGTTGTCGGCGATGATGTTCGACTAATGCATTGGGCCACGACTGCGAGAAAAGGTAAACCAATGGTGCGCCAGAACCGCATCGAACGGAGTCAGACGATCTTCCTGGTGCTCGATGCCGGCAGGATGATGACCGCGCTGGTCTTACACAAGACCAAGTTCGATCATGCCCTGAATTCGGCGCTGCTACTGACTCGCTCAGCCTTAGAATTGGGTGATAATGTGGGAGTGACGGCCATCGCTCGGGAAATACTATGCTTCGTCCCTCCGTCCAAAGGCTCGAGGCATTTCGGGCATATCCTCGATTCAACGTACGCGCTGGAGCCTCAACTGGAAGAACCGAGGTTCTATCTTGCTCTTTCCAATCTTTCGGGGCAGCTGAGAACAAGGTCTTTGGTCGTCATTTTCACGGACCTTATAGATGAAAGAGCCTCCGCAGGACTGATAAGGTATAACCTGGGCTTGCTCCCGCGTCATCTACCGCTGGTGGTGGTAATGTCCGACAACGAAATACTCAATGTGGCCGATGCATTCCCCAGAGAGGAAAGAGATCTCTATCGACAAGGGGTCGCATCCGAGATCCTGAACCGGCGGGAACAGCTTCTGGCAAAGCTCCGCTCCTCAGGAGTGATGGTGATAGATACCGAGCCGGATAAAATATCCGCTGCCCTGCTGGACCAATACCTCGAAATCAAGAGCAGAGGTTTACTCTAGTAATTAATTGCGAAAAAAA
Organism: Desulfomonilaceae bacterium; assembly: GCA_052144015.1. GTDB lineage: Bacteria > Desulfobacterota > Desulfomonilia > Desulfomonilales > Desulfomonilaceae > DATJPW01. The sequence goes on from JBKQRG010000127.1 coordinate 3,773, forward strand.
TACCCACGCCTCACAAAAAACTAAGAATAGCGTGAAAAAATTTAGCTGATTTCGGTTTCTCAGCAGATTGCCTTTTGTGGAATAATTCTCTTTTTATCGGGTAGTAAGACTGTTTGGTACGGCCATTGCTTAAAATAATCTCAAAGCATGCAATCAGTGAAGGAGGCTAATACCCTTTTAGCATTATTCTAAGGGATAGGGATTCTAATGTAATTGGACCATGTTGTGATTTTTCTGTTTAGTTTTAGAGGGTTATATTATTCGGTTCTTGGCGGACTTCTCCCTTAGCCAAAATGACTCGGCGGGCGCCGATTGGAGGGGTTCTGATGTCGCTGAAGAGACTAGATGATTTGATCGAAATCGCTAGACATGCCGTCAACACCGAATTCGATATGCAGGCGATCTACCAATGGAAAAAACAATCGCTTGATTTTCTAGCCGAAAACCTGGGGCATGACCACTTTTACACGCAATATTTCAAAAATTACATGGACGAACTGGAACAACAAAATCTCCTCACCGGAAGCGGAATTCTAACCGCAGCCAGAGAAGAAATGCGGCAGAAGGCTGAAAGTTTCTAAAGAATTTTGGGGAGACCCTTTTTGCAAAAAGGGTCTCCCCAAAATTCT
>JBKQRG010000128.1:0-134485 GCA_052144015.1 Desulfomonilaceae bacterium
CGCCGGTAGCCACAGCGCTTCTGAAGCACATTTTGAATTCAGATCCTCAAATCGAGGTCATAGGGACCGCAAGCAACGGGGAAGAAGCCATCGTTTTTACGGAAACTGAAAAACCCGATCTCATAACCATGGATATTATCATGCCGCGAATGGACGGGTTCCAAGCCACTCGCAAAATAATGGAGGCCAATCCTGTTCCTATATTGGTCGTGAGTGCTAGCGTCAAACGCGAAGAGGTGAACAAAACGTGGCGAGCGGTGGAGGCTGGTGCCGTTGGCGTGTTGGAGAAGCCGAGCTATGCGGACATGGGTATTCCAAATGGTAATGCGGCAAAGTTAGTCGAAACCGTCAAAGTGATGTCCCAAGTGAAAACTGTAAGGAGATGGAAGAAAACCGCTGAAAATGAGCCGAATGCTTCCTCTCAAAAATTTCTCAAACAAGATCGCACAAAAAGAAACATTAAAATTGTAGCCATTGGGGCTTCCACAGGTGGGCCACAGGCGCTTAAGCAGATCCTGTCCCGATTGCCCAAATCCTTCAAATTACCGGTCCTGATTGTTCAGCATATTGCGCCTGGTTTTACAGAGGGATTTGCAAACTGGATGAACACAGCGTCCGCTTTGCCGGTACATGTAGCGTTTGACGGAGAACAGCCTCTTCCCGGGCATGTGTATGTTGCCCCGGATTTTCATCATATGAAAATCGGTCGCAACGGCAAGATCTCTCTCTCCGCCGACGCAGAGGATAACGGAATAAAGCCTTCAGTTGCATCTCTTTTTCGGTCCGTTGCTGAAGTATACGGATCGGGTGCGATAGGGGTGTTGCTCACGGGAATGGGAAGAGATGGAGCGACTGAGCTGAATCTAATGAAAATCAAAGGGGCCGTCACGATTGCTCAGGATAAAGAGAGCAGCATGGTTTTCGGAATGCCTGGAGAGGCTATGAAAATTGGGGCGGCAAAGTATTCGCTTTCTCCCGACAAGATTGCCGAAATGTTAGAAATATTGGTCCAATGATTTTCATCCAGCATTGTGCGTCAAGATAAAAATAGGATCAGATGACGTAATGAACAACGAAATCAGCATATTGATAGTCGAAGATAGTCCCACCCAAGCTCTGGTCTTGAGACACCTGCTCGAGGAGCGGGAATATCGAGTGAAGGCCGCGGAATCAGGAAAAGAAGCGCTCAAGATACTTGGGCGCCATAAGCCATCTCTTATCATAAGCGACATCGTAATGCCCGAAATGGACGGATTTGAACTTACGGCAGCGATAAAGAAGGATCCTCGCTTGTGCGATATCCCGGTTATACTTCTGACAGCCTTATCCGATCCTGAAGACGTCATCCGAGGTTTGGAAGCTCAAGTAGATTTCTACTTGACCAAACCGTACGACGACGAATTTCTTCTATCGAAAGTGGAAGCTGTTGTGAGTGCCCCCGTTGGGAAAAAGCCCACTGCCGGATTACAGGAGCTTGTGGTGAATCTCTGGGACAAGAGTTGGGATGTGAAGGTCGATCCTGAACGGGCGCTGGGATTGCTGGCCTCAACTTATGAAAATGCAATCCAAATTAATCGTGAACTTCAGCGGGAAATCTCAGAGCGAAAAAGAATCGAACAAGAATTGCGCCACACAATGGAGCGCCTCAGGGAAATGGAATCGATAATTGAAATCAGTCCCGCTGTGGCTTTTGTTCGACATGCAACCGAAAAATGGCCGCTGGCATTCATTTCTGATAATGTGCTTCAGTTCGACTATGAAGCGGAAGATCTCCTTAATGGCAATATAACCTATTTCGACATTATCCATCCGGATGACCGTGAAAAGATTTTTGCAGAGGTCGCCAAATTCTCGGAGGATAAAGACAGGGAAGAATTCGTGCTCGAATACCGGATTCTCACGGGATATGGCGACACACGCTGGGTTGATGATCGAACATTTGTGCGTCGGGATTCTAAGGGAAAGGTAACCCATTATCAGGGGATCATTTTGGATGTGACTGAGAGAAAAATGAATGGCGATTGATCCGGTGAATGCCGGCAACAGGAGCTCAGGAGAAGATACTTTAATTATCCATTCTTTTGCAGAGGTAGACGAGATCTGGTCAAACTTTTGGTTCACACATGAATTTAGAGGTTTAGTCCTAATATCTCCGGATATATGCGAATGATCAAGAGAACGCGTTCGGTACTTATTATCGGCAAAAAGCAAAGCTGGGTTGGGAACTTGACCGAGGCTTTGACATCGAATGGGCATAGGACATTGATAGCGCGCGACCAAGCTCACGCTTTATCCATTCTGGAATTTAGAGCGGTGGACATCGTAGTAGCGGATCTCGAAGTACTAAACGGAGATGATCGAGACCTTGTATCTTATGCTCGGTCCACAATACCTACCCCTCAAATCGTTCTGATAGGAAGAGCAGACCCGATAATCCATGACTATTTGTTTGAAGAAAAAGTGATGCTCGTCCCGAAACCAGTGGACATAGGGCAGTTAATGGCATGTCTCACTACTTCTCCGCAAACAAGGAGTTCTTTTTCAGGCCTGGTTGAAGACGTAGATCTGCTGGAATACTTCCAATTCGTCATTTTAGGGTCCCGAAAAACTATTCTGGAGGTCACGTCATTAATCGGTACTCGAGGAAGGATTTACCTGGCGGACGGTCTCGTGCTCCATGCAGAGCTGGGAGTTCTAAGGGGAGAGCAAGCGCTCTATTCCTGCCTATGTTTCAAGGAGGGAACATTCTCTCATTTATCGTGGGAAGAACCGGAGGAATTGACCATTAATAAAGCGGGGGAGTTCCTTCTGATGGAGGCTGTGCGAAGAAGAGATGAAGCGTGGTCAGATGACGGTGAGACAGACGCATAGGATTAGCTTAGGAGATTGCGCATATTTAGTTTCATTACGGATGATTAGGTACGGAAAATTTTCATGAAAACTACATCACAGTCTGGTGAGACGGGATCGAGCGACTGCCAAAAATGCTTGCAAAACCAAGAAATAATTGATGAGCTGAATATGGAAATCGCACGCCTGCGGGAAAATGAACAGATAAATAAAGAGACGCTTCAAGCCACCTCAGGGCTCTTGCATGCGATTCCAACCGGTCTTCTCATTTTTCAGTACCAGCCTCCAGGCGAACTTTTTTACTTCGGCGGAAATCCTAAAGGACACAAAATGTTGGGAATTACCGCTGAGAGAAACCGCGGATTGGAATTAGACGAGTTGTGGCCCAATGCGCGAAGACAAGGTCTGACGGAAGCATTGCTGAATACTGCAAAAACAGGCGCAACTTTTGAAACCGAAAAAGTGCATTTCCAGAAAGCAGATGCGCAGAAAGCTTTCAGTCTTAGGGCGCTTCGAGTAGCAGAAACGTTATTAGTAATCGCGCTCGATGATATTTCTTACAGGATTTTCCCGGATGGGACGTCAACACTCCAAGAGTACTCTGAAATGACCGTCGAATTGGCTGACGACCACACGTTCGTCAAGGATTTTGTGGCTCCAACGCAAATACAAACTCTCGAACACTCGGTCGAAATAACCGCATATGAGCCGACAAAAGATGGTTCAGCGGCTCCAACACCTGTGGGAGAACTGAAGGACCTCCTAAACAATATGGATCACGTGGCTCGCAGGGCTCTCGCCCGATTGGAAGCAGGATATTTATCAACCGCCGGCGCATCGGTCGAACAGGTGCTTCAGGATCTGCAGCGGGCTGCCCATATTGTCGAACAACTCCGGTAATGCTGTCGGAGAACCTTAATGGCCATTGTGTCCAGAAAGAAAAACGAACTTCAATGCAAAGTCGTTTATTACGGCCCGGGTCGAGGTGGAAAAACTACTAATCTCATTACTATTCACAAAGCCGTGGCCAGCAAAGTGCGTGGCCAGCTGATTTCAATACATACTGCAGGAGATCGGACCATTTTTTTCGATTTTATGCCTATGGATCTGGGGACCGTCAAGAACATGAATATCAAAATTTCCGTGTACACAGTTCCGGGACAGGTCATATACAACGACACGAGGAAAGTAGTGCTGAGAGGAGTTGATGGAATAGTGTTTGTGGCGGATTCTCTGGAAATTCGACAAACTCACAATGTGGAGAGTATGTCCAATCTACAAGATAACCTTCGGGATTTAGGCAGAGAACTCTCAGACCTGCCTCTGGTCTTGCAATACAACAAACGAGATCTAAATGGAACGTCGCAATTAATGTCTGTTTGGCAATTAGATCGAGATCTCAACGCTAATCACTTATATAAAGCGTTTCCGGCTAGCGCTTTAGTTGGAACTGGAGTCAAAGACACATTTAAACAAATTTGCATGCTAACTGTTGCCAATGTTTGCAAACAATTTCTCTGAGCGGATTGCTTTATTCGTCACCGCTTGAGAACGACGGTGACAAGGCTGTTCGGGAAAGGCCAACTGGAGAAGTCGGGAAATGTCGGAAAAGCGAGTTTACGAATTACTCTCTGATCTGGGGATTGCGGTTCGCCGGAATGGCACTAAGGACAAAAGGTCGATTAGGCCTGAAATAGAAACCCTGGATCTGCCGGCCGGCAGCGGTTCGCCACTCCCGCAAGCTACAATCTACACCAGAAAAACTCAGGATGATTACGGGATTACGAGTATCACGGATAACGTGCGTTTACAACTAGGTTACGATTCGCGAGAATTTCTCGATGAACCCGCGTCCTGGCTGAAATACATCCACCCTGAGGATGCTCCTTCAATTTTTTCAGGATTTCCAAAGTTATTAGATTCCGGCAGTTATGTACAGGAGTACCGGCTTCTCCATAAGGACGGGAGCTACAGGTGGATACGAGATCACTGGATCCTGATACGTGACAACCAGGGAAATCCCTTTGAAATTGCAGGCTGCTGGATTGATGTCACGGAACAGAGGCGAGCGGAAGATACGTTGAGGAAAACGGTATTGAGGTACCGATCCCTGGTAGACAGTTCTCCCGTAGGAATGGTTTCATTCGACACACGGGGAGAGATCACCGAGTTTAATCCGGCCGTGCTGCAGATTTTAGGGGCTCCGTTTGGCGAGGCGACCGATCCGAAGTATCTTTTCACTTACCTCCCCGTGATGGAAGCTGGAATATCAGAAGCCATACTCCACTGCATGGAAACCGGCAAAGCTGGAGTTGGCGAATATCAGTACAAAAGCAAAAAAGAAAGACAGGTTTGTACACGATTACATGTGACGCCGGTCCACAATGGAGAGGCAAACATCTCAGGGATCCACGCCTTTATTGAGGACATATCGGACCAGAAACGTGCAGAAGAATTGATTGTGAGATCCGAACGCCTAAAAGTTCTGGGCCAGATTGCCCGAGGGTTAGGTTACAATTTCAATAATTTGCTGCAGGTGGTGTCCGGAAGTGCAGACATGGCGCTTACTGGACTTGACATGAACGATATTGAGGCTGTTCGTAACAATCTAAAGCAAATCCTGGAAAGCGCTCAATCAGCAACGGAGACTGTAAAATGGCTTCATCAATTCGGCCGAACTCCTAAAAGATTCGGTGATTCTCAGAAGGAGTTATTCGATCTCAGCGATCTCGTAGAGGAGGCCGTTGAAATCTGCAAATTTTGGTCTCGAGCTGAACTCGAAAGATCCGGAGCCCAGATAAAATATGAGGTTTCGCTCAAGAAAGATTGTCTCGTCGAAGGAATCCCGGATCAGATCTCCTGGGTAGCTTTGAATATTCTGAAAAATGCAGCTGAAGCTTTGCCCAATGGAGGGCGTATAAAGGCAAAGACATATATTGATGAAAACTTGGCACTTCTCAGAGTGGAAGATAACGGAATCGGGATTCCCAGAGATGCCATAAACAATTTGACACAAGCGTTCTGGACTTCAAAAGAGGGTCACGCCGGAATGGGGCTCACATTCAACAGCGAAATTATTCGCCGGCATAAGGGCAAGCTGGGGATAAAGCGAATGAGGCCTCACGGCACCTGCTTTGTCGTCAGACTTCCTTTGGCTGTAGGAAAAGCGAAAAATGAATTGGCGCAAACGGACAGTTTGGTTGAAAGGGGATTTCGCGTTCTGCTGATAGAAGATGATGAGCGAGTTTTGCGCATACTGGAAGAAGGTTTGAAACTGCTGGGTCAGCAACCTATCTGCGCATCATCTGTTGAGCAAGGAATAGAAATAATTCATCAGACAGAGGTTGACGCAATAGTCTGCGAACTTGCCATGCCCGATAAAACCGGATGGCAAGCGGCCAGATCGGTTCGCGAAGTTTTCCTGGAAAAAAACAAACCCAAGCCGCCATTTATTGCTCTCACCGGGTACGCTGCTCCTGAACAGGATGAAGTGGATCCGGCCACGGGCGTAGACCGGGTTTTGGTTAAACCGATGAAAGTTCCGCATCTGCTCGAAATTATTACCCAGGAAATCGGCAAAGAATCCGGGGCTGGTTCTTTCTCCGGCAAAGTGGATCGGATCGATCTGCTGGAATACGTTCAACTGCTTTTATTGAATGGCCGTAGGATTGTGCTTGATGTCACCTCAACGGAAGGAATGAAGGGGCTAATTTTCGTGGATCGAGGAGAAATACTGCATGCTATATGCGGCGACCTGCTAGGAGAAGATGCCTTGTACAAGTGTCTTACCTTTCGGAGCGGCACATTTTCCACTCTCCCATGGCAGGAACCCGAAGAGGTTACCATTAACAGATCTGCCATGTTTTTGCTGGTTGAGGCTGCACGCAAGAAAGATGACATGAGATTTAAATTGATTCAAGGCAGAGAATCGAATTTGTAGCTGGTTTATGCGCGATAACGCGAAATATTGAGTCTCCTGTTTTAAGTATTGCTTTGAGCCAGAGTAACGATGAATGTGCGTTTAACCACAGACAATACATGAGCCTATGAGGCTCATCCGTCAGATCGTGCGAGCCCTCTAGGCTCATGTGAGTCATTTTCAACTTCCTGCTTCGTGGGCTATTTATCACCAAAATGCCTAATAGTATGACATTAGGAACTATTCAGGTCACAAGCTCAACTTGAACAATATGGTACGGTAGTTGCTACTTTTATGCAGAACGTATCGGGATCATGGTCATTATCTCTCAACCCGGGGAGCCTCGGATCAACGTCCGCTCCGGGCACAAGGATCTGGAGCTCCCGTGCAAAATCCAGGATCGGCATCCCGTCTGTGGGCGGGAATGAATTCCGATTTTTCCGGAGTGGCGTAAGGCTGCCACATAAAAGCAGGCGGGTTAGTTCAACGACTTGTCATTCGTTGGCCGCAGCTGCAACGCCTCCGGTTTGGCGGATTCTATGAAAAATCCGCAGTAAAACATCTCCTCATACGACTCAGTGCAGATTTGCTGCAGAATATAAGTAATTAGCGCCCTTAAGTTAGATCTCAGAATCCATAGGGATAGGATTATCTTGGTTCGATTGCGATTGCTTTGAAATACACCAAGTTTTCAGAATAGGAGGAGAGAGAAAAATGATTCTTAAGAAAGTGGTTGCCGGAAGTTTGATGGTCAAACTGATGGCTTTTCTTTTAATCATTTCCGCAGCGCAGATCCTGATTATCGGATTTTTGTCGTTTCAAAGTGCGAAGACCGGGCTTGAGCAAGCCGCGCTCGATAAACTTGATGCCGAGCGAGAACTCAGGAAAAACGAACTGCTGGCGTATTTTCAGGATACTCTACAGAACATTAAGTTCATGGCCGAGACCTCCAATTCCAGATCTGGTATAGAAACGCTGCAATCGTACCACTCTTACAACAAGGCCACTCCGGATACGCCTTTTGACGCGAGCTCAGAGCTCTATAAACAGATGTACTCGTCGATTGGGCCTTTCTTCAAAAGCTTCCTAGAAACTCACGAGGCGAAGTTTTCCGGATATGAAGACCTGTATCTTATAGGCGCAGCGGATCAACTAATAATGCTGACGGCTATGAAATCAAAGGAGATTGGGTCCAATTTGTCGCGTAGCGAACTTAAGGACTCCAGTCTAGCTAAACTGTGCCAAGTCGTGGTGAAGACAGGAAAACCGTGCACAGTGGATTTCGAGATGTATGCACCGACCGGAAAACCTGTCATGTTTATGGGCGTTCCAATCCTGGGCGACAACCGGGCTGTTGATGGAATACTTGCACTTCGGATAGGCCCGGAAAAAATCAATTCGATTTTCGGTTCGACAGCAGCAATAGGAAAAACCACTGACGCGTATCTGGTTGGCCGCGACTTGCTGATGCGGTCCCAATCTCGCTTTGCGCCGGATTCTGCGATCCTCAGGTCAAAGGTGGACACGGATGCAGCGAAAAGCGCCCTCAATGGAAACGCCGGAACGGGCGTTCTAAGGAACTATCAAGATACAATGGTCCTGACTTCCTATTCTCCTGTGGGTTTGCCAGGTATCAAAGAGCTCGCTCCGGATTTCGATTGGGCAGTAATTGCAGCAGTTAATTCCGATGAGGCATTCGCTTCTATTCATTCACTGAGAAACCGTATCATTTTGGTTGCTCTGATCATAGCGGGGTTATCAGCCCTGGTTGCCGTAATCGTAGCGGGAAGCGTGTCGAAGCCTATAGTGGCTCTTGCCCAGAAAGTAACCCAGATCGGCGAAGGGGATCTCACTGCCACAATTCCGTTTCAAACCAAGGGTGATGAAGTGGGCGCTCTGGCAAATGCAATCCATCTTATGGTGGGCAATTTGCGCGAGCAGATCGGAAGCTTAATTCAAGGCATAAATGTCGTGAGTTCTGCTGTCTCGGAGATTTCTTCCAGTGTCGGTCAGGTGGTTACCAGCTCGGCTCAGACATCATCAGCGATGACGGAAACTACAGTTACGGTCGAACAATTGCGACGGTCAGCTCAGTTGACTAATAACATGGCTAAAGAAGTTGCAAGAAGCGCTCAAGAAGCGGTGAAAACGTCGGCCGCCGGCCGCCAGGCCACAGATGATGCGGTCAAGATGATCACAGTTATCAAGGAGCAGATGACATCAATCGGCGAGACTGTGGTAAGGCTCAGTGAACACAGCATGGCTATTGAAAAGATAATTGTCTCGGTTCAGGATATTGCGGATCAATCCAACCTCCTCGCGGTAAACGCCTCCATTGAAGCTGCAAGGGCCGGTGAGCACGGCAAAGGTTTTGCCGTAGTGGCGCACGAAATCAAGACGCTATCCGATGAGTCTAAGCAGTCCACAGAACAGGTGCGGGCCATTCTCGAAGAGATAAGAAAATGGGTGGCCGCCGTGGTCATGGCCGCAGAACAGGGCGGTAAAGCAGTGGAGGCAGGCGTGGACCAGTCGGTTATGGCGGGCAAATCCATAGAAAATCTGTATTCCAGCGTTGAAAATTCTGCCAAAGCGGCCAATGAGATCCAATTATCCAGCGATCAGCAGTCAACGTCCATAGATCAAGTCTCAAGCGCAATGACAAGTATTGAGAGCGCCATGAGACAGAACGTGGACAGTGCCTCCCAATTAGAAACTGCTGCCAAGAGATTAACGGACCTCGGAGATCAGCTCAAACAGATGGTTGATAGATACAGGATCTGATGCAGTTAGATGATTTAAGTGGAGAAAGGAGATATCCATGAAAGCAGCTGCCAAACACACGGGATTGATTGCAGCAATTGTCGCTCTGATCAGCGCTCTTCTCGTAGTGCCGGTTACGGCCCAAGATGTAATCCAGATCGGGGCCATATACTCCTTCACGGGGCCGCTAGGCGAGTCCGCCAAGCATCAGAAATCAGGTGTAGAAATGTCGATAAGAGAAGTGAATGACGCCGGAGGAGTAGAGGTCGGCGGGAAAAAAATGAAACTGGAAGCTAATTTTGGGGACGATCAAACGAAATCCGAGATAGCAACTCAGCTCTTTGAAGACATGGTGAAAAATAAGAAAGTCGCAGCCGTAATCGCGGGCTCCGTGGCACATGTCCCTCTGGCGCTTAATACAGCGGCGAAAAAGGACAAAGTTCTTCTCATCGCGGCTTGCGCAGCTCCGGACGCCTTTCACGAGCAAAAGGTGAAAGCTCCTAACTCTCTAGGAATACTGGCAGCAGGTTCTGACATAGGCCGTGCCGGCGCTTCTTACATCGCAGAGAAAATGAAACCGAAAAAAGTAGCTTGCTTTGTGCCTGCTTATGCCTGGGGCAACGCGCTGGTCGCAGGTTTCGAGGCAGTCATAAAGAAGTACCCCGAAATCCATTATAAGACGTTTTGGCATCCATTTGGCAGTTCGAATATTAGACGGGATCTCGAAGCAGTGCGAGATTACAGGCCGGATGTAATAGTGATCGGATCGTTTGGTCAGGATGCTGTCAACGCATTTAATCAGGCTTCCGAAATGGGGTTGGGAAAAGATAGCAAGTTGTTTCACCTATGGACTGTGAATGCTATGGGTACGGCAATACGCCCCGAAGCGATGAAAGGCGTATTGGCGCAAACGTTTTGGTTCCACGACATGTCCGGATTCCGGGACGACTCCGTTGTGAAGGCTAGTAACGAATTTGGCACCAATTATACGAAATTGTACAAAGAACCGCCTGATGCTTACGGGCTCGCTTCATATGACGCGGTGAAAGAAGTCGTTAGAGCAATAAAACTTTCTCAATCCACCGATCCCACAAAGATGTACGAAGCCTTGATGGCCAACCCTGTGTGGAGCGGAGCGAAGGGTGAGGCCAAATGGCGGAAAGACGGCCGCTGCATGTATAAGTACTTCGATTGGATCGTCGAAGGAAAAGGAGCAAATGAACGTCAAGAAGGAACATTCGGCAGCAAATACGATTATGCGAAAGTTGTGGACGTATTTTCTGGCGATGCCTTTGCGCCGACGCTCCAGGAATTGGGATATTAACTGGAAAATTCATTTTCACATTTTCATGGGAACCTCGCCTTTTTCATCAGGTTAATTATGCGTACTCGATTGGCCAGATGAGGGCGATTCCCTCCAGGAAGGAGCAATTCATGAGAGTCAATGCTGAACGGATTAGTTTATTTATCATAACTGCCGCTCTAGTCGGCATCTTTTCGGCTGTTCCGTCTGTGGCCCAAGATACGATCAAAATTGGCGCCATCTATTCGTTGACCGGTCCGGTCGCTGAAGTGGCAAAACTCCAGAAACTTGCCCTAGAAATGGCCGTAAAGGAAATAAATGACGCCGGCGGCGTGGAGGTCGGCGGGAAAAAAATAAAATTTGAAGCAGTATTCGGCGATGACCAAACCAAGGCAGAGATAGCGACAAAGCTTTTTGAAGATATGGTGAAGAATCAAAAAGTCTCGGCAGTAGTAGCCGGTACTGTGGCACATGTTCCCCTGGCGCTCAATACGGCGGTGAAAAAAGACAAAGCCCTGTTAATTGCGGCTAATGCTCCGCCTGACTCGTACTACGAGCAAAAGGTGAAAGCCCCAACTGCGTTGGGAATGGTGGTAGGAGCCGGCGACATAGGTCGCGCTGGAGCTTTTTATTTAGCGGAGAAGACGAAACCCAAGAAGGTGGCCTGCTTTATACCTGCATATGCGTACGGCAATTCGCTGGTTGCCGGTTTTGAGCCGGTCATCAAGAAATATCCTGAAATTACATACCAGATTTTTTGGCATCCACTAGGAAGTTCAAACATTAAGCGTGATCTCGAGGCAGTCCGAGATTTCAGGCCTGATGTCATTGTGGTTGGGTCGTGGGGTCAGGATGCGGTGAATGCATTCAATTCAGCCTTTGAAATGGGACTTGGCAAAAATAGCAAATTGTTCCATCTGTGGACAGCGAATTCCCTGGCGTCGGCAATCCGCCCGGAGGCAATGAAAGGTGTGTGGGTTCAAATGTTTTGGCTACATGATCTGTCCGGGTTCAAAGACGAGCAAGTTGTCAAGGCTACGAATCAATTTAGTTCGAACTATGCAAAGTTATACAACGAGCCGCCGGATACTTATGCCGTTGCTTCATACGACGCAGTGAAAGAAGTTGCCAGAGCAATAAAACTTTCTCAATCTACGGATCCCACAAAGATGTACGAGGCCCTGATGGCGAACCCCGACTGGACCGGTGCCAAAGGCGAAGCCAAATGGCGTAAAGACGGCCGCTGCATGTACAAATATTTCGACTGGATCATTGAGGGAAAAGGGCCGGATGAGCGCAAAGACGGCACATTCGGGAACAAGTATGATTATGCGAGAGTCGTTGATGTGTTTACCGGTGATACCTTTGCGCCGACCCTTCAAGAATTAGGCTATTGAACAGCACTGGTAGGGGACCTGCTGACGGATTTCTGTGCAGGCCGGAGAGGTTGTCTCAACAGTTTCATCAACCCAAGATCGTGTTACGATTTCCCCTGCTCTTTGCCTCTGCCAGGGTGAGAAGGAGCACTTACGGCAGCTCCCGATGGCATCCTCTCCCTTTGGGAGTAGGACGAGAATATCCGGCAGCCTTAATTACAGGCCTGATCCCATTTTTTGAGATCTCCTCAAAGCCTGCCACTGGATGATATCTCCGTTCACGCGTTCATGTTTGCCGGGAAATTTTTTGGTTGACACGCGTGGTCGGAGGAGTTCATTATAGAGACCTCTCGTTTGCTATAGAGAACCAGCCGCACGGGTTCCATCATGAAAACAGAATCCAAACGTGTACCGGCTCTAGATAAATGCTTTGCCATTCTCGGGCTACTTGCCGATTCCTCTGAGCCTCTCGGCATAAGTACCATTGCAAGAGAACTCGCGCTGAATAAAAGCACTGTTTTCAATACCGTTCATACGCTCGTCGATCTGAAAGTCTTGGAATTCGGCCGCGACAACAAGCTGCGGTTCGGGACACAGCTTTACCTACTCGGCCAAGCCGCGGGTAAAAGGGGGGAACTCATTCGCACGGTTCATCCCTATTTGGAAGAAGCGACAAAAGAGTCCAAATTTTCCGCGTTTCTCGGCGTACGTCAGGGTCTGAAAGCTGTTATTGTTGATAAAGTCGACGCCCCGGTGGACATGAAAGTGTCCTCTGAAATCGGCATGCGTTTGCCACTATTGGCCGGTGCTAGTGGGAAAGCACTTTTGTCCCAGCTACCGGAACATGAGCTTCGTAAAATCATAGACGAAAACGAACTCAAGAGATTCACTCCTCATAGTTGCGTAGACAAAGATGAATTCGCAGAAGCTATAATGCGTGTTCGCGAAGACGGCATCGCCTATGACTGGGGAGAATATATTGAAGGAATAGTCGCTCTAGCGGTACCCATCAACACGTACAGGAAGAATCTTCAGGCCGCCATCTGGACTGTCGGATTGAAGCCGCACGGTGCCAACGGCGAAATTCCCAAACTCGCGAATATCCTCCGCAAAATCGCAGGGGAGCTCAATATTCGCTTTGCTTCCATGTGAGAAAAAGGAAAATGAAACCGCATTCAAATGCTTATTGGAACCCGTATCTGGAAACTTTGCCGAGGGAAAAGCTTATAGCCATTCAGCTAAAGCGTTTTCGCGAAATTTTATCGTACGCCAAAAATAATTCCGCCCTCTATTCGCGAAGATTTCAGGGGATAAAGCCGGAAGCCATCAAGACATTGGATGATATTAGAAAGCTCCCCTTGATTGACAAGGAGGACCTGCGGGCCGCTCAGGACGGAAAGGAACCATTTCCTTTCGGAGAGATGCTCGGGATACCGCCGGAGGAAGCGACCACATTTCGCCAGACTTCCGGAACAACGGGCAAGCCCGTCTACGTGCCGGAAAGCAACGAGAGTTGGCAATGGCGAGTGGAAGTCTGGTGCCATATTCTTTGGATGGCTGGTTTCAGGGACACGGATCGCGTGTTTCTTCCCTTCGGGTACAACGTCTATGTCGCCTTTTGGGAAGGGCATTATGCGGCGGAAAAGGTCGGTTGTTTAGTAGTTCCCGGCGGGGCTTTGGACACTAAGGGTAGAGTGAACAAGATCCTGGAGATTCAAGCCACAGGCTTACTTATGACCCCCACCTATGGACTTCATCTCGCCGAAGAAGCGGAGAAGATGGGGATCGCCCCAACTAGTATGGGCATCAAGAGAATGCTTTGTGCCGGGGAACCTCTGCCCCAGGCCACGAGACGCAAACTTGAAGACACCTGGGGCGCCGAAGTTTACGACCACATTGGCGGAACCGAGCCCTGCGCCTGGGGGGCTATGTGTGCGGAAAGACAAGGGCTTCATATAATGGAGCCTTTCGTGCTTGTGGAGTGCCTGGATCTCGAGACTCAGACCAGGGAGGTGGATGAGGGCGAATTAGGGGTGGCGGTCGTAACTCCCCTTGGACGGCGTTCTTTTCCTCTGATCAGGTTCAACACGAAAGACGTGGTCAAGAAAGCAAGTGTTGGGTGCTCCTGTGGCAGGACCTCCATGAAGATTGATAACGTAACCGGTAGGATAGATCATTTGAGGAAGATTCGTGGCGTGCTTTTCACACCCGTTTCGGTCGAAGAAGTAGTCAGAGCGGAATTCCCGGAAATCGTCGAGTATGAAATCGTTGTTGAACGAAAAGGCGTAATGGATGAGATTTCTCTAAAGGTGGAACCCAAAGAACAGATGGGTGAACTGCCGCTAAAAGATATGGCTGGAAGACTTTCTGAAAGATTGAAAGTCAAAACCACCCTGACGTTCCGTATACATCCGGTGGCCCCGGGACAATTGCCGAGGTACACGTTGAAATCGCATCGATTCAGGGATCTCAGAGAACAAGAAGGGAGCGTGGCCTGATGGAGCCTGGAGATAAAGCAATTTTGAATGAGATGAAGGGCAAGATCGACGGAATCGAGAAATTGGCCCTGGAGCTGAAAACTCTAGGTGAAGGTTTGCCGGTCATCGATAGAAACACGAGAAACATACTCAGCGCTACGTATTGTTTGAAATTCGGGATTTCAGACGTAGCGGACGTACTCGTCGAGCCGTAATATCGCTTGACAACTGAAGATCCATGACATAGCGTAATTGGTGAACCTTAACTTGTGTTTCTCCAGTCGACCTCTTTTCAGGGCCACGGGCGTTATACAAGGCTTAAGATCTTAGGACATAGGCGCCCGGGCCGAGGATTATCCCACCATAAAGTCGGTTGATTTATCCCCGTTACGAAAAGCCCGTGTTCGGAACCTCAAACGCACTCGCAAAATTGTGTTTGTGCTTTTTCCAAGGAGTTAGAAGAAATGAGTATTAAAATTTATGTCGGGAATCTGTCTTTCAGTACGAACGAGGACGAACTCAAGGGTCTCTTTGAAAGTTATGGAGCGGTGGATTCGGCCAAAATCATTAGCGACCAGTTCACTGGCCGATCTCGTGGGTTCGGATTCATCGAAATGGAAAACCGTGAGGAAGGCCTACGGGCAATTCAGGAATTGGATTCCAAGGAACTCGGAGGCCGTTCTCTGAAAGTGAATGAAGCCCGCCCCAAGACCGGCGGTGGCGATAGGCGACGAGATGCCGGTGGTTCACGCTGGTAATCGGCGGAGTGCAATGTTATCATAGCAGCGGGACAAGAATCCATGAACGGGACTTCTTGTCCCTCCGTTTGGGATTGTTGCGGATAGGAGTAATGGTTGGGCTCAGTTTATAGGCACGCCTTATGTCTCCACCCATACTACCGTGACAGCCACTCAGGTTCGCTCGGAATAGCCGTCTTCCCGCCCATAGGACTCGAATACATAGCAGCGGCGCTTCAGCCTCTTGTGGAGCGGGTTACCTTAGTGGATCTACGCCTTCCCGGCCCCATGCGGGCGATTCACCGATTGAAAAAATTTGTACGCGATGAAGTAGATATATTATGTATCAGCATCAATTGGGAATATCAGTTTGAGGAGGTATGCGAACTCGTAAATGCTCTCCCTCACGACATCTTTACAGTTGTAGGCGGAAAACAGGCCACTGACGAATTAGAAAAAGTTTTCGAAACCTGCCCCGGAGTTGATATCGTGGTCCGAGGCGAAGGGGAAGAGACGATTGCTGAAATAGCTTCCGGCACGGATCCAAAAAAAATTCCTGGTCTGTCTTATCGCAACGGCTCAGATATTATCCACAATCCTAAGCGGCCTCTGGGGAAATTAGACAATTACCATTTTCCGGATCGCACCTTACGGCAGCGAAAGTATCACTTCAATATCGGCGGTTTTGCCTTACGGGGCGAGGAATTTGATATCATCCTTACCTCTCGGGGTTGCCCTCACAATTGCAAGTTTTGCACGTTCACGGTGACCGAGGGTGGGCAGAGACGAACCTATTCGCCACGTTCAATTGATTCAGTTATAGAAGAGTTACGAGGATTATCTGCAGGAATTGTCCTGATCGCTGATGAGGACTTTTTTGTGAATCCGGCGCGGGCCAAGAAGATCTGCGACACGCTTGTAGCAGAAGGGATCAATAAACGATTTGTCGTCCAATCCAGAATCGAGATATTCAACTATCCCGAAGTTTTGGAATCAGCGGCCAGGGCGGGAGTCAAACTATTTCTTCTGGGAATTGAATCACCAACCGACAGGATCTTGGATCAGCTTAATAAAGGGTTCAATACTGCAACCGTCAGGAAAGCGTTCGAGTCCTCAGCCAATTATCCGTTCTATTATCACGGTTATTTTATCTACGGGAATGTAACTGAAACCGAAGAGGAAATGATGCAGATTCCGGTCTTCGCCCGAGAGCTGAATCTTGATTCCATAACATATCAGAAATTACGAATAGAGAAATATTCGCCGTTGCGGGAATTGGTCGAGAGCACTCCAGGTTATTATATCGGCGATGACCGGATCGTGTACCGTGAGGGAATAGGGCGGCCGGGACTGAAACGGATCAGCTCCCGAATCACCAAGGAATTCTACACACCGGGCCAGTTGCTCAGAAGCGCAAGGAAGCTTTTTGGTATAGGAGTTTTCATGCCCCGTAATATAGTCCCATTGTTGTTAGGACTACCGCTCGTGCTTGGTCACACGATCGGCCGCAAGGTGAACAAGAAAATGAATCGCTTCTCGGCATGGCGTCATCTGACCCAGAGTCACTTTTAAGCTTGCAATTGAGCTTCTTCCGAACGGATTGTTTTGAAATTTGTGATTGCAGGCTATGGTCATTTCGGACGAATTGCCTCGGCACGCTTGAAAGATTCCTTAGATAATGTTGAAGAAGCACTAAATGAACTAATCAAGCGAGGTGTGCGCTTTGAGATCTATAATGAAGGTGAGCTCCAGACAGACGAAAGAGGAATTTTCCGCGGTAAAGGCCACAAAATAGCCTGGTTTAAGGACCCCGCCGGCAATTTTCTTTCCGTGCTTGAAAGCAAAATATTATTAAAACTATTTGAATGCCATGTCATCTGAGATTTCAACGCCACGGCTTTTGGTCCAATCTCTGGTCGGATTTGGTGGATTCTGCGCCCTAATCTTCGGGGGAGCGGGAACTATTGCCTGGACTGAAGCTTGGCTTTTCATCCTCATACAATCGTCTGCCTCGACAATCATGGTGCTGTGGCTCAAGAAACATAACCCCGAACTGCTTCAGGAGCGAATGGACTTATGGAAACGAGTGGTAAAATCCTGGGACAAAGCCATCGTCATCCTTCTTATCGCGGCTTCCGTGCCTTTCTTTGTCCTTCCCGGACTCGACGCCATCAGATACCGGTGGTCCTATGTGCCGCTGCCCCTCAAGGTGATCGGATTTGTCGGGATAGTCCTCTCTTACGGTCTAATTTTTTGGGTATTGAAAACGAATCCTTATTCCTCCGCGGCAGTCGAAATTCAAGAAGATCGGGGGCATACGACTATCACGACAGGCCCTTATCAATATGTCCGCCATCCGATGTACGTGGGAGCCATATTGTTGATCTTCTCCATTCCTCTGGCTCTTGGCTCTCTCGTCACATTCATCTCCGGGGTTATTTTGACGGCGTTGATCGTGGCTCGAACCCACCTGGAAGACAAAACCCTGCACCAAGAGCTGAACGGATATACGGCTTACGCGGAAACGGTGAAGTACCGGGTCATACCCGGAATTTGGTAACTTGGTTAGTTCTGCGTGAATTCTATCGAAACCGCTCAAGTCGCTCCGTGGGAATGGCATGTGCAAAAAAGAGAATTCTGCCGCGCTCGAAAGCTCCGGGATGATGCTTGAAACCTATTCGAAGGCTGGTGCTTGAGAAATTATCCGTTGACGCTTGGATCACCTGCGGGCCTTCTTCTTGGAGCATTTCTTTGTCCTTGCCGTCGGGTCTTATAACGACAATATGACCCGATATCTCGGGAGTGCGAGTCTTGTACGCCGCAATGACCAGAAAACCTTCATTGGCCTGTTTTTGCGCCTCCAGCCCTGAGTCTATCCTTCGCCATCCTTGAGAACTGCCTTCCGACTGAAGCCAATCAACTTGAGCGTTTGCCAGACGGGTCTGCGGATGTTCCGGAGGTCTGAGCATGTAAATGCCCAATCGGTAAGCAACCGCTGCTACGAAAGCGCTGCAATGGGTGTGAACGCCTTTTTTCAAGTATGGTCGTCCGTCCGGCTGACCTGTTTTCCAGTTAACGTGATGTCCGGCTAGCCACAGTTCCTCTACTCGGGTTGAATCGAGCATATTCTCAAGCGCCTTGCCGGAAGGCGAGATCTGCACCCCGCTCCCTACAGCCCCTGTGCTCGGGGTCGCAGCGAATGGGGAAGAGAGGGACACAACGATGGCGGATATGATAATCAGCTTGAACGTTTCTGACATAACCCAACCTCATTTTCTGCTACTTGCGGCTCAACAATTGTTTCAGCATCAGCAACAATGCCGTATTCCTGAAGGGCTCGACAACAATCATATTTGGCCGATCATTGATTAGGCATTTTGGGGTCGCCCGGCTTGAGCTTATTCAATGCTTCTCTGAGATCGGTAGATGCTGTTTGAGCAAGTATCTCCTTTTCATATTCCGGCATCAGAGGTGTGCGTATGTTTGACTCTTCAACAGCAATTAAATAACTGATGCCGTCCATGCCTTTTGCACCAGCAGGCGCTTTGGCACTCTGAATAGCCAGCTCTGCAAGTAGCTTCGGTGTCGAATTCTTTAGCTTGCCGGATGGCGGGAAATCTGTGTAGAGGACGACATCAATGCCTGCAAAACCGGGCAGTTTCTTTATCAAGACATTATTTGCTTTCGGGTGAGCAGGCGGCTTATAAGTGCGTCCTGAACCGACCTTTCTTGTCTCCCGTCGCCACAAAAGGTCTGCGGCTTCTTTCTCCGAAACCGAAGGCGCCAAAATAATTACTACTGCTTTGACTTTTGCTCCTCCTTCTTCCACCGGTACGAGCGTGGGAGTTCCGTCACGCATTCTACTGGACCGACCGAATTCAATCTTGAACGGAGTATCGGCGTTTATGGAATTCACTTTAGCCGCAGCAATTTCAGTCCCGGGATCACTGATAACCGACCCATATGCGAGAATGCCGACAGTTTTTGCATCAGCAGGAAGACACAGAATGCTTATGCAGGTAGTCACCAAAGACATGATAAGGAAAACTGATTTCATTGGTTCTCTCCACACGTAAATCGTCTCACTTCAGATGAATGCGGATAACTCATTCCGTCCGTGATTTAAGATGCAAATTGCGATCGAAAGATTCGGTCAGTGACCTATTTCAGGAATTGGACAAGTACAAGAGGCTCCCACAACAATGAATTTACTGTCCTGCTCGCTTTTCGCAGATTACTTGAGAGTCAGGCAGCTCGTCGCTGAAACTTCCGATCACAATTCGCATCAATGTTTCTTAAGACCAGAGCCATAATGGTATCGCAGGTCTGCTGAAAAAGGCTACACTCCAGGCCAGGTCGATCTTGCTTGGATGCACTTGAGAGGGCAGGGGGTGCAAAGAGATTACGACGAAGCGCTGAAATGGTTCACAAAGAGATGGTTATAATGGGGTGCAACTATTTCTCGCAATTTGAACAAACCAGACTCGACACTTAAGTTATATTAGTTGATTAAGTGGCCGGCGAGCTCGATCGTAAAATCTTGCTTCCGGATTCGAATAAAAAGTAACACGTAGCCGACTTCCGCGGCGCTCTACGCGACCATATAATTAGTTCAAGATGGGGATGCCGGCGCGGACCGGAGGAGGGTAAAATGGAAGAACAATCTATTTACGAAAAACTTAGGAAACCTATTGCATCAGATCGCCTAAGTTGTCCGGTTAATTACTATCGATGCGAAAGATGCCCCCAGGACGACAATTGGGGCTGCTGCCCAATTGGATGGAGCTGCATGTCTCGGGAAGGGCGTCTGGATGCATGCGAAACCTTTTGATCGAGCGGATCCGATTTGAGTCGTTAACGAACCCTGTTCTGGCCGTACAATTCTTTTTCTATTTGCGTGGAATGCTCAATTGCAGCAGTAGAGTCGCCCATCCGAACTTTCAAGATTTTGTTTGTTCATAAATTCTTTGACTTCTCTTGAAGTGGCGCAAGAATTCTTCTTTCGTCAGCCCGCAGTCGTAGCGGATGCAATCGACAACCTGGTCAAAGCTGGGCCGAGGGCAACTCAGGCATTCATCTTTTACTCGGTTGTACACCGCGTCGGCTGTCGGTTTAACAGCGGCAAAGGGTTCTGTATAAAGCCGGATCTCCTCTTTAAGAGCTTCAGCCAATTTCGTCTCGCCAATACTTTCCGCTTTTTGAGCAGACTTATTCATTCGATTTTGCCATTTCTTCCCATGAGAAATCGAGGATACAGCGTGGGCTATCTCGTGGATTAGCACCACCTTCAAAGATTGGCCGGGTCCCATGGATTGGATTCCGATAACTTTCGCTTTTTCATCAAGGTAGCCGTGCGGCGAATAAGGACCCATCTTTTCGACGATGCCCCACTCTCCGTTTCTATCCCATGACGGGAAAAAAGTCTGGCGGATCTGATCGTATTCTTTTTGGAGCGTGTTAGTCATAAATATTTCCTTTCAAAGTTCGTGCGCATGGATTTTCTATCAACTTGAGTTTATTATTAAATAAACCCGTAAGTACCTACTTCATTGCTTGACTGTACCATAATTTGACAGTTTCTTGGGAGGATTCTCCGTGAATGTTCTTATCCTTGATAATCATACACTCCTCGGCCCGATTTTCTGCCCAGGCGTCGTGCTTTTACGAGCTTTACAAGCAACGGGGCCGGGCGGTATTTCTCTCCTAATTCCCGGTGAAATGTACGCATACACGCGAGTAGTATATCGAGCCCAAAAGCATCTGCGGCAGCTAAAGGACCCAGAGGAAAGCCCAGACCGCTGGTGCAGCTCCTGTCAATTTCTTCCGCGGTTGCGAGACCGGTTTCCAGAGCAACGAAAGCCTCATTTACCATTGGCAAGTAAAGTCTATTTATGACAAAACCTGGTGAATCCGCGACCGTGACGGTCTCCTTGCCACACCTTTTGAGAAAATCAATCACAGTGCCGTGAGTCTCATCCGACGTTTCAGATCCGCGCACCACTTCCACAAGCGGCGTCAGCGCGGCCGGAATCAAAAAATGTGTACCGATGCATTTTTCAGGGCGATTTGTCGTGGATGCAATTTCGGTTATCCAAAGCGTCGATGTATTGCTGGCCAAGATGGCATGTCTCGGACTGTCTATGTCCATTGTTCTAAATACTTGTTTTTTGATTTCTATGTCTTCAGAAACCGCTTCAATCACCAGGTCCGCGCCGGATAACGCCTTTGCCATATCAGTATCGGCGCTTATTAATGAAAGGATTTTATCAACCGTATCTATTTCCAATTTTCCTTTTTGTTGACGGTTCTTGAGAAACGAGCGGATACTCTCCAGCCCGGCTTTTGTTTTGTCATCCGCTATATCTACCATTATCGTCTGAAAACCGGCCTGAGCGCAGACAATCCCTATTTGGCTCCCCATTGTTCCCATGCCGACAACTGATACCTGCCTGATTTCCACTTCTGTCTCCTGAGTTGTCCAATATTATGTCATATTCGACCGCGGACTTCTAAGAGAACGCGGAGAATTTTTATTTCTGATCATTTTAGGAGAAATTATTAAGAGCGTAGCAGGTCTGTGAACTGCAAATCAACAGCAAGGCTGGTTTGTAGCTCGTATGTAAGAAGAACAGCCAACTGTCCTCTTTGGGCGCGAGATCCTGCTGCGAGCCGTTGTTGATTGATTAATCCGGTTTGCCGGTGAGGTACTTCCTACCTGCAGGCCAATTGTCCATCACCTGGCGCATCATTGCCAATTCGCCGACATGATAAGCATTGTGATCGGCAGCAAGAATAATTTCTCGAAAAATTGTGTAATCCGGAGCATGCGGAATGGCGGCGAATAGGTCGATTTTCGGATCACGAACGATTTTTTTGAGCGCCTCCAGGTCAGATCTGATCGCGGCGGCGCTTTTTTCCCAGCCCTTCCGATCGGTGTTTTCCTCAGGACGTCGATGATATCCTTCAGGATATTTTGGGGAGACGTGTTTCGGGTTGCGAATAAACTCCAAAATGTCCCATTGAGCAATACGCATATGTTCCAAGAAATGCCAAAATGAATAGGGATTGTTAAGGGGCTTGCTGTTGATGTGCTCCAGAGGGAAATCAGCTATCACATCATCGAAACCCATATGAGCGTTCCGACTGTCGAGAAGAGCAATCAACTCTTTTCTGGCGACCTTGTCCGATGTCATGTCAATCTCCTTTGTTGTCCGATTGTGCCGCTGGTTGGAAAACCTCAGCGAAACGAAAGATATTATGATTTTCTAGGGCTGGATTCGTGAACCGCCCGAATGTATGGCGCTTCTCAAACCGCCCCCTACCTGGCCAATCTATATATTTATAAACTTACAAGCAGTTGTAACCGGCCCGTCACAAAAGTTCTCTCTGCTTGCTGATCTTATTAACTCACGTCTCCAAGCCACTCCGGCCTTCGTGCAGTGCCGTCAAAATCCTTACTCGTTTTGTAAAGTTCAAACTTTCCTAGCGTTGCTGCTTCGGCTGTTTTTGTAAGTAACGAGGAAATCTGCTGTTCAGTCAGTGGGCGAAAATTACGTGCAACATTCAGCGCCTGTTTCAAAATTTCGAGCGAATCGCAACCGGTAATTACAACGCTGGTGGGAAGACTCAATGCATATTGGAGGCATTCCTCGGGTGTAGCGGTTTTGCTCTTCAAAAGATTACCGGCCCCGAGCGGTTTCATTCCCAAAACGCCGATTTTGTGTTTGAGCAGCACTGGAAGGACCTTTTTTTCGAAGCTGTCATAGTGAGCATCCATTAAATTTAAGGGCATTTGCACGGTATCGAATATAAAATTGTTCTTTATTCCCGTTTCGAGCATTTTTAAATGGAAATCCGGAGACTTGTGTCCTGTAAAGCCGATGTACCGCATCTTCCCCGCTTTTTTGGCCTTAATCAGCGAATTGAATGCTCCATTTTCACGAAATATCCAGTCCGGATCGGAACCACGTATTACTTCGTGAAATTGGACCAAGTCAATTGTATCCGTCCTTAACCGTTTCAGAGACTCGTTAAGCTGTTCTGTGGCTGTCTTTTCGTCTCGGCCATCAATCTTTGTCATGAGAAAAACCTTTTGCCTGTAACCGTCCTGCAGTGCTTTTCCCATTCGAATCTCGCTCTCACCGTCATGATAGTCCCAGCAATTGTCAAGAAAGTTAATGCCATTATCTATGGCAGTGCGAACGATTTTGATGCCGTCATCTTCGCTCGGTATACCCATGTGGTACCCGCCTAATCCTATAATGGAAACCTTCTCGTTGGTGCGTCCAATTATGCGATACGGGATCTCTCCTTTCGATTGAGCTGCTCCTGCGCTTGCGGGAAAACTTGATGTGACTGTAATGGCTAAAGACGCTGCTAATAATTCCCGACGTGACATTCTGATCTCGGTTTTCATTACAAGACCTCTCTCTAGCAATTATCAATTAACTAAATTGATTTTGACCCGGTGGGCGAATATTGGTTCTATTTTTGTAAAGGTCCCATCGCGGATCTCTGGTATATAGGCTACTAGTGTTTTGGGCATTATCGTTTTTCTTGAGAGATAAAGGTGAACTCATCTTCCGATCATAGTCTCTTCGGTCATCCCAAAGGATTGGCTATATTGTTTTTGACCGAAATGTGGGAGCGATTTTCTTACTACGGCATGAGATCGCTGCTGGTTTATTACATGATGAAGCAGTTAACGTTCACTCAAGCCGAAGCCTCGCATACATACGGCTTGTACACTGGATTTGTTTATTTAACTCCTCTTTTTGGCGGAATTCTTGCTGATCGATACTTGGGACAACGCAAGACTGTTATTTTGGGAGGAGTTTTGATGGCGATTGGCCATTTCCTGATGGCATTTCAATTCTTATTTTTCCCGGCGCTTGTATTCTTGATTTTGGGTAACGGAGCTTTTAAACCAAATATTTCGACACAGGTCGGAAACCTGTATATACCAGGCGATCCCCGCCGCGACAGAGCATTCAGTATATTCTATCTCGGAATCAATGCAGGCGCTCTTTTATCTCCGCTGGTTTGCGGCACTTTGGGAGAGCTTTATGGATGGCATTACGGGTTCAGCGCAGCCGGAATCGGAATGGTTACAGGATTATCAATTTATCTCTTTGGACAATCTTGGCTCGCACCAGATAATTTGACTGAGAGAGAAAGCGACTCGGATAAAGTCCTCGTGGACCTTACGTCAAACGAAAGGAAGAGGATATTGGGGTTAATGGCAATATGCCTTCTCACTGTAGCTTTTTGGGCGACCTATGAACAGCAAGGGAATACGATTGCATTATGGGCTGACACTTATACGGATCGGGTGGTTTTCGGTTGGGAGTTTCCTGCCTCCTGGTATCAGTCTGTCAATCCAGCTTTCATAATTATTCTTACCCCCATTATCACGAGCTTCTGGTCTTGGCAATCAAAGAAAGGCACCGAAGCATCATCTGTTTCAAAAATAGCTACAGGTTGTTTTCTGTTAGGAGGCGGCTTTCTCGTAATGATTCCTGCTGCGTTGTCATATTCTGCGACTGAAGTGCCGGTCAATATGCTCTGGCTGTTGATTTTTACACTGCTAGCCACAATTGGGGAACTCTACTTGTCTCCGGTCGGGCTTTCCTTGGTGACTAAACTCGCTCCAGTCCGCATAGTCTCGATGATGATGGGAGTTTGGCTATTATCCTCATTTTTCGGTAATTACGCGGCAGGATTTCTGGGGAGCTACTGGGAAGTAGTCGCGAAAGGCTGGTTCTTTTTTGCCATGGCAATCATAGCCTTCATAGCTGGAATAATGATCCGATTAATCATTAAACCATTAAAAAGGGCGATTGGCCCTGAATACAGTATATGAGCTTGCGACTGATAGACTGAACCGGAAAAAGTACATATTTCCATAGCAAGGCACTTGATCTTTGATTGTTTGTTAAAGCTTTATGGTATCATCTATGATATAATTGCTATTACCAACTCTGGGCCTCAGGCTAATCAATATGACAATAACTTTTAATCGCAGTGATTTCCTGGATGCTTTATTTGGTCCGTTTACAATAGAGACACGCTACTTCATCCTTGTAAAGACTGCGGATGAGTATGGCGATAGGGCTTCAAATCGTTTCTATCCTAATATTGTGGAGCTGTCTAACGCAGAGTTTCCGCCAAACCGAAACGTCTATTTTGGAATTTGTCCTCGGGAACGAATGCAAATCGGAAAAGAAGCGATTCGCTATATCACGGCTCTTTGGGCTGGTCTCGATATGGCGCCCGGAGGTTATTCCGGTCTGAACAGCAACTATGTGGACCTCAACGAGGCAAGAGAGGCAATAAAAGCTTTTCCATTGAAGCCTTCCATAATCGTCCAGTCTGGACGAGGATTCCATCTTTATTGGTTGCTTCACACTCAAAAGAAAATCCCGGATGTCGAAGTTGTGGAGAACCTGCTGAGGAAACTCAATGATCACTTCAGGTGCTCATCTCCCGTAGGAATAGATTCCACACTCAGGTTGCCTGGAACATGGAATCCCAGAGGCCCAAAAGGACCCACGAAATGTTTTGTGGAACAACTGGATTCTGCCCTACGCTACTATCCAACTGAATTTCAGAATCTCGATCTCAGAGTAATTACGCCCCCCGAAGTCACGAGTCCAAAGGTTCTTCCGCAGGAAGAACCATCATCGTCGGCTCCAGTAAGGGAGATCTCGGAGGCGGACAAAAAACTGGTACCCAAAGTCGATGCGCTAGATCAGCTAAACGATGCTGAACCGAATGTATCTTTCGAGCCGAGATTTCTCCGGAAGATTGTCGAAAACAATCACGAGCAAAGAGGTAATCGAACTTCTTTGAAAGGGTTGGCCGACAAAGATTTGGATGATCTGGCCGACAATATAGCGGACAAGCTTGTTCGGCGGATGATGGAAAATTTGTCCAACGGCCATTTAGATCGGATAATTGACAGACTGGTCGAGAAATTGACTAAGAGAATCCATTTTCCAAAAGGTGATGCATAGGCGGCAATATAGATAATCAAACGCCTCAAAGAGTTCATTTGCCATTATGAATTGAAAAATTGACTCGGGATTCCCGCGACAGTGTCATATTTTTTGACACAGCGTAAAAAAAGGGCGACCCAAGGAGGCGGAAGGTCGCCCTGACTTCAGAAGAGGGAGGAAGTGAGGGATTGCATCCCCATATGCCATGATTTGGCGGGCGTACCTAAAACAAACGCTAATACAAAAGCTAGATATCCGCATGCGTAACGGTGATTAGTGCGGCCTCTGAAACGGGGCCAACCCGTTCCAGAACTGCTGCAATCGAAGCTAAAACAGCCCACATTGCTCCAAAAATCGCGGGGGTGCACAGAAGAACCGTTACCATTAGCCCCAGAGCTAGATTCTGGACCAGCATGGCATAGAACAGCGCTAAAAGGAGCAGGAATCCCAAGGGTCCCAGCATTAGAATTCCGCAAAAGAGCATACACGATCCCGCAGTAACAACCAGTTTATCGAGTACGATTTCTCTCGGTTTCATTTGCCTCTCCTTTCTCGATCGTCCAGTCCTGTCAGGTATTTTCCACCTAGTTTCCCATCATGGGGCACGCACAGCGAACAGCAACTCATACTCATTCCAAACTGGATCTCGGAAACACCAACATAATCAGCACTACTATAATCGTAAGCAAATTTCGGACCAAGACATAAGTTACTCAACCATGATGCAGGCGCCTCGTTTAGAATTTTTTCCATTCTATCAAAGAGCGCCGTTAACGTGGCAAGTAAAAATCAATAATATAGCCATATAGGCGTGTGGGAAGTCAGATGATTAAGTAGTATGGGCGGTTATTTTGAAATTCAAAGTTGGAATCAATACACGGGCGGTAGAGATTGTTTTGAATAACGTTGAACATATGATATTGTACCGAGTCTAGTGGCTGACTAGTATGGCTGCGCCGCGTAATACGGCGGAGCCACAGCTCGACCTGAGCTTACAAATTAGATTATTCATTCCCCGGCTTTATCAGTACATGGTTCTCAATCTTGATCACACTGAATTAAGTCATCGGCTTGGAGTCCCTTTAATTAATCTGATCTCAATTGACCGGATTTGAACGATTATGGGAGAAGCTATCGGTCTCATTTTGGTTGACTGTGTAGATATAAAAAGACTTTGTTGAGTGACTGGTCACCGAAACCAACACTTTGGTCCAGTGACGCAGTATTGTTTGTATCGGTAGGTAATGGGAAAATTTGCTGCCAATTACCGACTGATTTTACGGGGTATCTCCTGTGATAAACATAATAAGGATGCCGGTAGCTCAAATCGTTAGAGCAAGGCGGGATGAGTTTGCTCAGATATTCAGCGTTCATCCGGGAACGGCTCATGACTGAACAGCGAAAAATCAGAGTCGGAGAGGTTGTCATAGACATCCGATCGGGAACGACCGATGCGCAATTAATGGAAAAGTACAAGATTAGTGCTATTGCTCTTCGGCAACTTTTTAAACAACTTTTAGAGGCCAAAGCAATTCAATTTGCAGAGCTTCGCGCTCGTAACGCTCCCTATCAAGACGCCGCCACTCTAGATGATTTTCGGTCTGCGATTCGGGATCAAGTCACCTTTCCTTTAGCAATATATGAAGAAAATCATCCCGATAATTCAGGTGCGATATGCGATATTTCAAAAACGGGATTGAGAACCAGAGGGATAAGGTCTCACAAAGGTGAGATCAAAACCTTTGTAGTGCCTGCAGAAAAGTCCAATATCAGTTCGACCATCGTGTTTCAAGCTATCTGCAAATGGAACCAAATTGAAACCGACTCGGGTGATTTTGGCGGTTTTGATCTGATCAAGATATTAAATGGGAATTGGCGGGACCTACAAGCATTTGTACAATCCCATACAGATGAAGCCAAAACATACGGATTGTATGATGATGAGGATACTACCGAATCAGTGGACCTATCCCGTTTTCTTATAGAGGAACTCAGCACTTCCGGGAGCTTTAACTTTACCGGGATAACGAAAACATGGTTCGGGAAGCTGCTTCAAGCGCTTCCGATTCCTGCTTTACTAATAGATGAATCGGGCAAGATATCTTTTATGAATCAATGTTGGGAACGTGTTACGCCTGACCACGATGAGCTACTCGGAAAATCCCTTGCGTCTCTGTTCCCTAATACTTGGGCGGCTAGGGGTGCCCAGGCAATTATTCAGAAAGTATTCTCAGCCAGAAAACCCGAAACCTATCAGGCGATACTCCAGGTTAAAGAAGCCAAGATATGGGCACGCATGCATTTTAGGTCCATAAGGATGGGGGATTCGAAATCGTTGCTAATCCTTGTTGAGGACCTGTCGCATGAACGCGAACAGCTCCTTCAAAAGCAGAAACATGAAGAAGAGCTGCGACACGAGATAAGAGAACGTGAAAAGATCGAGTCTGCGCTTCGGGATAGCGAAGCAAGATACAGATTGATAGTTGAAAATACGCATGATTTGATCATGGTGACCGATCCCGATGGCGTAATTTCTTACGTAAGCCCTTCTTGCTATAAGGTGTTGGGGTGGCACCCTGAAGAATTAGTGGGAAAACAACCGTGGATAATCCACGCGGCAGATGTCGATCGGGTACGTGAATCCCTGAAAATGGCAAGCGGCACGGACGTGGAATATCGAATCGAAACCGATAATGGTCGAGTCAAGTGGGTTTCGCATTCCTGGTCTCCGATTTTTAGCGATAATCGACTTATTTCGACCATAAGCATATTGCGTGACGTGACTGAGCGCAAATCCACGGAAGAGGCATTGCAAATAAAGGAAAGCGCTATCGCCTCATCCATAAGTGGTATCGCCATCTGTGATCTTAGCGGCGTGTTGACTTATATAAATCCGGCAGTCATGAAGTTATGGGGATATGATCAAGAAAACGAACTCCTTGGAAAGACTGTGCTGGAATTTTGGGCTTCTGAAGAGGAGGCCAGGAAGGCATGGGGAACTATGCTCGGCGCCGGATCATGGATAGGCGAATTGACTGCTAAGAGAAAAGATGGATCTCCACTTCATCTTCAAACAGCCACTGCGGTGGTGAAAGACAAGACGGGTAAGGCCATCGCTATGATGGGCTCATTCTCGGATCTGACTGAGCGCAAAGAATTGGAACAGCAATTTCTTCAGGCACAGAAAATGGAAGCCGTAGGGACATTGGCTGGAGGTATTGCACACGATTTCAATAACCTGCTTCAGATCACCATGGGTTTTTCTGAGTTGCTCTTACTGCAAAGAGAGGAATCGGATTCCGCGTACGCGGATTTGCAGAAAATACATCAAGCCGCGCGCACCGGAAGAGATCTCGTTCGACGATTGCTCACGTTCAGTCGAAAAACCGAGAGCGATCAGCGCCCGATTAATCTTAACCAACAGATCAAGCACGTGGAACAAATTGTAAGTCGCACAATTCCCAGGATGATTCAGATAGAGATGAACTTGGCTGACAAGCTGGGTCTCATTAATGCAGACGCAAGTCAGATTGAACAGCTTGTCATGAATTTGATGGTTAATGCTCGGGACGCCATGCCGGAAGGGGGCAAACTCATTATTGCCACACAATCGGTAAGACTCAGCGAGCAGTATTGCAAGTTACATACTGAGGCTACACCCGGTCCACACGTTCTCCTGATGATTTCCGATACGGGGACTGGAATCGAGAAAGATGCTTTGGAGCACATTTTCGATCCCTTCTTTACGACCAAAGACGTGGGACGAGGCACCGGTCTCGGATTGTCAGTGGTTTACGGAATAGTGCGCCAACATCGCGGTCATATTTCTTGCGAAACGGAACTTGGTAAAGGGACTACGTTTAGAGTCTATTTTCCCTTGGCAGAAGAGGTCGACGGTTTTTTGAACGGAACACAAGAGAAAGTCGATATCACCCGCGGGACCGAGACGATCCTGCTGGTGGATGACGAGGATTTCGTAAGAGATTTGGGTCAAGAGATATTGCAGCAAGCGGGTTATAAAGTGCTTACTGCTCAAACAGGCAAAGAGGCGCTGGAAATTTATCGAGCGGAACGGGATGCTATATCGTTGGTGCTCTTGGATCTAATCATGCCCGAAATGAGCGGTAGGCATTGCGTATCAGAACTCCTTCAATCAAATCCCAAAGCAAAAGTCCTGATAATCAGCGGCTATGCCTTGGAGACGGGTCCAAAAGAAGCTCTTGCTATTGGAGCCCAAGGGTTTGTCAGCAAACCCTTTGATGTAGCTAAATTCCTCCAACAAGTGCGAAATGTCTTAGATGCCACATAAAAAGATCTCCTGAACACACGTTCTTGGTGAAAATCAATATGATACTTTAATTCCTTTTCTCACAGCCAAAACGGCTTATTGCATAAAAAGCAGGTGTCCAGGGCTGCATTCACGCCCGCTCAGGAATAATGAAATGGCAGGTACTCGCATCGGAAATTCCGAACTGGTCCTGTACCTGAAATTCTTGAAGAGCGCCCCGCAGTCTGGTAATGAAGTATTATCTGATTTGAATAATGAATCAGACGTCACCCTGGGAAAACTTCAAATTCGCTCTCCGTGGTGAAAACCAAGGGGCAAGCGAGTGCCCGGTGAATGTCAAGTCCAGAACTTTTCGTAGACTCGGCACAACACCGGATTCCGGTTTTCACCGGAATGATGGTTGCGTGACTATTTCGTCAAGTCGAAAAATCTAAGACTTACCCATCTCGCAATTCGTCTCGGTTGAGGTACATAAATGCGAATCCAATTGTTCGGCACCTGTCTTATAGATACTATGTTTCCTGAAACCGGTGAAGCTACTATCAAACTGCTCCGACACTTCGGAGTGGAGATAAAATATCCTAAAGGACAGACTTGCTGCGGAAAACCTGCTGATAGCGGTGGCTATACCCGCGAGTCCAGGAAAGCGGCTGAACATTTCATTTCCGTGTTTGACGCCAGCGCCGATCCGATTGTTATCCCATCAGGTTCTTGTGCTTCGATGGTCAAGAATCATTATCCCGAGCTGTTCAAGGATAATGCACGAATGCGAGAAAAGGCCGAAGCGATTGCAGGTCGAACTTACGAGTTGACTCAGTTCCTGGTTCATGTGCTTCACGCTCATGAAAAGGGCTTCCAAGGAACAGGACGACTAACATATCATGCCTCCTGCCAGCTTACCAGAGAACTTGGAGTTAGAGAGGAACCTCTGCTATTATTGCACTCGATAAAAGGCGCCGAGTTTGTTCCTCTGCCGAATGCCGACCGCTGCTGCGGGTTTGGAGGCATTTTCATGGCGAAGCAGCCGGAAATTTCTATGGCTTTGGCTGATGAAAAATTGGAATGGATATTGAGCACTGCAGCGGAGACCGTCACAGGGTGCGATCACGGCTGTTTGATGAATATCGCCGATGCCGCCCGGCGGGGTGGAAGTAATGTGAAGGTCAAGCATATAGCCGTAGTTCTGGCGGAGAGTCTGGCATGAAATCTTCGGCGGGTATTTCATTTAGAGCCAATGCGATTAAAGCTTTGCGCGATTCCGCTCTGCGGGCCGCGATGTGCAATGCTGCCGAGACGTTCAGCACAAAGAGATCGGACGCAATTTCCGGAGTTCCCATTGAACAATGGCGTGACAAAGCATCCGCGCTAAGATTGCACGTCCTCGACAACCTCCCGACCTATGTGGATCGTTTCGAAACCAACGCCAAACGAGCAGGCGCCAAGGTCCACCGCGCCAAGGATGCTCAGGAAGCGAACCGCATAATAGCCCAAGTACTCAAAAGCCACAGTATTCAAAAAGTGGTGAAATCAAAGTCCATGGTCAGCGAGGAAATCCATCTGAACTATCACCTGCAAGAACAAGGTATCACTGTAGTGGAGACGGATTTCGGTGAATACATAATTCAGATCGCAGCTGAAACTCCTTCGCACATAATCGTCCCCGCGATTCACAAGGATCGCAGACAAGTAGGGAGGCTTTTTGCCGAAAAGCTGGGTTGTGAATATACGGAAGATCCAGCTGTACTCGCTACTATTGCAAAGACCGTCCTCAGACAAGAATTTCTTTCAGCTAAAGCGGGAATATCCGGAGCCAACTTCGCCGTGGCCGATTCCGGCAGTATTGTTCTCTTCACTAATGAAGGGAACGGGCGTATGTGTACTACTGTCCCTCCATTACATATTGCAGTGTTGTCCATTGAAAAAATGGTCCCATCATTGGCGGATCTGCCGAAACTGATCCGACTCCTTCCGCGATCGGCCACAGGGCAGGCGCTCAGCAGCTACATGTCAGTGATAACGGGTACCAGAAAATCAGGCGAAACTACCGGGGCAGAGGAGATGCATATTGTCTTGTTGGATAATGGCCGATCTAGGATTGTCACGGGAAAATACCGTGAAATGCTCAAGTGCATTCGCTGCGGAGCGTGCCTGAACGCCTGTCCCGTGTACCGTATAGTAGGCGGGCACGCTTATCAATCCACATATCCGGGCCCGATGGGAATAGTATTAACTACACTGCTGGAGGGAATGGAAAGAGCTCATCCTCTCCTGGATGCAACAACGCTTTGCGGAGCATGCGGAGATGTCTGCCCTGTGAAAGTGCCGCTGCCGGATCTTCTTCGCAAATTGCGGGAAGAGCGAGTGGAAAAAGGATTTACTCCTAAGCTCGAGCAAATGGGCATGGCGGCTTTCGGAGAGGTCGCCAAGTCTCCAAAATTTTTTCATTTCGGCCAGACCGCGGCATCTTTCCTATGGCCCATCGTGACAAGAACCGGACGCAAAGGCGGGCTGGAAAGACTGTCACGACCAGTCGCAAAAACATTCAGGGAGCGGGTCTCATGACACGCCAAGAAATAATCAATCTCTTCATGGAGAATGTAACCAAGGTCGCGGCGGAACCGATTCGAATGAGTGACAGCAGTGAATTGAGTGAAGCCGTGGCGATGCTCTTGACCGAGAGTGATTCCGTCTTCTGCCCATCTATGACAGAGATCGAGAAGGGAATCGAATTATTACCAGGTAGGCTCACTTCAGATTATTCTTCCGCGTCAGTTTGTGTGGAAGAGGCATACGCCGCTATAGCTGAAACGGGCAGTTTAGTTTATGTCAGCCGAGGCGGAAAGCCCTTACAAGCCGGCCTATTATGCGCTCACCATGTGGCAATCCTTCCTTCTCAAAGGATACATGAGTCTCTGGACGACTTTTTCTCTTCTTTGGGTGATACTCCGCCTACCAATGTAACGCTGGAAACAGGACCCAGCAGGACAGCGGACATCGAGCTGACCCTGACCATTGGAGTCCACGGTCCAGGCAGACTTACGGTAATAGTTATTTGAACGGGAAATGAAGAAGAGGTGTCCCATGGATCTCTTTATCTGAAAAAAAAGCTCGCCTCCCCTCAAAAACTAATCACAAACAATTCCCAAATGGGATGCCTGATTTAGTAGCGATGCCATAGCCCGTCTTGCTCGTTGCAGGAAAAGCAGTGTTTAACGTGCTTGATATCAGCACTGGAGGGCAAATGAAAATTGATCGTGACTTTTAAACTTGACATACGGTGACTCATTGGAATTTTTTCGGAATGATACTTTTACGCGTAAGCACATATTTCGGTCCCCGATTCAGATAGATGCTTTCAAAATGGCTGGTTCTCGAGAGAAACGGTAAACGAAGTTTCGCTAAATTCAAGGTCGAAATAAAACCTGTTGACCATGCATTCCGGAAATTATTTGAATCTTTGCCAATCGGGGCCCACGCAATTATTCGATTTGAATTACTTTGAATCGACGAGCGTTCTGACCAAGAAATTCCCGTAGGAGCCTCGCCATCGTTTTCGGATATTTGATTAAGTAATGTGAGATCTCGACCATATCTCTTCAAAATAACCAGACCCGATTGCGGGGCAGGAGCTTGCATTCCTCTGCTCCAAAATCCTTCAGGTGACACAACCGATTGGGGATATTTGGTATTCGGTGGATACCAGGAATACGGATATAAAAACCAAGCATTAACCGTTTGTTGATGATAAAGCATGTTAACAAGGCATCGCAGTCCCACCCATCCTCTAAAAACCGCGGCTCTTTTATGATTACATTCCAAGTCCATCAATATCAGGTTTGTATTAGGCATCACATTGGGGACTTGAGCTATTAGACTTTTGACAATATTGTTCCTGATCTGGGCAGCTTCCTTCCAATCCACTCTCAACCCGACATGAAATGCAATCATGCATCCAAGTATTATCACTGCGAGACTTGAGCAGAGTTTCCGTTGCCATGAATTCCGCCAAGTAGTTAAAATTAAGGCCAAAATAATGGCTATTCCAAAAGAAGCGGAAGAATAAAGGCGACTCATTCCATCGAAACTAAACCATTTTGTGCTGCCGTCGGCAAATCCGGCTTTCGTAAGGAACGTTTCACTAATGGTGGGAATAACGGAACCGTATCCTGCCAACTGATATGGCAGCATTCCGAGCACAAATATACATAAACCAAGAAATAAAATGTATTGCCTATCGTCTTGCAGCGCCCGCTCATTCGCTTGATTTCGGAGATAGAGTGTGAGCGCCAGCGCCAATATTGCAAACGTAATTCCTATTGACCAACTCAAAAGGTCATTTTGCAGACAGCTAAAAGGAGCTGCCAAATAGAAAGGCAAAAGACCCAAATATGATAAAAACAAACTTACTGGAGGAAATAAATGATTGTGTGCTACTGCGCCGCCGTTCAATAACGTGAATCTCAGGACTATAGCAGTTGAAAAGGCAATTAATATTCCTGTCGCAAGCCGAGCAAAAAAAGAGAAATGGGGGAGACGATACTCCATTCGATTATGAATAGGAATAAGCAGGAATGGGACAGTAAAAATCAATAAACTGCAAGATTCGTATGTCAAAAAAGAAATGATGTACAAAATGCCCGGTAGAATCAAACCTGTCCACGCGCAACCTTTTGAAACCCACCGCTGATATAGCAAAACTGAGACCCAAAATAAAACGGAGCATAGTCTATTATTGTCGGTAAATACGATATATGTGAGCGAACAAACCATTGGCAGGAAAAAAGAAAATAAAACACATAAAATGATGAAAGCCCGATTTCCCGGAAAAGTCTTTGAGAGCGAAAATCCCATTAAAATTGAGCCGGCGGATAGAAGCAAAAGAGAAAAGAGATGAAAGGCTATCCGGTTGAATCCGAAGACTTCGAACATTCCGATCCAATAAATACCCTCAACTGGGCGTAGGAATTCAGTTGCGTAGACCCAAATTGACTCCGGAAAACTGTGCCAATAAGGGACGCTGAATACCCACCAATCATCCCCCTCAAATCCGGTATCTCCCGTCAGCAAAGTAAGTATAATAGAATAAATAATTAGACCTGAAGCAGTGATCCACAGCCCTGAATAACCGATCCTGTTTGGCCGATCCATATTCGTTGCCTTATTGACGAATCCGATCCTTCAGAATTCAACCTATTCGAATAGGAATTTCGGCGATCTTGCCGTTGAGGTGGGGGGCTTTGGTTTGT
Source organism: Desulfomonilaceae bacterium (assembly GCA_052144015.1). Lineage (GTDB taxonomy): Bacteria > Desulfobacterota > Desulfomonilia > Desulfomonilales > Desulfomonilaceae > DATJPW01. Next base: position 35,954 of record JBKQRG010000128.1, read on the forward strand.
TTTGTAATCGGAAACAGCCTACCTGCGTCTCCCCAAGAGAGCGCATCTGATTTGACAATTGCCTCCGAGCGCAAAAGCTTATTGCATAAAAAGGAAACACCTTATCCCCGTGTTCGGGAGCATAAGTCAAAAATCTGATGTCAGTCAATCGCAATCTTTGCAAAGACGTAATCCTTCAGTCACAGGCGGGCAAATAATGTCATTGCGAGGAGCGAAACGACGAAGCAATCTCGGGTTTTGCCAAGCCATGCATGAGAACAGAGATTGCTTCGCTGCGCTCGCAATGACAGGCCTTCGATTAAGCGCTCGCTATGACAGCCTCTCACGACCGGAGGCACCCCTCATTTAGTAAACATTTGACGAAAACTTGGTTTAGCCCTTGGAATTCCAGTCGATCTTTCAAAGGCGGGTCGGTCCTGAATAGGCGATTGAGAACACAATAGCTCAACAGATTGAGAAGAATTGCAATTCTGATCCGCGTCATAGTTGCCCCCCGTCCGGTTGCCGGTCATATTTCGTCGGGCAAGTTTGCCTCGGCGGGGCCGAGGCTTACCCACCAAGTACTCCCAGGTGATCCCGCATTTTGCGGAACTATACCCCGATGTAACCGGAGGCTTATCGATTAAGCCGTTATATTCTTCACATTCAGCTTGTCAATGTCCAAACGCCCAAGGCCTTTGTCAGCAGCCATTTTAATATGCTTTACCTGGCTGGGTTCAAATTTCTTGCCGTACCAGGTTCCGAGCGCCACCATCTGAGCATCCGCAGCAACCATGTCCGTGCTTGCTATCACCAGATTTAACGGGATGACCTCCCCGGGGCCCCCAGGGCCTCCACTTCCCAAAATCCTGGTGCCGTCTATAACGACCAAATTGGGTTTCAAAATTGTTACCATGTCCACTATTGATTCATCGAGCCCTCTCGAGTGAAAGGGACGCCTGTCAAAAACCAACCCCATCATTCCCTTCATTGAGAGGCTAACACCAGAGGATGCATGGGTTTTTCCAACCGGCACCGAAATAAGCACATCGGAATCCAAAACCTCCGAAGCCACTCCCATTTTTTTAATCAGGGTGCCATGAGGTACATCCACATCACGAAAGAATCTTCGATCGGTCACTACCCTGACACTGGTGTTTTGAACAACCTCACAGACCTCAGGTATCTTGGAAAGATTAAGGCAATCCTGTGGATGATTCAAAACATTATCCAAAATCGACACCTTAGAAGCACCTGCTTCTATACACATTTTCGCCACTTCGCCTACAACATCAGGGTGCGTGTTGGAAGCTGTCGCTGGGCCGCTCGCAAAACTCATGTTGGGTTTGATCACAACCTTATTGCCGGGTTTGACAAAACGTTTCATACCACCAAGGGCATCGACAGCGCTCCTGGTAATAGCGCCCGGGTTGCGTCCATGGCTTATGATAATGTCGGGGTATGTCTGTGCCAATGCGAAATTAGGCGTTAATATGATACCGGGACCGGCGGTCATTGCCGCTGCTGTACTTATCAGCCCAGCTTTAAGGAATTCTCTTCTATTAGTTTTTTGAGACATCATTTCTCTCCTAATAATTTTTTCTCATTTTTCTCTGCGTCCTCTGCGCAGTCTCCATTGAATCTTCCTATTCCTTTGCTCCGCGGGTTTTTAACAACTCCACAATCTCGGTGTGGCCTTGCTCAGCCGCCAACATCATGGCTGTCTGCCCTTTCTCATTTTTTCCGCTCGGGTCAGCTCCTTTTTGAAGGAGCACTCTTACAACATCAATGTGACCCGTCCAGCAGGGCAGCATCAGAGCGCTCCAGCCTGTTGTGGTCTTTGCATTGACATCGGCGCCTCTGTCAACAAGCAGTTTCACTACATCAAATCCACCCCTACCCGACGCCGCGAGCAGAGCCGTTGCGCCACCCTTCTTTACAGCATTAACGTCCGCTCCTTTGTCCAGAAGCAATTTTACAACTTCGAGGCGACCTCTTCCCGCTGCTTGCATCAAGACCGTTCGGTCACTTTGGTCCGATACATTGGGATCCGCTCCTTCATTCAGTAGAGTTTCCACCTCTTTCACATCACCACGTACTGCAGCGCTCAGAAGAGCCTCGTTCTTGTCATCTGCCGCGACTGGAGACGTAGCCATAACCAACAAAAACAAAACAACGAATATGTGCAAAATAACAACCATAGGTCCGGGATTAGGTGTCCGCATATTTCTCCTCCAATTTGAATGACGCACATCAAGGTTTGTTCGATTCAATTATTTTCTCCCAATGCGTTTACCTATAGCGGGAAGTCCTCCCAAGATGTTACACGAATGTCCAAATTTTGACCATAAAGCCTCATGACCCAAACAGGGAATACGTCCAACCAGCAGATGGTCAAAACTGAATCATTGCCTTAATCTCGTGAGGAAGAGCCAGTGAAGGGCTCCTTGTATATCGTCCTGATCATTCGTCGCCTTTGTCCCGTTTTCGGCTCTGCCGGTTCTCGATTTCCAGCGAAACCAGCCGAGCAAGCAGAATCGCCGGGAACAGCTGGCCTATTAATGCTTCCAGAATCGCCACAGTCTGGCTTGCCGGATTAACCGGCATAATATCTCCGTATCCAACACTGGTCAAAGTGATGAAACTAAAGTAGAAGAGCTTTGACTGAAGCTTGTGAAACTCGGTTGGTATCGGAATAGTTGTGAACGTGAAAGCGCTCGGGTCTTGCAGAGCGATTATCATATATGCATGACCACAGACGATCCCAATAAGCAGATAAGCAGCTATTGAGCCGGCGATTCGGTGAGCATTAACAGGACCCTGACGAAAAACCTGAATAAGAATTATGGCCACGAGTATTGCCGCAAAAATAACCGCCAGGCTTGTTTCCAGAGTATCTATAGTCGAGCCCGAATACCAGAATCCAATCCCTCTGCAAATTATACTGAATATTGCCAGAACCAGGACCAGTCGTCCCCAGTGAGGAGTTGCGCTGACCGCCATAACGCCTGAGATGAGTACGAGAATGAAAAGAATGTGTATTAAGATAAGCCCCGTACCAGCATGGATTAAGGGATACATGACAAAAATTTGAAGGAAAATAACTCCAAGCAATACACTCAGACCGACATCACTCCACCAAAATTTCTTAACAAATTTGTGCATGATACTCTCCCGCTATTCGTCTCATCGTGGAAGTTTTCCAATGAAATCGGTGATATCAAAAAATACGCGAAACTCGCGGCCATCTTGTGATTGGAGAGCCATCACATCATAGGATCGACCGCCTTGCCGGAGAAGTTGCTGGTTTATTACCTTCGCATCCGGGTACAATCCCCTGAGGACGCCATATTCCAGGGCCACTCCCGATATATTATCAGGAGCTCCCTTAATCACGATCGGTTTTTCAATACCGGTACCCTCACCTTCGATACTGATCTTTAGGGCCGCTGTTTTCGCTTGAGTCGGTGTTTTCTTTTTGGTCTCATTGGCGGAAAAAGAAAGATCTGCGTAAATCAAAAAAACCGCGATAATGAATCCGACCAAGATCGACCTGCTGATTTTCATGATCACGCCTCCGTGTCCCTGAACTCTTCGCATGTCACACAATTCGCACACTTCGTCCGTTGATTCAACATGTTTGGATCTGTTGTAATCTTGGGGGCTTTGCTTCCAGTGGTTCGTTGATGTTCCTATGGTTCATTAACTTTTCAGACAGTCTTCTTGCCGGCTTCTGTTGGTGATTCCAATTGTTGACTTAATCCGTCAGCCAATCATAATATATATCGCCGTGTAGGCGCCGGTACCAGATTGGCTTCAAGCCATTCGATTCCATTTATCTGATGATTTTGCAATATTGCAGTGACTCCAAATCGGAGTCTTGAATTCGCATATTTTCAGTGATCTGATGCCCTGAACAGGCAAAAAGCCGGAATGGAGTATCTGATGAAGGTCAATACCAGTAGGAGCGGGACCATACGTAAGCGTTCGCGTTTTTTACTGATATTTCTCGTCTTTTTCTCCACGTACATTATCTCAGGATGTGAGAAAGCACCAAAAAGCATTATTGCTCCACCGGCGGATGTTACTGTCAATCACCCGGCTCAGCGACAGGTGACTACTTTCCTGGAGCATACCGGCACTACGGTTGGATTGGAATCCGTGGAGATCCGCGCTCGAGTTTCCGGTTATCTGGACAGTATGCATTACGAACCGCGTGCAAAGATAAAGAAAGGTGATCTCCTATTTGTAATTGACCCAAGACCGTACCGCGCGAAAGTCGAACAGGCAGAGGCAGCATTGGCTTCTCAGCAGGCGACTTTGAGGATACGACAAATCGAGTTGGACAAATACTCCAGCCTGGGTTTTAAGGAAGTCGTAGCCGAGCTCAAAGTGGAAGATGCGAAAGCCAATTGTGACATGGCGAAAGCCGAGCTTGAGAAAGCGAAGGCAAACCTCGAAACTGCCAGATTAGATCTTGAGTACACACAGGTAAGATCTCCAATCGATGGCCGAGTAAGCAGGAATCTGGTCGATGTAGGCAATCTTGTTGGAGTGAACGGCCCAACCCTTTTGGCAAACGTTGTCAACGATGAACCGATTTATGTGTATTTCAACTTGACTGAACGTGAGTTGCTTTCGCTGATTCGCAAATCGATCAGTGCAAACGGTGCTGGATCACCACAGGATAAACACACGCCCGTTCAGGTAGGATTGGCGGATGAAGAAGGGTGTCCACATCAGGGCAGCCTCGATTACACAGATATCAAGGTCGATCAGAACACAGGAACCATACAAGTGAGGGCCGTGTTCCCGAACCCGGATGGGCTATTATGTCCAGGCATGTTTGCTCGGGTCAGAGTGCCGGTTGAGACAAAGAATACGCTGGTGGTGCCTGATACGGCTGTTTTAGCTGATCAGGGAGGAAAATACGTTTTCGTATGCAATGAACAGAAAGTTGCTGAATTGAAACGTATTCGGATTGGAAAACTCGTTGAGGAGATGCGAGTGGTGGAAGAAGGATTGTCAGCTCGGGATAAGGTAATTGTGAATGGTTTGCAGCGCATCAGACCTGGAGCAAAGGTTAACCCGATCAATGGGTTGGCGGAAGGCGAGGCTCCTCCAACCGAGAGTGACAAATCCGCCGCCAACTGAGAGGCGATCGAATGTTAAGCCATTTTTTCATAGATCGACCGATATTCGCCTCTGTAATCTCGGTTCTCATTGTGATAGCCGGAGGTGTTGCACTTTTCAGGCTACCGGTCGCTGAATATCCGGAAATCACACCGCCGATGGTCCAGGTGAGCGCGAGTTATCCCGGAGCGGACCCGAAAGTGGTCGCTGATACAGTTGCCGCGCCGATCGAGCAGGAAGTGAACGGGGTAGAGAATATGCTCTATATGAGCAGCACCAGCGCGCCCGACGGTTCTTACAATTTGAATATTACCTTCGAGCTTGGGACCGATGCCGATACGGCCGCGGTGCTCGTGCAAAATCGCGTGGGAAGGGCTATGTCCAAGCTTCCTGAAACTGTGCAGCGTCAGGGAGTCAATACCAAGAAGAGGTCTACAACATTTGTTGCGGTCCTTTCCTTATGTTCGCCTAAAGGCACTTACGATGACTTATTTTTGACGAACTACGCCACGATTAACATCAAAGATCAGATAGCCCGTATCAAAGGGGTAGGCGACATTTTCTGCTTCCCTTTTAAAGATTACAGCATGCGTGTTTGGCTTGATCCGAACAGGCTTGAGTATAATTCTCTCACAACCAATGATGTAGTTGATGCGCTCAAACAGCAGAACGTTCAGGTCGCGGCCGGACAGATCGGACAACAGCCCGCCCTGCCGGGACATCATTTCCAGGCAAGCGTCAATACACTTGGTAGATTGGACGATGTCGAACAATTCGAGAATATCGTTGTTAAGGCAGCCGAAGAGGGTCGACTTACGCTTCTTAAAGACGTGGCGCGAGTAGAGCTTGGAGGCAAGACCTACGACAACCTTTCTTTTTTCACCGGTATGCCTTCGGCAAGCATAGTGGTTTTTCAGTCACCGGGTGCGAACATGTTGGAGGTTGCCGATCTGGTCATCAAAACAATGGACGAACTCAAGAAGGATTTTCCCGACGGGCTTGAGTACAAAGTTGTATTTGATGCCTCCGAATTCGTGAAAGAATCAATACATGAAGTTATAAAGACTCTAGTAATCGCTTTTATGCTCGTTTTTCTGGTAGTTTTCATTTTTTTGCAGGACTGGCGAGCCACTTTGATCCCGGCCGTCACTATTCCTGTTTCCTTGATCGGTACTCTGGCCGTAATGGCCCTGACAGGGTTTTCCATCAACATGATAACTCTCTTTGGACTCGTCCTGGCCATTGGGATTGTGGTGGATGATTCGATAGTCGTAGTGGAAAATGTGGAACGAAATATGCGAGAACTGGGCCTTCCTCCTAGAGAGGCCGCCATTAAGGCAATGGACGAGATAACAGGGGCCGTCATTGGAATTACCTTAGTGCTTATGGCGGTTTTTGTTCCTGCCGCGTTTTTGAAAGGAATTACCGGCCAGCTTTACCGCCAGTTTTCGTTAACAATAGCATTTACCACATTATTCAGCGCCATTAATGCGCTCACCTTAAGCCCTGCTCTTTGCGCTTTATTACTCCGCGGGCATCAAAGTAAGAGCAATCTTTTCTTTAGCTGGTTTAACGCCGGCTTTGGATGGATCACCCGCTCATACTCTCGTGCTGTGGCCTGGTGCCTCCGTCGTTTGGCTTTTATGGTGATAATTTTCATCTTACTGCTTGCCACCGCTTATCTGGGGCTGGTTCGGGTACCCACGGGTTTTCTCCCTCTTGAGGATGACGGGCTCCTTATAGTCAATGCCCAATTGCCCGACGGCGCCTCATTGGGCAGAACCAAATCAATTGTGGATAGAGTGACTCAGATACTCAAAAGTGCAAAAGGAGTGTCGAGGTTCAATATAATAGCCGGGTGGTCACAGATTGACGGAAGCGCCCCAAACGTGGCAGGGGGATTCGTTAATCTGGATCATTGGGATGACAGGCTCCCGGAAGGCCGAACGAAGGACGTCATTATTGCTGACTTGGCAAAAGAATTCGGGAAGATTCAAGAAGCAGTTGTTTTTCCCTATTCCCGACCTCCGATTAGGGGACTCGGTCTCAGTGCCGGGGTTGAAATGCAAGTGGAGGACCGAAGCGGGCTGGGGTTGATTGCATTGGAGCAAGCATCCAATGAGCTTGCCGCCGCAGGGCGAGCTCAACCAGGTTTACGCGCGGCATTTGCTACATTTCGTTCGCAAGTCCCGACTTTTTTTGCCGATGTGGATCGTCTTAAAGCATTAACTCTCATGGTCCCATTACAAGCGGTTTTTGACACCCTGCAAACCTATCTCGGATCGACATATGTTAATGATTTCAACAAATTTGGACGGACGTGGCAACTGAATGTCCAAGCGGACACTCGATTCAGGATGCAGTCTGTGGATATTGAGAGGCTGCAGGTTCGCAATCGCGAAGGAAAGATGGTCCCGCTGGGCACGCTTGTTGAAATGAAGGATTCTTTGGGTCCGCAACGAGTGGACCGATATAATATGTATCCGGCCGCCAGGGTTATTGCGGAGCCGCGTCCCGGAGTCAGTTCCGGAACAGCCCTGGAAATAATGGAGGAGATTGCAGCGACCAAACTACCTTTCGGAACGGGTTTCGAATGGGCGGGCGTGGCATATCAAGAAAAAAACACCGGGGGGCAAATGGGCTTGGTCGTCGGTCTGGCAGCTCTGGTTGTGGTGTTGATTCTCGCAGCTCAGTATGAGAGCTGGATTGACCCGCTTGCGGTAGTATTGATTGTGCCTCTGGCGGTGCTGGGCGCTGTTGTGGCACTCCTGGTGAGGCAGTTTGATAACAACCTCTATACCCAGGTGGGATTGGTGCTCCTGGTTGGACTCGCGGCCAAAAATGCCATACTCATCGTGGAATTCGCCAGGAAACGGCTTGCAACGGCCGAAAGCCCTGTGGAAGCAGCAGTGGAAGGATCGAGAATACGTTTCCGACCTATTCTGATGACATCCCTGGCATTCATTGTCGGGGTTTCGCCACTGGTTATAGCCACGGGCGCAGGAGCAGCGGGACGCCAAGCGCTGGGGACGGTTGTGGTAGGCGGAATGTTGGGGGTAACAGTCCTCGGAATTTTTTTTACGCCTATATTGTACGTCTTGATGCAGAAATTGCGAACATTAATAGGAGTGCGATCCAACAAGAGATTGCGCGGAGAATCGAATCCGACAGCCTGCAAGTGACACGAGGAAACCCGATTTCAAGAAACAATCGGCCTGCAGTCCTCAGCATTGTTTTTAATCATCTCGGATGATTTTCTAGGCAATCACAGTGCTTGGCAGCGACGCTTTTGCACATAGACTCCTTGATGTTCGTCCTGCTATAATTTGGTCTGATCTATAATTGGCGCCAGATTTATCCCACGCACGCATAAGCGTTGCTGAGGACTACTCCGTGGTCGGTTCGGGCCTGGATCAGATAGCGCCCGTCCTCAATTTTCCATCCCTGGGTAATGAGTGTGTCACCCGGGTACACCACACCGGAAAAACGGGCCCGGAACTCCTTGAATTTCTCCACATTTCCATTGCACGCCTTGTGCAACACCGCTCTTACCACATAGCCGTACGTGCATAGTCCGTGAAGAATAGGACGAGGAAATCCACCCATTTTGGAGAACTCCGGATCCACGTGCAGAGGGTTTGTATCTCCGTTTAGCCGGTATAGAGCTGCCTGATTTTCCTGGACAAAGGACGAGGCGGTGAAGTCCGGTTCTATTCCCTGAGGTGGATTCAGAGCTTCGGCTTTGGGTCCGGGATCTCCACCGAATCCGCCGGCTCCGACATAGAAAATTGTATGCTCTGCCTCTGCTAGAATGTCACCGGCTTCGGTCAGAATCCTCATGCCCCAGATAATGAGCGCACCTTTACCCTTATCATATATATTTGTAATTTCTCCTTCAGTGATGACCTTTCCCTCAGGCGGGATCGGGCGATAGAGCTTCATCGCCTCTTCTCCATGAATAAATCTGGACGCGTCGATTTTCACATCTTTGAAAAGTGCGACGAAAAGATTGTGGCACATCACCACACAGAAGCTTGGAATCACTTTCAATCCGTCTCTTGCATTCTCGTAGATAAACGAAAGCTCATCCGGTTGTGCTCCGATGCTCAAGGCGTAAAGGACCACATCCTTCCATGTGTACTCGTAGGGGATTGGACCACATTTCTTGCCTACAAGGTTCATATCAATCATGATTGCTTCCATAAGAATTGACCGGACACAGGGCAGAGGTCAGAGGAGACGGAGAGAATACGTACGAACCCGATTTTCTGCAGAAAGGGGTTCCCGCATTTTTCTTCTTTGCCTCTCGGTCTAAACGCTGATTTATTTTGCAATTACAGTGGCTGGCAATTTCCTTGTAAGGATATCCACCGCTTCTTCCACCATCTCTTTCAGCACCTGCGCCGCAGGTTTAATTTCTTTTATCAAACCTGAGACCTGTCCGGCCAGACCGCCTACATAATCACTTTTGTTAGCCTCGACAAAACTCCAGAGGAGTGCGGACGAGATCAGCACCTGAGTGGGAAAGGGGAGCGGATCAAGACCCGACTTGTCCCACAAAGCATGAAACTCGTTCAAACTTGCTCTCAGCGTCTTCCCGGTGTAAGCCGTGCTGACGCGAGTATCTTCATCCGTGGAATTAAGGATACGCTGTTTATTGATGTCCAATGCGCCGCCTTCATAGGTGGCCAGAAATCGGGTTCCGACCCAAACTCCCACACAACCCATTGCCAAAGCCGCCGCCAGACCTCGACCGTCACCGATGCCGCCCGCGGCCAATACCGGCACAGGAGCGGCAGCGTCAATAGCTTGGGGCAGCAGGGCCATAGTGCCTATTCTCCCGGTATGGCCGCCACCTTCATGTCCTTGAGCGACCAGCAAGTCCACACCCGATTCAGCCATTCTGCGAGCGTTCTTCGTATTACCTGTAATTCCAAGGACCTTCATTCCGACTGCATGAGCTTCCTTCACCATGAAACCGGGATTGCCCAGCCCAGCGCAAAAAAGAGGAACCCGTTCCTCAATGCAAACAGCTATGGACTCCTTTGGCCGAGCCGTTGTGGTATTCAATTTAAGCATGATATCCGTTTCCGGCAGAGCAAGCTCCGACCTGACCTTGTTGAGCCACTCCTGATGCGCCTTTGGCATAGTTTTTAGCACCTGGCTCAGTGGTACCTTATCGACGCCCTCTAAATCCATGCCTTTCGTTGCAACGCTCTTGGGTAAAAGGAGATCGACTCCGAAGGGTTTATTGGTCTTGGATTTTATCTCTCGAATTGCCGTACGAAGCTCATCCACCGTGAAACCGCTGCCACCGAGCACTCCGAGGCCACCCGCTTCTGATACAGCCACAACCAGTTCCACGGGCGCTCCTGTCTTTTCGCCTATCAGTGTAGGTCCCATCCCTGCGCTGAGGATCGGATATTCAATTCCCAACATGTCGCAAAGTTCGGTTCTCAATGTTGGTTTGGCCATTGGCCTCTTCTCCCTTAAGATTTATAGAGCTGCTTGAACATATCAGTAATCGATTGAATTGATCAATCTATAAACAGGCACAAGAATTAATGTTCGTTTCCCCGATCGGACGGACAAATCCAGAGCGTCGTTTCCCGAACGTGCATCAACCCCGTTTTTCGCAAATAAGCACGGGCCCAGGTATTCAGGTAGACGCTTCTAATCGGCCGAAATTGCGCACGCGCTTTTGCCGCTATTTTAATTTTTTCAGCAGTGACTGATCATCGCAAATTTTAAGAGAGTGGCCGATACAGTACGAATATTCATATAACACTAGATTATGTAATAATGTCGCCAACATGGACCATTATGATTTTAGCTGCCCAGGCTATAACCAAGATGTTATTGACCCTCGCCTCTTGCCGCGATATTCTCAGGCTACTTCGCGCTTCAGGACACCTGTGAGGAGTTATTTTAGGAGCAGGTTTTTCAAAATCTTGACGATGAATTCTGAATAGTGCAGTTTGCCAACGGGATCAGCATCCGATGCGGCCCAGGGAATCATAGATATTCGAAGATAAGATTGCCGTACTATTCGGAAGCGACAAATTGAAGAGTAACCCGATTTGTGCGAGGAAAACGATGACAGAGCATAAACTCTATGATTACTTGCGAGCCCTACCGAAGCAAATCAGGACTAGCCATACAGACCTACTGGCATCAGAACTCCCGAAATTTCTTGAAATTTTGGGATATGAAGGATCCACTATCTTTTTCGAGTTCTTACTCAGTTTACCCCACCGTGTTAAAGCAGATGCGTTGGTGGCGGAGCGTCGAACCGGATTGCCGTGGATGATTGTCGAGGTGAAAACTTTCGACGAGATGCGTGATGACCCAAAGAATATGTGGAAAGCGGTAAAGCATTTATATCGCCGATTTCTTACAGCGGAGAATCAGTGGTTGTTGTTGTTTTCGCCGAAAGTTTTGGGTATGGCTTCCAGATCCGAAGCGTACCTGTATGACCTCGTTCAGTTGACCCAAGATCAATCATCACAAATCTATTCCCTCCTGCGCCGACCATCGACATCAGCGGATGGGCCGATTGAGCAGTCCTCCGGCATCGGCACCGAGGCGCCATTGTGAGCGTCACGTTTTCGATCGATGCTCAACAATACTCGGCGGCACTGGCGGCCGTGAAGAGCGCGCGTACCAATCAGCAAAAAAAGAAATCACTCGAGGGTCTCGCCAAACTGCTATTTGAAGGCATCCCATTCTTATCATTCAGGTATTCTAACTTGCGGACGGCAAGTGCCGAAATTGATTTAGTTTTCGTTTATAAAGGTTTTAACGAAACGACCGTTTTCGATGAATTGGGGCGTTATTTCCTCGTAGAGTGCAAGAACTGGAAAGATGCGGTTGGAGTCAAATACGTGCGCGATTTCATTCAAAAAATGAGCAATTCGCGAGTGAAATTGGGTGTTATCGTGGCTCCCAAGGGAGTTACCGGAGCTGATGAGGGTGCTGACGCCTTGCGGCAGATTCATGCAATTTATGACAAGGAGGGCCTATTCGTCGTGGTAATAGCTGAAGAGCATTTGGAAGAAGTACGGAAGGGTGCGAACTTCTATGAGTTGCTCGAATACGAGATCGAGAGCATAAGATTTGATTTTATTTCAAGGATTTGAGTGGGAGACTCTGTCCTTCAGAAACAAATGTCCAGCTATTTTCCTTGTGCTGATCTTCACTTCTTGGATGGCCTCAACAAAATCTGTGGTTCCTCATACGTCCTAATTTCTAGTCAGGCGATTGAATTTTATTCCCGGTGCACTATTATTTGGTCCCAAACTTGCCGTGCAGCAGTTCTTCCCGAGATTGTGGATCAGGTGTGCCAAATTGCGCGCCCGTGGACGAATGCTCAATTCCTTTGTGGGCCTTCATATTTCGTTTGTCCCCCTTCCCTGCCTATTTCATTGACTCTAGGCCGTTCTCGCCATTCTCGTCAATGCCAGCTTTATCTGTTGCTCCCCTCGAGTTCCATTATTTTTTGTTTGAGCCATTTTGCATGACGCATTTCATCGAATAGCTGCTCTTCGAGCATTTCCAATGTCTCTATGTCAGTCAAGATATCCGCTACCGGTGCGGCATAAGCTTTTATGGCATGTTGCTCCTGCGCCAGTTCCAACCTCAACATAGCCAATGTTCCTTTGTCTTTGCTCGATTGCCCCATTTCTCGGCCCTTGAGCGACGCAGGCCCGCCCGGCTTAACAGGAACCCCCCCAAGCTCAGCGATTCTTGTGGTCAGACTCACGGCATGAGCGTGTTCCGCCGGGAGAATCGAACTTACACCTTCGGCGATTTCCGGCTCGGCTATAACTGCGGCATGTATTCGATAGTATTCCACGGCCATGAGTTCCATTTCCAGGAGGTGGTTCAGCATGTCTATCATATTGTTGGAATTCATAGCTCTCCTCCTAATATTTTGCGTGCTGAGACGAAAAGTACCGGCAAACTGGTCCTTCGTCGTACTTTTTCTTCAACATTGCCGAAAAAGAATCTGCCGATAGGCGATCTCTCACGGTTAGCGAAGGCAATAAGATCAAAATTGTTGTTTTCAGCGTAGTTCACGATGGCGTCAGGCTCCGGCTGTTCGACTACGAGGAATTCCGTGTTTACCTGAATTCCTTCGTTAGCCAAGGCTTTTTGCAGCTCAGGCAAATATTTTTCCGCTTTCCCTTTTGCTCTCCATCCGGACGCGCCGTCTTCCATTTGGATCTGTTTCTCAAAAAGGTCATCCGATTCTGCGAGCCGGAACAGCAGGATCAGGGTGACCGTAGATCCGAATTCTTTCGCTAATTTCTTCACGTGCTCCAGAACGATGTTGTCATTAGTGGAACCGTCCAATGGCACAAGTATTTTCTTGTACATGGAACCCTCCCTCAACATGAGTTTTCGTAAAAATGAGCAAGACCTAATTAGTTCGGGGACAATATCTCTGGGATATTCGAAGATCCCAGATAAACGCCTTTATCATAAATCTGATTGTAAGCCTTGGCTCCGAGAATATCCATAGGAGACAGGCTAAGATTTTTTGAAATTTTGCTATATAGCCTTGTTCTCTCCTGAGAGTCGGCTCCAATCGCGTCATTATCCAAAAGCATTCTCGCGACCCAATTTGCCGCCAAAAAATGGCCCAGCGGGCTCCAGTGCGCGTCACAAACGTACCAGAAATATGGATCTTTCAAGTCAAATCGAATCCGATAATCGTTGAAATAGGGTGCAAGATTCAGCACTTCGATTCCGTCTTGTTTGCCGAGAGCGTCCAATCTTTTTTCAGCGAGCAGAGGATCAAAGTCCTTGGGCGGTTCATTCAGCCCAGTCGCTTGCCTGAAAGATTCCTTCCAGTCCGGTACAACCGCGAAGTAATCGGGAACCGTAATAATGAAAAGTTTGCCCCCTGCGGATTTTACTTCCGAGTTCAGTTGGCGTATCGCTTCAGCCGTTATTTTCCAGCCTTCCTCCCATGGTTTCTTGAGAATATCGGGCAGCTCTGCTCTGAATGTATTATAAAGGAACGGCATTTCTCCATCCTTGTACTTATTCCAGATGTCAAATTTCAGCACCCTGTATCCCAAAAGGCAAAGTCTGCAATTTTGTCGCAAAAACCGTTTCACCCGACTTTGACCACGGACATTGTCATCTTGATCGAACTTGGTCTCCCAAAAGACTTTGTCGTTGGATATATAACCGCATGGACCCGATATGGGTTCATCATACATACGTGTGAGTTCACAAGAATTGTCTTTAATGTCGTTTCCCGTATAGAAGAAAAGGAGCACAATTTGAGGTCGTAAAGGTTTCAGGAAATTCTTGTACACAAAAAGTTCGTGAGTTGTGCCATAGCTATTAATACCCGTGTTCAATGTGCGACAGTCAAGCAGTTTCGATAATATGGAAGCCGTATTAAGATCTACAGGCACTTCAATTGCTTCCATAAAGGAATCTCCCAGGATTGCTATCTTAAAATCGCGATCGTGTTCGAATTCTTTGTCCCTGAAACCCTGAGAATTGAAATTGATATCTTGTATCCTGTAGCAGGTATTCTCAAATAAAGCGGAGGAATTAGGGGATCGCGTGAATCCCACCATGTTGTTAGCTGTAAGTGGGATTCTAACGTAAGTTTCTTGAACAGGCAGCACTCTCAGCAGTCCTTCTGCTAATAATAGGGCGACTATCAGCCCCGCAAAGACGGCCAAGATCTTTGTGATTAGTTCCCTGAAACGTCCCCCCATCTGTAACATTCCTTCGGACACAATTAATGATTACGGTATAGACTGAGCGACATGCGTGACCTGGCTCGGCGCCATCTTTTGCTATTAAGCAACACTATATAATCGCTGATTCGAGGGACATCTTGCAAGCGTGGTGCGGATCCAATCCCGGCTTTGACGACATGTCGTGACCATTCAACTAGTCTCCTAATGCTTATCTCGGCCCACTAACGCTCACTGGGTTCATTCGTTCCCTCCGCCAACCGGGATTCGGTGGTCCGGATTCTGGACGGAAACACCACTTCATAATCAACGGTCATCTCCGTCTCCTGATCCCAAATCCCCATAGGCGCGACGTATGGAAAATTTTCTGCAAGCGATTCTCACACGCAGGATTATATCTCAGAGTGGGAGAATACCTATTCAATTCGTGTTAGCCGACCCTTGTACCTTCGGTTCAACAATATCTGATTTCTTCCATCCTCGTCTTACAACCCCAGAGGGGCCTGCCATCTTTTCTTCAGTTCCCAGATATCCACGGAAACGACCGGATCGCCCTTTAAACCTAGGATTTCTATTTCCTGCGCTGCTATGACTTCGCCCACGCGGGCCACAGGACATCCTTTTAGAATCTCTTCGAACCGCCTACTATCCTTAGTATGTACACTCGCAATAAAGCGGCAAGGGCTCTCAGCGAATAGAGCCACGTCATCACGATCCACATCTTTCAGAACAAGACTTCCGAGCGAAATCTGCGCACCCAATCCTCCGGAAAACGCGCTCTCAGCCAAAGCTACTCCCAGGCCTCCGTCAGAAAGATCGTGACATGACGCGACCAATCCGCTCTTGATTGCCGTATGCAGTGCCCGATACATGTCTATCGCTCCCACGGGATCGCTGACCTTGGGGATTTTGTTTCCTACGAATCCTTTGGAAGCTAAAAACTCAGATGCACCGGTCTCATCCAGAGTTATCCCCAGGATGTAGATCAAGTCACCGGGAATCTTGAAATCTGGTGTTATGCTATTTCTAATGTCGGGGACAATTCCTATGGCAGAAAAAAGAACTGTTGGCGGTATGGAAATTTTTGTTTCACCGATATGGTAATCGTTCTTCATGCTGTCTTTACCGGAAATACAGGGAATTCGATACACGGTGCAGATATCGTACAACGCTTCATTCGCTCTCACGAGCTGAGCCAGCTTGAACTCCCCATCCGGCGTTTTGTCCGATTGGACAGGGTCACACCAACAAAAATTGTCCAGGCCGGCCATACTATCCGGGTCGGCGCCAACTGAAACAATGTTTCGCACAGCCTCATCTATGCACGCGGCCATCATCCAATAAGTATCAATATCGGAATACCGGGGGACTATGCCGCAACCCACCGCAATTCCGCGGAATTTATCTAGGATCGGTCTAAACACTGCAGCATCACCCGGACCGTCAGTAGTGATTCCGACCAGTGGCTTTATTATCGTCCCGGCTTGCACTTCGTGATCGTACTGCCTGATCAGACGTTCTTTGGAGCATATATTCCATCGTGACATTAATTGCAGTAAATCGTGTGTCAAATCGGTGGCAGATTCAAACGAGGGTTCAGGATACGTCGGCTGGTCCCACTTGGCCGTAAGCGTCATTCGAGGTAAACCTTGATGAAGAAAATCGAGTGGCAAAAGCGCGATGGTGCGGTCCTCCCACATTACGGAAAACAGACCGTCATCGGTGAACTCGCCCAGATCTGTGGCTTGCACATCGAGCGTCGCTGCCAATTCCAGGAACTCCTTCAGTTTTTCCGGCGGCACAGCGACTGTCATCCGTTCTTGAGCCTCGGACAACAATATCTCCCAGGGCTGGAGCCCGGGATACTTGAGAGGAGCCCTGTTCAGGGCAAGTCTTGCGCCACCCGATTCACGCGCCATTTCTCCTACGGAAGAGGACAATCCGCCTGCTCCGTTGTCGGTTATGGAAGTATAAAGCCCTCGATCACGTGCAATGAGCAGGAAGTCGGTCATGCGCTTCTGCGTGATAGGATCACCTATCTGGACTGCACTCACTGGTGACCCTTCGTGCAGTTCTTCTGATGAAAAAGTCGCTCCGTGAATGCCGTCTTTGCCGATGCGGCCACCGGTCATGACTATGCGGTCCCCCCGGTGAGCCTGTTTAACATGAGACGGCCGGCCGTTGATCTTTGACGGCATTATCCCTGCGGTCCCACAGTAGACTAGCGGTTTTCCCAAATAACGGTCGTCAAACACCACGGCTCCGTTTACAGTGGGAATACCGCTCTTATTTCCTCCATGTTCGACACCCTCTCTGACACCTTCGAAAACACGTCGGGGATGCAGCAGTCTGGGAGGGATTCTTCCTTGAAAATCCGGTGGAGCGAAGCAGAAGACATCGGTGTTGAATATCAATCGTGAACCCATGCCCGTGCCGAAAGGATCCCGATTCACCCCGACAATACCGGTAAGCGCTCCGCCGTACGGATCTAGCGCCGAGGGCGAATTGTGCGTCTCTACTTTGAAAACCAAATTCCATTCAGCGTCAAAACTGATAACGCCCGCATTGTCCTTGAATACAGAGAGGCAATAATCCCCATCCCCCAATTCCGAGCGTATTCTATCAGTGGCCCCTTGGATGAAAGTCTTAAATAGGCTGTCTATCTGTTTTGTCTTGCCCGCTTCATGGTACTCGATTAATGCGTTGAAAATCTTATGCTTACAGTGTTCAGACCACGTCTGGGCCAGTACTTCCAACTCACAGTCGGTAATTGCCAGCCCCAAGGCTGCCTGTTTGCGCAATTCTAGAAAAGCCGGATAGCCATAATACGCTCGGATGGCCTGCATTTCTTCCAGATTGAGAGCGAGGACACCATCCCTGCTGATCTTCATAAGAAGGTCGTCGCTGGTATTGAGATCTATTTCGCGAATAATCGCCTCGGATCGGGAAGTCACGCGGGGAGCCGCGGACTGGCCCAGTTCGTCACCAGCTGAAAACATAGTCCAGGTTTGTATCAAATCATTTGCGAGCAGGTCCTTAGCAATCCGGGCTACCTGTTCTTCGGATATATCGCCTTTAATGAAATAGAGCTTACGAGTATAGATACCCTCATCGGGTCCAAAATTTATATGCAAGGTCCTTTCCACAGCCTCTCTCGATGTCCTGCCGACATTGTCCGTGACACCAGGTCGGAACCCTACCTCGATCAAATGATCGAATGAGATACTCAGGGGTATATCAATGCTGGCTTCCTGTATTACGGGGTCACGGAATACCTCTTCGACTATAAGTTCGAGCTGGTCTCGGTTCAGGTCGCGATCGATTATGTATGCGTCGCCCACATGAAGATCGTCTATAATGATCCCCAGATCTAATGCGATGCGCGATTTCAATCTCTTGCCTGCCGGATCGACCAGGGCCTGCTTCAAACAAACTTCTATTCGGTGCGACATAACTTGTTCCTCGGGGTAAGGAAAAATGAAAGCTTTCGCGGAACCTTCTTATGCAACAAGGGTTCCACGGACCTTTTCGCAAAAAACTCTAACACTATGTCCCCTTGATGGGCAAGTTCCGCTTGCGGAATTTTGATGGGTGATGCCAAACATTGTTTCAATGAGCAGATGACGGCGGGGGACCTTGTAAGGCAGGTGTAGGGGCAGAGCGGCGGGCAAATGTCAGTCTGGTTGGCTAAGCTAAAGAACACGAAGACAGTTGGCCACCTCGTTTTGCAGCCGCTGCTTTTATTCCCGTGTTTCTTCTAAACATCGCTGGAGTATCTCTTTCTTGATCTGCTCCAATTCGTCTCTGATAGCTTCTCGGCTTCCGTGAAGAAACATTTCGTTCTTTGAAAGGCGATCCTCGAGCACTTGAATCCGCGGCAGCATGAAAAAAATACCGTAAGATCCAAAGGCTACCAACAATGCAAGGTTAACAATCTGGAGGATCCAGATCCACGGCCCGACTCCCCGATCTATTTTTTTTGCGTTTTCCGCTGTCGCGGTAGCCTGCTGAGGCTGAGCAGTCATATCCTGACCGTGCCTGGGGCCGGGAGTTTTTGACGTGGCGAGTGGAGACTTCAGATCCCCCTGTTCTGTGGGGAGCGACGATAGATCCGCGTTTGGTCTCTTAAGATCAGGAGCGACTTTTATGGGTATCTTTCGCGTCTCTCTAATCTTGTTTCCCTGGTAGACTTTGATAACGATTTCTGTGCCATCCAATTGCGCGAGTGCCTGCGGTTCGGGTTCCGGAATCAGAACGATAAAAATTCCCGAATCCGCGGGCATCGTGAATCGTTCCCAATTCTCCGGAAGTATTTTGGTCTGCTCCATTCTTCTTCGGATTTGGTAAACGAGTAAACCTTTATCCGGGAGTTCCACTCCGAGAATCTGGTCGAATCCGGATCGGTTATCAACGTTGAGCATTTCACCTTTTCTGAGGTTGCTTTCATCAAATAATATGGAAGTCTTGTCCACATTTATGGAAACATCTCGGCCTGTCCCTAGTTGCACAGTTCGATCTTTTTCAATGGCAGACTCGGACGAAACTAAAGTCTGATCATCAATTTGAATCGCAAACAGGTCAGTTGCGTTTTTGCCGGCAAACAAATTGAGCTTACTGTTATCGATAATCTTGAGACCGGTCGATTTGGTCATGGAATCTGAAAACACTCTGGTGTTGGGATCATATCTAGGCCCGGTAAATGGAATCGCTTTTCCGGGCTTTCCGGCCATGTCCCACTGGACATTCAATTGAGCTACATTGTTGACAAGATTAGCATTTTTCTTATTCAGAGTTAAGGATAATAAGGTGAACTTCTCGTTAGCATTCGTCTTTTTTATAAAAACGTCTTTTTTCCCCACGTTTACTTCGACTTTTGGAACAAAATTGCCCTGGGCGTCTTTGATTCCGAAGGTTTCGCAGAATACAGCGTCAGGAATTAAAAAAGAAAAGAGAAGAATCACGATGGACAGTAAACATACTGTGACGAGGTCCCTAAAATTTATTGGCCGCGTACAATTCATGCCGACCCATTCATAAGCGCCGTACCGCAAAATAACGGCTTTGCCTATATTTGGGGAAGTTCTATCAGGCAAGCGGTCCAAAAGCAATCAATAAGTTCAACCGCTCACCGGACAGGAGAACTAACCGCAGAGTGCGTTGAAAACGTAGAGAGAAATTATCTTGGGCGATCGGGCCACCCTAAGGCGGGACCAGATGAGAAGGACACATCCATGGCTTCCCATGCGCGCTTTGGTCATTCCGATCCACGGTCGAGAATAATCCCCGCGTACGCGGGAGATCCCTGGGGTCCTTCCGCAGGAATGAAAATTGTTGTTTTCGCTGCAGATGTTGATCTTTTGGCGAAGGTTTTGATAATGGCATTTCGCAATCGCGTGCAGAACGCGGGATTCTCCAGAAACTTCCGTCGTCTCTGCGTCCCCTGCGGTGAACTTCTTCCAAATAAGTTTGATTGCATTTCTGCTTTAATATAATAATCACCGAATTAACCATGAAATGGGAGATGGATTGAAATGAGGCATAGTGATCCTCCGCTTTCTCGAAAATCTCAAGAGATCCCGCCGTTCCTTGTTATGGACGTGTTGGAAAGAGCTATGGAAATGGCCGAGGCCGGGGAAGAAATTATACATCTTGAAGTGGGTGAACCGGATTTCGATACCCCTCCTAATATTATTGAAGCCGCTGCAGAAGCCATGCGCTCCGGTAAGACCCATTATACTCCGAGTATCGGCTCCGCCGATCTCCGGCGGGCCATATCGGATCAGTATTCGAAAATCCACGGTGTCGAAGTGGACCCCCAATGCGTGGTCGTAACATCAGGATCGTCACCCGCAATATTGCTTGTACTGGCCGCATTGCTTGATCCGGGTTGTGAAATTATTCTTTCCGACCCTCATTACGCTTGTTATCCGAATTTTGTCCGCTTCCTGGACGGAGTGCCCGTATTCGTCGACATACAGGCACATGACGGATTTCAGATTAATCCGGACGATGTCAGGCGGGCGCTTACCGAGCAAACCCGCGGGATCCTGATCAACTCGCCTTCGAATCCGACCGGGGTGGTTATGGAACCGGACAGGATGAAGGAACTCGCAAAACTGGATGTTCCAATTATATCCGACGAGATCTATCACGGATTGGTGTATGAAGGGAAAGAACACACAATTCTTGAGTTCACCAATAATGCCTTTGTGCTCAACGGTTTCTCGAAGCTTTACGCCATGACCGGCTGGCGACTGGGGTATCTCATAGCGCCTCAGCCCTACATTCGAGCGATACAGAAAATGGCGCAGAATTTTTTCATCAGTGCATCGGATTTTGTTCAGTGCGCTGGAGTGGAAGCTCTTACCAATTCTTCGCAATACACGACTAGGATGCGTGATACATTCAACCAGCGACGGCTGGCTATGCTCCCCAGGCTCAAAGAAATGGGTTTTAAAATCGAAGTAGACCCTACCGCGGCTTTTTATATCCTGGCAGATGCCAAAAGGTTTTCTTCGGATTCCTATCGTTTTGCCTTTGAAATTCTGGAAGAATCAGGCGTGGGTGTAGCTCCTGGTATTGATTTTGGTAACAACGCCGAAGGGTTCATCAGGTTCTCTTATACCAATTCCCTTGAAAATATCCTGACGGGGCTGGACAGAATTGAACTATACCTGAAGCGGAGATTCGGGCCGTAGGGTGCTCCTTGAAACTCAGACGCATATTCGTATTGCCTGAAGAATTCACTCCTGAGGGGATAACGTTTTCCAAGCAGGCTACAAAATACCTCACACAGGTCCTGCGGCTGAAAGCAGGCGATGAAATTGAAGTTTTTGACGGAATCCAAATGTATCTCGTGCGGCTCACGGGAGCGAGCGGCGGACACATTCAGGGCTCAATTCTCCAATCCGGCATTGTGGAAAAACCAGCCCGGTTCGAAGTTGTGCTTGCATTCTCGTGC
This sequence comes from Desulfomonilaceae bacterium, assembly GCA_052144015.1. Taxonomy (GTDB): domain Bacteria; phylum Desulfobacterota; class Desulfomonilia; order Desulfomonilales; family Desulfomonilaceae; genus DATJPW01. Next base: position 57,752 of record JBKQRG010000128.1, read on the forward strand.
GTGAGACCCGGACCGGTGGATGAGATTCTGCGGCATGCCACCGAGCTTGGGGTATCTCGGCTTGTGCCTCTCATCAGTTCTCGGACCACCCGCCGACCCGCGGAGCGCAAAGAGCGATGGATTTCTATAATTAGCGCTGCTGCAGCTCAATCCGGACGAAGCGATCTGCCCGATTTGGCTGAGATAACGACTCTGGCCGAATTCATAGAGGAGGCAAGAGGCGCTGCGACTCAGTTAGTTTTGTCAATGGACACCAAAGCTCGTCCGCTGCTTTCATTGTTGGAAGAGGTAACTCCCCGTAAAATCATAATATTAGTAGGGCCGGAGGGTGGTTTCGATGGTGCCGAACAGGCTGAAGCCATTGCCGGCGGGTTCGTTCCTGCTAGCCTTGGAAAATCCACATTACGAACCGAAACCGCTGCTATATCAGCTGTGAGCATGGCCACCATGTGGAACGAATGGTTCCAGCATCGTCAAACTATAAATAACGAGAGCCCAAATCAGTAAAGAAGTCAGTCAACGCGTACGGATGGATTTAGATGCCGTATGTCAACAAGTCTTCAGACCTATCCAATTCACATGCAAGAAATCTAAATTGCCGATCATCAGATTGACCTCGCTATTGAGCTGTGGCAAATTGCCCTCACGCAATAATGGTTTCACTGATGCTAGTTGCTTGAATGCTGATCTGGAAGGGGAAATTATGAAAATCCTGATGATAAATCCCTCATTTCTGGAAGAAGTCTGGTCAATGAAATACCTGATGAAGGTTTATGGACGCAAAAGTTTCGCTCCACCACTTGCGCTGATGACTGTGGCCGCACTTCTTCCGAACAATTGGGAAATCCGGCTCATCGACCTTAATGTTGGCAAAATAACCGGGGCTGATTTGGACTGGGCAGATACTGTAATGTTCTCGGCGATGAATTGTCAGAAGGATTCTTTGCTGCCTTTGATCGAAGAGGCAAGAGTGCGCTCGAAAACCGTCGTTTGTGGCGGTCCTTATCCAACCTTCACTCCTCAAGAATTGTTGGATACAGGATGCAATATTCTCGTTCGAGGAGAAGTGGAAAACGAAATTCATCGACTTGTTCAAGCAATCAAAAATCAAACAAAGACGGAAATCATTGAAGGGTCGACCAGGCCGGACGTGACTTTGTCACCACCGCCAAGATTTGATCTCGTGCGCTTGGCAGACTACGGGAGCGCCGTAATTCAAACCAGTAGAGGGTGTCCCGTTGATTGTGAATTCTGTAGCGCAGTCGCATTGTACGGTCGCAAGCCCCGCTATAAGACGAGTGCTCAGGTGGTATCCGAATTGGACGCACTATACGGAGCGGGGCACCGAGGGACCGTGTTTGTGTCCGATGATAACTTCATTGCCGATAAAGCGAGCGCCTCATCAATACTGAACTCTATTGTGCAATGGCAGTACGAAAAAAGGAAACCGTTTAATTTTTTCACTCAGGCGGGTATCGGTCTAGGCAGCGACCCCGAGATGATGCGCCTGATGAATCAGGCACGGTTTGAGGGCGTGCTGGTGGGGATAGAATCACCCGACGAAGAGGTTCTGCGAATAGCCGGTAAGGGGCCAAACCTCCGGAGTCCGGTGCGGCAGTTGTTAAAGAATATGAATGAGAACGGCATTAACGTAGTAGGCGGCTTCGTGGTTGGTCTGGACGGAGAAAGTGAAGATTCGCAAGACCGGATTTGTGAATTCGTGGAATCAATATCCCTGCCGATAGCGCAGATTCTTCCGCTGAAAATTTGGCCGGAAACCCGTCTCTGGCATCGTTTGAAATCAGCCGGCAGGCTTATTCCTGATAAAACTTCCGGGGTGCACGAGATGGACCTCAATTATATCCCTGAAACATCTGAGGATAAAGTCTTGCAGCAGGTAACTGGAATCTATAGCCGGCTCTATGAACCTTCAAATTATTTAACTCGAGCCTTCCATTACGTGAAAATGGTGGGCGCTCCGCAATCTTTGCAGCTACCCATAGGGGCTCGAATTAGGGCCATGAAGGGGAATTCAGTAAATATGTCCGTGAAGGACCAACTCTATAATGTACGTGCTTTCCTTTCCCTGGTTTGTGCCATCGGACTTCGACCGTCCTTAATAAGGCAGTTTTGGGGCCAGCTCGCAAATATTATAAAAGAACGTCCGGAGCGATTTGAGCAATATATAGAATTATGCTTGGGCGGTGAAAGCATGAGACGGTACGCCGAGATTGTAAAGCATAGAATTCATGCCGTGTTACGCCCGGTCGGTTAGATAGTTGTCCGAAATTCCTGAGAAGCAAAGGCGTCATTCTGAGGGAGGTCATTCGAACTTATTGTAAGCTATTGTCATTCACCACGAAACTGAATTTGGAATGGACTCCAATAATCCCATTGACCTTAGCTATGTGCTGTGGCAGAGTCGCTCCATTCCAACCAAGGCTGTCATCGGATGACAGTGATTTGGAGTTCATTGACGCGAACGCGGGTTCATGGTATTTTTACAAGTGAGCAACCTGTCCGGGACTCGATACCTTATGGATTCGAAAAGACGTTCATTTCATCTGTCGATGTGACTTTTTTGTCGAGATTCCCGGATTCCTGTTGAACGCCTGTGCATATGGCGAGCAAAGGTTTTTGGGCAGCGTGGCCGAGGTAGATTTTACTCGGACCAGCTCCCATGGGTGAGTTTAAGTCACCTGAAGGGGTGTGGAATGGCGAGACGTGACGAGGAAGTGACCTCGTATCATGACACCTTCATAATGCCTCCGACTTTTCTTCCTCTATTTCCGGACAAAAAGGCTATTCTGGCCGAGTTTCCAGGAGTCCACTCCAAATCAGTGGAGATTGGTATGACAAATTTTCTCCCCTGGGTGGATTTCACACTGGAAAACCCCGATGAGATATGGGAAATAAGTAAGCTCGAAGAGAAGAGATTTTACCATTATATCAATTATCTTGAAGAAGAGGGGAGGGTGCCCGCATTCGCGGTGGAGCTGTGCGCTCTGGATGAAGGTACGCAAATAAACGGCTATTCCTTAATTTTAAGAGAAGAAAATCTTGGGCATCTTCGAGGCGGCCATCTTGTCTATTGTCGATCCAGGGAGTGGGAACGCGAGCAGCTCGTCCGATCGCTCAACGAGCAAGCTCTAATGAAATATGAGGAAGATCTCCTGTCAGAGGCCAGGGAACTGATTGATAACGCGATTCGATTGAGCATTAATAAATGCGCGTACTTGTTCAATAATCGGGGACTCATTTGTTGGAAAATGAGTAACACAGAGCAGGCAAAACAGGATTTCTTGGAATCTATAAGTCTCGATAGAAACAACGGCGATCCATATTTCAATATGGGTTTGATCTATTTTGATGAAAACGATTACACCAGGGCCTTATATTATTTGCAACGGGCTGCAGCAATAAATCCGACAGACAGCCAATTTCTCACGGAATTGGCTCATCTGTATCTCGAACTGGATCAAGAGGCGCAGGCGCTGAAATTATTTAGACAGGCTGAGGAAAGCGATCCTGCTGATTCCCAAGTGGATTTTCACTTGGGCCATTATTTCTTGTATAAAAAAGCGAGGCCCAGGAACGCGATCAAACATTATTGCCAAGGCTTGGAAAAAGATCCGGATGATCAATTCGCATTGGCCGACCTTGCCGTGGCTCATTGGATAGTGGGGAATAAACGCAAGACCCTACAGATCAGCCGGTCTCTGCGACGTAAACCCAGATTAATGCCTTACACCATAAGTAGATTGGTCTATCTCAATGTTCAAATGGGTGATTATGACAGCGCCTTGGATTACTATCATCAGGCTTTAGATCAAACTGAACCCTTCGAACCCGAGTGGCTCCACTATAATGCCGCTCTGGTATATGCCAAGACAGGCCGGTCGAAGCAGGCCCTGGATATTTTGGATCTGGCGGTAAAAGCGGGCGGCGAGGCGGTTATCAAACGCGCAATGTCGGACAAAGCGTTACGCCAATTGAAAACAATGCCGGATTTTAAGCGACTGATCAAACACAATAGCAAACGCGGAAATCGCTGATTCAATTTCCATCGATGATCAGATTCTTACCGTTTTAAAACATGTCCCCATCTAATGAAAGTGCTGCTCAGAGTTTAAGAGAAGACCTCTATCGAGTAGTCCATCATTATGCCGAGCTGACCGATTTAGCCAAAAAAGGCGAGATTGATCCACTCGGACAAATTAGTAAAATCCTCAAGAATACTGCTCCCTATCTGCTTTTGGTCATCCGTGACATGTTGCCCCGGCTTGAAAGGGGCGAACTAACTTACCACGAGGCAATTTATTATCTGTTGAGCGCTGCCAGAGATTTTTCCGATCACGACCTGCTCATGAATGGGCGAAATGAAATTGAGAAAATTGAGTCGGAGAGCAGGGTATTTTTATATGCAGTCAAATGGTTGGATTCGCATTCACTGGTCAAACCATCTATCCAGGAAACCGATGCCATCAAAACTAAATTAGGTATTCTTAATGAAAAATACAGGAAGCGCTATGCTACCGGCCAGAATGAAACAGCAACAATGATCCCGTATTTTCTCCCGAAAGAGGAATTAGAATCTGCGGACGTGGGACTGGCTCGAGTTGCTGATCTTGTTGGTAGAGCAATACTGGAGCTTCACCATTTGATGGTAGAACGCGAGCCGGCGAAATCGTTTTTCGTTTTCTCCAGCCAGACACGTAAGGATATGGAAGACGAATTGATAAGCCTTGCCTGGTTTTTATTTCGCTGCGGGTACACTGTGGATCGGATTGCAAGAGGATATTATAAAGACTTATTGGCTGTTTTTCTTAATGAAAAAATCCTGGACTATCTGATCAGCAACGCCGAATCGGTTGACTCGTTGCAAGGGGTTTCGACGCATTTATATGTAATTTCGCTCCTGGATTGTCGCCACTTTTACGAGCTTTCTTTGGATTATCGTGCCCTTGAAGATACCGTGGAAATGGGCCGTCAAATCAGAATGATGAAGAATAAGAAGCGGCGAGGAGTGGAGCTTATAAGAAAAGCCCACGATCTGTACAAGCTTTACGGCTCCAAACCTCAAGGGAGGCTGGTCCAAAATTTCCTACTTTATCGGTACTATCTCTCTTTCGGGGATTATCACGGAGAGCATCGGCTTAAAGACGCCAGGGTCGGAAGGGCTATTGAGCTGTACAAATCCATTTTAGATCTCGCAGCAATGGAAGAGAGAGCTGAAGCAGATCTGAAGAAGAGCGTACACGGTTTTAGTTCTAAGACCACCGACGAAATGTCAGCATTGATAAAATTGATTATGGATAGTCTCCACAACCCCGGAAAAGTCTCCGGGAGAAAGGTTAAGGTGCTGGGGGACATTTCTTCAGGAGCGATGGGCAAAGTCAGCATTGGAATTCACCGTAACAGGATTGTTGCTTTAAAAAAGGTGAAGACACAAGTCCCGGCTTCATTAGGAGATCCTGTGCTTCTGCTGAAATACGAAGCTGCACTGCACTCCAGGGTCCAAACTCCGGAGCAGCATCCTTTAATCGTCGAATACTACGGCCTAATTGAACAGGACGCTGAACTACTGTTGATCAACGGCTATTATCCGAATGATAACCTTACCGACTTGGTAGAGAAGAACTGGCAACAAAGATATAAGCCGCCTTTTGTTACTGAGAGCAAGATCACTCTTGCCACGTTGGAGGTTGTAATAAACCAATTACTGCAGTGTCTCAGGGTTTTCCGCGAGCGTGGAGTGGTTCACAGGGACCTCAAAACGGACAATATATTATATACGGTTGATGAGAGCGAAAAACTCAACCGGCTTAAAATTATAGATTTCGGTGTTGCATTGGCTGTCGGTGCATCTCCTGTTGACGACATTTTCAAAGGCAAAGTTGTCGGGACTTTCGCTTATATGGCGCCCGAGCAGGCGAGGGGAAGAAGCGGTTTTCTGTCCGATCTATATAGCGTCGGGGCCATTATTGCGGTCCTGATCTCGGGCAAGTTGCCCATGCTTTTTCCAAAGACCAACGATCGCAAAGAATTAATGAAGCAATTGTCGAGAATCGAAAAAGAACCTCGTGCAAAAATGACCGATCAAAACCCTTTCCTGAAGAAGAACAACGCTCTGGAATACATATCCGCCATGGTTGACCGGATGCTGGAATTGGATCCCGAGAAACGACCGTCTTTAGAGGAAGCGCAAGCAGCATTCGATAGTGCATTCGCTGACGTCGGTCCCCAAAAATCAAACTTAGGCATTTTTTATCATAGGGGATGACGAAGTCGGGGGAACGGAAAGTCTTTGAAACTCTCGCGTGATCTTGGCAATGTATCGCTTTAATTGAGAATTCACGACCGATCCTCAAGCAGATTTAACACCTCGTCGCGAGTGACTAGGTGACTATCTTCGCCTTCCTGAATGGCCTTACTCATGCCAATATCTTCCAAGGCTTCTTCGACAATGTTACGGATCAACTCGCTACGCTCCTCCAGAACTTCGACGATAGCAGTCTTGACTACTTCTTTGAGCTGCTGCTCGGTGATAGTCATGTTCGTCTTTGCCTCCCAATTTGTTTGTTTAGAATTAATGTAGTTCAAGGCGATTCTGGATTTCTCGAGTTCCCTTTATCTACGATTTCCAACCATTTTCCCTTGATTTCATCAAAGGCGAGTAGCAAGCGTTGAATCTCCACAAGGAATGGCCTGGTTTGGTTTATATTAAAATTAGTATCATCCCATGCAATGGTAGCCCAAGTTAGCATCGTCAAAAAAAAGTTTTTCGTCATTTTTGCATTAATATCGTTTGTATCACTTAGTTGCAAGGCCCAGTTTTGCGAAAAATAGAGATTCGGTCATCGGAGTTAGAACTCCATAACATTCACAAAGATTGTCGTGCTGTTCGGTGCTCAAAAATTGCGGCAGCTCCCTCGCCGGTCCATCGTTTCCACGCCCGGCCCACATGACGATTTACCAACTTGTAAAGCTGTTCAAAGCATGATAATTGTTTTTGAATCCGATGATTGCACGAGCCAAAGTGGAGGAAAAAATCATGGGCATCCTGGATTTTGTGAAGAGCGAACTCATTGATGTCATAGGTTGGCTTGACGATTCCGGTGACACTTTGGTCTGGCGCTTCCCCGATCAGGACCATCAAATAAAAATGGGCGCCAAGCTCACGGTTCGTGAAGGTCAGGCCGCGGTTTTTGTTAATGAAGGCCAAATCGCGGATGTATTCAGTCCGGGCCTTTACAGTCTGACAACCCAGAATATGCCTGTGATGACAACTTTAAGGTCCTGGAGATACGGATTCGAATCTCCATTCAAGGCGGAGGTCTACTTTGTCAGCACCCGCAACTTCCTCGACCTGAAATGGGGGACTCAGAATCCGGTTATGGTGCGGGACCCTGAATTGGGCGCAGTGCGGCTTCGAGCCTTCGGAACATACGGGATACGCGTAACTGATCCGGGCGTTTTCTTAAAAGAAGTAGTGGGGACAGACGGTCTGTTCACTACAGAAAACATTGAAGGACAGCTACGTAGCATGCTTGTTTCAGCATTTACCGGGATGCTGGCCAAATCCCAAATCGCCGCTCTGGATCTGGCTGCCAATTATCCGAATATTGGTGACAAGGCACAAGCGGCAATGGAACCGGAATTCCAAAAATACGGTGTGTCTTTGACTAGATTGGTCATCGAAAATATATCTCTACCTCCCGAAGTGGAAAAGGTCCTTGACGCTCGATCGCAAATGGGGCTTGCCGGTGATTTAGGGAGGTATACTCAGTTTCAGACTGCTCAAGCAATCCCGGAAGCGGCCAAGGCGGGCGGCGCGGGAGAGGCTATGGGGCTGGGGGCCGGTATAGCGTTAGGACAGCAGATGGCCGCTTCCATGGCAGCGAATCTTTCTCAGCAGCAGAAACCGCAGCCCAGTCAGTCTCCTCAAGCAGCCGCGGGTAGGGTCTGCCCAAAATGCGGTTCCGGCAATTCCGCCACTGCGAAATTCTGCTCTGAATGCGGTGCCACGCTCCAACAGAACTGCCCAGAATGTGGAAAGCCCGTGGATCCCGGAGCCAAATTCTGCCCCGAATGCGGTAAAGCGCTGAAGTGAAGAGCTGGGGAAAAACTTTTTTGCAGAAAAGTTTTTTCCCAGGCCCCTTTACAAAAAACTCCTAATAATGAATGGTTAAACGTTGCGGTTCCATCGAAGGACACTGCGGGGTCAAGGGAAAGTAGGATGTGGTAACCCCGTACTCGACGCGCGGGAACCGCATCGTTCGCAAAGGCGTGACTATTCCGAGGATGTTGTCATGAAGGACACTCTGAAAATAGGGTTGACGCATGAATTCCGGTTTCCCGTGCCGGAATCGAAGATCGTTGCTGCACTGTTTCCTGAAGCTCCTGAGTTCCAGCTCATGCCTCGGGTATTGGCAACCGGATTTTTGGTCGGATTGATCGAATGGACGTGCATACAAGCGGTCAATCCGCATTTGGATTGGCCCGGAGAGCAAACTGTCGGCATCAGTATTAATGTAAATCACACGGCCGCGACGCCGGCAGGACTCACAGTCACGGTGAGAGTGCGGCTGGAAAAAAAGGAGGGGAGAAAACTGACATTTTCAGTGCGGGCCGACGACGGTGTCGACGAGATCTCGACCGGCATCCACGAGCGATTTGTCATTGACGCAAGAAAATTCAACGAGAAAGTGGCCAAGAAGGCGACCCACTAGACTGCCTCAATAATTTTGTAAAAGCGCTGATGAAATGGATTGCGATCAAACAGTCCAAAATGGTCCAAATACCGGGCCGGGTAGAAACTCACGCAGAGGGCAAATTTCACATAGCGGTTGTCTCTTACAATAATTGTGGCCTACAGCTACGATTTGGGCATGAAAATCATTGAATAGAGCCACGTCCATTGGTAGTTGGGCATGGAATAGACGCTGGATAGAATCGTAATCAGCCTTTTCGGCGATTACTTTGTGGCGTTCCAGTACCCGTTTCGTATATGCATCCACCACAAAAATGGGCTTTTCCGCCGCGTAAAGTATAATGCTGTCAGCCGTTTCCTTTCCGATGCCGTTTATTGATAATAACTCCTCCCGAAGGGACTCCAGAGGGACTGAAAACAAAGAACTCAGATCTCCTCTGTGCTTCTCGACAATTTGGGCTACGAAATTCCGTAATCTGACGGCTTTTACATTGTAGTAACCTGCCGGACGAATCAATTGAGCCAATTCCTCAACAGGCATACGATAGATAACAAATGGATCCAGAGCCGAGGCATGTTTGAGGTTATTTATCGCTTTTGCTACGTTTTTCCATGCGGTATTCTGTGTGAGGATCGCTCCCACACAAACTTCAAAGGGGGAATCAGCCGGCCACCAGTTGCGATGGCCGAACTTGGCGTACAAAGCAGCATAATAATCCATGAGCAATTTTCGGAGACTGACTCTTTTTTTCGCGATTCGCTTCATTTCGTATTTGAAAACGGTGTTGAAAATGCTGATGAGCAAAACTATTCCGAGCATTCCATGACAATGCTCGGGTATGGTATCCTGACTAGATCATCATCAATAGTGGATTTGACCGTTGTAAATACTTGAGCTGGAAGGTGTTCATATTCAGGAAGAGTCCGGACGAATTGTCCCCGATCCCTTGCCATTAGAAACCTGGAGAACCCCGATTGCCCGTCCACAAAACAACAATCCCAGGTGATCAGGCGTCCTCCCGATTTCAGACTACTTCGCGCCAGCCGGAACAGTCCCAATGCCTGATCGTCCGAGAGATGATGAATTACTCCGGTGGCCAAAACCAGATCAAATTGTTCTAATGCGGAAATCGATTGCTCATCAACAGGAGAGCAAAAGAATCGTCCTCTATTGCCGTACTTCCTTTTGGCAGCTTCGATCAGCCTGGGATCAATGTCGAATCCGACGTAATCCGTGGCCGGCAGTTCCGCCAGGATATCGGCCGGTCCGCAGCCGATATCCAGAACGCTGTTTCCAGGCTCAGGTTTAACGTATCTCTCGACGAACAGGTGATTCCCTTTTCCACGTACTAACTTCTGAGCAAGACTATAGACGGACGGAATCCCAAGGATCGATCTAATATCAGGCAATTTCATACCCAGTGCCCTTTGGATTCAAAGGCAAAACCATGTAATTTATAGCCGGATGGGTGATCTGAAAAGGCCAGCCATATTGTCAAACTGCTAATATAGCGAGAATGAAGGCGCCTCGAATCGAACGTCTTTTGTCGTCCTTTGAGACACTGAGTTATGGATTTTGATTTAGAGAATCGATTCCTTCCAGGTCGGTCTTAGCTTACTTTCATTCCTCAGATGGATTTTCGGATAAATCAGTAGGTTGCTGCGGGGTCCCGTTCGCTGAAACGTTAGTGAATGGGGAGGCCGCTATGGCTTCGCGGATCCTGCGGTTGGCAATTGACCAGAAGATTGGCACCACGATTAGCATTCCCACAGCAAAAAGTGGTCCTGAGAGACACACAAGATTGAATGTCCCATGCAGCACGGCAGCAAGAAGAAGCCCTTTAACGATAAGTTCTCCGCCGCGTTTCGCGTCCGAAAACTTGGCAAATCCCAATGCATAACCCCACATAGCTGACCACAAAGCATGCCCTGGAACGCTAAGGAATGCACGTATTGTGCCCAAGGTCGCGACCGTTTCGGTGCCCATTTCATAAGCTTTAAACAAGTAAAGCGCATTTTCCGCAGTTGCAAATCCGAGAGCCGCTGCAGCAGCATATACTATTCCGTCGACCGGCTCGTCGAACTCGACACGATCATAAACGGCCCGTCGTACGATCCAAAATTTTATGAATTCCTCGATGACGGGTGCAACAAAGACAAATTGCCAAAAAGGTGAAACAAAACCTAAAGAGAGTTCAAGAAGACCCGCCGGTACAATCGCCGCCATTCCCCAAAGAAAGCACTTACGAATCAAATATAAAGGTTCCGGGTGTATCCGGTCCTTTTTAAGAAAATACCAAAGCCAGAATAGGCCTGGAGCAAAGGCCACAGCTGCAACGATCAAGAAATCCATAAATATACTCGCGCTAGTTGGTCCAGAATGTGACTAGTTAATAGCAATGCCGTCAAAAAGTAACGGGCATCGGAGACTGTTTCACAACCAATATTTAGCCAGGGATGATGCCGGTATGGGTGGCCCCGATATAAACGCGGGTAGCGAAGAGACAAGAAGTAAATAGTCACATAAGCGGGACTGGCGAGTCGCTCTTATAGGCAGATAGTAGCCTCTTAGCCCTTCTGCGCCCATATGGATTAGTTTAACGGGACGAATCATAATAGCACTCTTGAATAATAAAAGCGAACTTTGGGCCGGTTCCATCTTGCCCTTTGCCAGTACTAAGCTGTTTCTACAAAAGGTGACATAAGGTCCAGCAGTGTTCAATCCCTTCAGTTGCACCGGATTCCAGATCTCCTGCAATGATTCCCCGATTCATAATTATTGCTTTGTCGCCTCCATCGAGCACGTGATTTGGTTGGACGCGTTTTCTATTTTGATCAAACCGGGGCGTCAAGTGTTGCTGGTTTTCCAGCCGATCCGACTAATTTATTCCCTCTTAATCGAATGCTCGGCCAAAGCTCAATCGAAATGGTGAGTAAATCGGCAAAATCAATTATCATGTTTTGCACGGCAGATTAAGCCGTGCTTTCGGGATCCTTTCCGGTCTATGGCAAAGCTTGTCCGCAACTGATATAATAACTGAATAAAAACAGTGTAGTTCTTGGTGAGAATTATACCCGACAGGCAACTTGTATTACTGCACTAGGGTCAATTCAGATGACGACAAAAATTCCAGTCCCAGCAAGATTTCCCGAAGACCGGTCTCTGGATCAGGATCTCGGCGATTGGTGGGTATTGCACGTTAAACCTAATTGCGAGAAGATGCTTGCGGCTTACCTCCTCAATCGTAATATAAGTTATTACCTGCCGCTTTACGAAAAAAACACTCGGGTAGGTTACTTCCGTAGGATCAGAAAGACCGTACTCCCGCTGTTTCGCGGATATTTGTGTTTCGCTCTAGATAAAAAGAATCATAATTTATTATATGATACAAAGAAATTAGTCCGCATTATTAAGGTTGATGACCAGGAAAACTTTGTTAAAGAACTCACCGCAGTTGCTCGAGCGATAGAAACTGGTGAAGAACTCCTGATACAACCGGGGTTGGTCCCGGGGAGGAAAGTATACATAGCCTCCGGTCCCCTGGAAGGCGCTGAAGGAGTTATAGTCGGGCGTAGACACAAGCAGCTTGCCCTATCTGTCCAGATGTTTAACCAGAGCGTCCTTGTGAAGTTGGATCAATTCACCAAAGTGGAAGTACTCTAACAGCGAGGACGAGATGATTACTCATCTCTTTCCAGATGGATAGCAATCGATTCGGGGAACGCCGATGCCGATCGATTCCTTCATCAAAGCAAGCGGGGTTCAACTCATCTATTAGGCGTTATCCTCGACACTGCGTCTCTTATTCCCGACCCTAACTGCTGAAAATCTTGTCCTAACTGGCCGAGAAAAGAAGACGCCGGCGCGGGTGTTTGCTGTTCTGCGGCAGGTTGCTGTGGGGTCGGAACTCTTCTGGGTCCACCAAAAGAATCAAGAACGAAACCGGTGATCGGATTCCCTGGTGTTAAAGGCTGCGCAGAAGGGAGGCCCGGAGTTCCAAGGCGCTGAGCAGAAGGAGCCTGGCCGGGGACCCTCGCCCACACATTTCCTTCAGCGTCCGGAACTGTACTCGGTTGTGATCCCACTATTCGTGAGGGAGTATAAGGCAGCGCCGGCGGAAGCGAGGGCAAAGCTGGAGTGCCAGCACTGGACGGAGAAGACGGCGCGACCGGAGAAACCGGCTGAGGCGGTATAGTTATGGGCTTTGTTCCGGGAGGAGTAGCCTCTCCAAGAGCCGGTTGAGCGACCGGTCTGGCCATAGTCCCAGATGTAGCGCCAACCGGTTTCGTTCCTCGTGCAGCCTTATCGGTTGTAGCCTGCCGGGTTGGTTCCGGTTTTTTCTTGGGTACCACTGTTTTCGGAGGCGTAGCTGGACGCACTCGAATTAAAGATGGGCTCTTTTCTGGTTCTGGAACGGGTTCAGGGGCCTGCGGCATAATTTGGGCCATTACCGTAGGTTTCTGCGCCGCTGCCGCTCCTTGAAATGGCGGGGGAGCCACAACGACGTTTGTGCCCGTCGCCACAGGCGGTCTTTGCAAACCCATGTCCTTCTTGGTCGTAGTTCCGGACGCTGCAGCAGGTTTGACAAATCCGATCTCGGGTCCCGGCGCAGCAGTGGGTGAATTGGTTGTCTGACGGGGACCTTGAGTCAATGTGGTAGCCGGAGCCCCAAGCAAGGATTCCAGGAAGTTTGCCAGAACCGGCTGTTCCCAGTTCACGAGACCTACCGCATTTCCAACAATTTTGCCACTGCGATCAATCACGTAAGTTGTAGGAACTCCGGGTATTTCATAAATCGCTTCTTGTCTGGAATTAACCAGGAAACTCGTGGCCGCGCCTGAACCTAGTACCTGTTGTCGCAAAGACAAAAGATTGTGAGGATCAAATGCAAATTTGAAGGTAAAACCGTGTGCTCGACGGTAGGCTTGTTGCTGGCTCGCTTCGTCCACGAGGTTCACTGCCATTACTTCAAGACCTCTGGCCTCATATCTACGAAAAATTCTCTCCAGGATAGGCTTTTCCATGGAACATGGTGGACAGTCGATTTTCCAAAAATTTAGTAACACCACTTTTCCGCGAAGCGACGACAGTGTAATCTGACGACCGTTGAGATCTTGAAGAGCCATATCGTTAGCAGGGCAAGGTGCAGGATATAATGAAAGGTTTAGCGCCTTCAATTGGTCGGGCAGAGCAGCCCCGGATACTCCGTGACCCGCAATTACTATCATTGCAGTGAGCAGGAGCGAACTAAGGATAGACATGGGCATGAGGCATTTCCTGGAGAAAGAAGCTCATAAAAACAGTAAAATACTATATCAAAATTGCCAATGTTTCAAGGGTTTCCTCAAAAAGCTTTGTCTTGTTGCTTTTTTTTTAATGTTATCATATAACGCGCATCGTCCGGGGTGGCGAGGCGATCGCCGGCGCAAAGAGCGCGGGAGGAAAGTCCGAACTCCGCAGGGCAGGATGCCGGGTAACGCCCGGTGAGGGTAACCTTAAGGATAGTGCCACAGAAAGCAAACCGCCTTCAGGAAACTGCGGGCAAGGGTGAAACGGTGAGGTAAGAGCTCACCGGTTCTCGTGGTAACACGGGAAGCCAGGCAAACCCCATCCGGAGCAAGACCAAATAGGGAAGCGTTTGAGGATGGCCCGTCCGATGCTTCCGGGTAGGTCGCTTGAGACGGCGGGTGATCGCCGTCCTAGAGGAATGATCGCCACTCGATCATCGGGAACAGGATTCGGCTTATTGCCACCCCGGACCCTCAAAAAAGGGGGTAAAGATGCCATCGCCTCCGGTCCAAAACGCTGGAAAAAACAAGAAAAAAGCTGTCGCCGATTTGGCCGAAAAAGTCAAAGGGCAGCCACTCTGGATCAAAGTCGCTCTTCCAATAGGAATACTGGGAGTGATTGCTCTTGTGGCATACGGACTAGGAGTATTTACTCCGGTTTTTCGTCTGGCAGGGTTGCTTGGCCCTAATAAAGATATAAGCCTTGTCCAATCGTTGCCTCAGCTTGGGGATATCGACCGGCCGGATATGTCCGTGAAAACGGAAGAATCAATGCCGGTGGATCCGTCAAAAGCGCGGCTCCCCTTGTTGGATAAGCCTGTCCTTCTTGAAGGAAAGGTTGCGCCAGAACAATCTCCCTCGACGTCTGAATCATCGCCACACGCCCGCGAGAGAGCAAGTCCCCAAGCAGTAGGCACAACCCCCGCGGCTTCCACTTCCGGCGAACCGCCCAGCATCGTCACGCGACAACCCACAGCTCCCCCAGCATCTCGAGACGACGCATCCACCGGTGCCCCCAAAGAGCCGGACAGCAGAGATTCAACCGATAAGGAAAAGCAGAAAACCATAGCAGCAGCTACGCCGGAAGGCCTGGATTCTACGGAAAAAAAGCCAAAGGAACCGGAAGCCGCAGTTCCGCCCCGAAAGGTTCCGTCGGCCATTGCCGCTCGAAAACCGTCAGCGGAGCCGGAAAATCAGGAATTGGCAGAGCAGTTCCAATACCCCGGTTCTCTCATCGTGAACATTCCGAAATATTCGGGGGTAATACCAAAATGGGGTTTGATGGTGATCCTGGATGATTCGGCGATCATGGGAAGAAAGGGAAAAAATTGGAATCCCAGCCGGTTCCAGACAGCCATGAATTTGATCGGCAAGCTTCCAACGGCTATTGCGCCCGGTTCCAAAATAGCGGTCAGAGATTTTGTATGCACGAAATCAGAAGGAAAGAAAAAAGCGTCTGTGAAATGTTTGAGTAATATTCGTTATGATTGGGCTGAATCGCCATTCAAAGGGCTCACGGAAAAAGTCGGACAGTCGTCCCCTGGCGGAATTAATAATCCCTGCGCGGCAGCGGTCTTTTCATTGAAGAAAGACTTCGCCAGCATCGGAGGAATGACACCACGCATTCTGGTGCTGACAGACGGTACGCCAAAATGCAACCACAGCGATCTATTCAACGCCTTGGATGAACACGGCAAGGACAAAGTAAGCGTGGATGTCATAGCACTTGGCATAAACAAGAAGCGACTAAACGCGTATTCATCTGTTACAAAAAAAACAAACGGCTTCTTCTTTAAGGTTGATAAGCCCTCGGATATAGAGACTGCTGTCAAACGCTACGATAAAGTCCTTAAAACCAAACTCATGGAGAAAATAGAAATTCGGGGTGACAAAGCTTCCCTGACCACAACTCCTGGGCAGGAGATCACACTAGTTCCGGGTTCATATTCAGTTGTGCTTCCTGTGGTGGCGGGGATTCAGCCCTCAAAAAGGAGGATCGAGCGCGTAAAGATCAGCTCCGGCCAAACTACCGAAATAGAAGTGAAAAGAGGCCGCCCTATCGTCAAAATCGGTAAGAAACAAAAAAATGGTTTGCCGGAATCTCCTTAATAAAGAATCAGAGGTGGGGAAAGCAGAGAACGCGGAGGAACCCCCGAGGTTCTTACCGCAAATCGTGGTCAGATTGTATCAGCGGAATTGTTATTTTTAAAAACTGTGCGTCGCACATCGTCCTGTGTCAGGAATCAACTCCATTTTCTCATGGTTTCTTGCGCAGTTTGCACTGAATTCTTCACCTCTCGGTGAACCGATTCCTTTTTACCTAGGAACCAGGTCTTTTTGCAGCTTATAATCGATGCTGTCCACGAGCGCGTCCCATGATGCTTGAATGACGTTCTCGTTGAACCCTACCGTCCACCAGACGTCCTCTCCATCTGTAGATTCTATAAGGACT
Organism: Desulfomonilaceae bacterium; assembly: GCA_052144015.1. Lineage (GTDB taxonomy): Bacteria > Desulfobacterota > Desulfomonilia > Desulfomonilales > Desulfomonilaceae > DATJPW01. Next base: position 74,206 of record JBKQRG010000128.1, read on the forward strand.
TGTACTGTTGCTCCCGTACCAGACGTGCCCTCTAGGACTCGCACCTTGAAGTCGGTCAGTCTGACCTGACTAACATTTGGATAAAACGCCTGAAGCGCTTTCCTGAATGCAATGTCGAGAGCATTTACCGGGCCGTTCCCTTCCGCTGCTGAGAATTCCATCTTATCCCCTACAACAATGCGGATGACGGCATCAGAGTAGGTTTTTGTATCTCCCTCTCTTTTGGCGTTGCTGACATTAAATCCGTGCAGCGTGAAGAAGCTCTTGTGAAGATTCAGCATTCGTTTCATGAGCAGCTCAAAAGATCCCTCAGCGACATCATAGTGCGCGCCCATTGCTTCCAAGTATTTAATCGTATCCAGGATTTCCGGTACTCTCGGATCATCCGGTTTCAGGTCAATTCCGTACTGCGCAGCTTTTTGAATTATCGCTGCACGACCAGCCTGCTCAGACACCGGAAAACTTCGATCGTTTCCTACTAGGCTCGGATCGATGTGCTCATAGGCTACGGTATTTTTGATCACAGCGCTGGTATGCAGTCCTCCTTTGTGGGCGAATGCCGCGGCCCCCACATAAGGTTGCGATTTATTTGGTGTCCGGTTTGCCATCTCGTCGACAAATTCCGAAACATGCTTGAGCAGCTTTAACTTGTCGGCACCCGGATCGATCCTACCTATTTTAACGGCCAGCGCAGGAATTATTGAAATCAGGTTAGCATTACCACATCTTTCGCCGATGCCATTGATGGTGCCCTGGACGTGGATTGCTCCCGCCTCCACAGCCATTAGGCTATTGGCGACTGCCACTGCAGAATCGTTGTGAGCGTGTATACCCAAAGGGGTTTTCAACTGCGCTGAAACATGTTTGATAACTTCGCTCACGTCCCACGGCATGGAACCGCCGTTGGTATCGCAAAGAACCAGTAGATCCGCTCCGGCAGCCTCAGCCGCACGCAAAGTTGCCATTGCATATTCGGGGTTTCGTTTGAATCCATCAAAGAAATGTTCCGCATCAAAAATAACCCTGGAAAAATGCGGTTTGAGGAATTTGAGCGAATCTCGTATCATTTCGATATTCTTTTCAAGAGAAACCGCAAGAATCTCCTTCACGTGCAGGTCCCAACTTTTTCCCACAATGGTGACAACTGAAGTCTGAGCCTCTAGAACCCCAGTGATTTGTGGGTCGTTTTCCGGGGCAAGCTCTGCTCGACAAGTGTTGCCGAAAGCTACCAGGACAGCGTGTTTAAAATGAAGATCGTGGGCAATACTGAAAAAACGGCGATCCTTGGGATTTGATCCCGGATACCCACCTTCGATCAGGTCAATACCTAATTCGTCGAGCTTTTGCGCAATTCTCAGTTTATCTTCAAGTGAAAAAGTAACGCCCCAGGTTTGGGAGCCATCCCTTAGTGTCGTGTCATACAGTTCAATCGCGTTCACAGAATTTTCTCCGAAGCGCTATTTAGTCGCTTAGAACAGGTGTGTCATCGCCCAATTCCATATCAAGATGTTTTTTCCAGCTCGAATGAGTCATGCAGCGCTCTCACCGCGAGCTCTGCATATCTCTTGTCGATCACACACGAAATGTTGATCTCTGAAGTGGAAATCATTTGTATGTTGATCCTTTCGGCCGCGAGAGTAGAAAACATTTTGGCAGCCACGCCCGAATAAGAACGCATTCCCAGGCCGATTATGGATACTTTGGCAATATCGTTGGAGCCGAATACATGTTTAGCGCCTAAGTCTTGTCGGATTTCATTACAGATAGCCATTCCTTTCGCTAAATCTGCCGCTGGTATGGTGAATGTCAAATCGGTGGTGCCTTCAGCGCTCGAATTTTGAATGATCATATCTACAACCACATTTTCCTTCGCCAGAGCCGAAAAAATTTGAGAAGCCACTCCAGGCCTGTCCGGGACGCTAGTAAAGGTTATTTTGGCTACTTTGACGTCGCAAGTTACCGCTCTTATAAGTTCTTTTTCCATATCAGCACTCTCCTCAGTGACCAAAGTCCCTGCAGTATCGTTGAAACTGGAACGAACAATTATTGGGACGTGATAACGCGTGGCGAACTCGACCGCTCGAGTATAGAGGACTTTAGCCCCCAGCGACGCCATTTCCAGCATTTCTTCGTATGCTATTTTATCGATTTTTCGAGCTTTGCTGGTGATATTCGGGTCAGTCGTATACACTCCGTCAACATCTGTAAAAATCTCGCAGACATCGGCTTTCAGTGCAGCCGCCACTGCCACGGCCGACGTATCCGAACCGCCGCGACCTAAAGTGGTTACATTATCGTTCTCGTCCACTCCTTGAAAACCAGCGACCACCACTATGTGTCCGTTCTTGAGATCCGCCATAATAGATTCAGTATCGGTCTTGGTAATTCTTGCCGCGCCAAACGAATTATCGGTAACTATGGGAATCTGCCAGCCACAATAAGAACGAGCCTTGTAGCCCATATTTTCAAGAGTGATGGCCAGCAGAGCTACCGTCACCTGCTCACCAGTAGATAAAAGAAGGTCCAACGCTCTTTCATTCGGCGTCGATGTTACTTTCTTAGCGAGGCTTATCAGGCGATCCGTCTCACCGGCCATTGCTGAAACCACTACTACAAGATCGTTTCCTTGATCTTTATAGGCGGCTACTTTTCGGGCCACGTTTGCAATCCGCTCAAGGTCACCGACCGAGGTCCCCCCATATTTTTGTACGATTAAAGCCATACACTCTGCTCCTCAAACCTGCTTGCCTGGTCCTCTGAGATGTTGAAGTAATTTAACAGTAGAGGTCCAGTATAAGCGGAACAACTCTATATGCCTAACTGCTTAATATTATTTTCCATCGGAAGATTCCAGACTCCGGATTCCAGCCATTCCAAACGAAAGAATCGCTGATTTTCCTCCCGACCATAATCAATGAAAATAGTTAACGGGTCTTGATGGAGATCGAGAATTTTCTCTGCCCACTCTACAATAAGTGCGGCTCCATCGTCCAGAGCATCTTCAAGTCCAATCCCCTCAACTTGCCCGGAGTTTATCCGGTACAGGTCCGCGTGGCACACCTGGAACGGCCCTTCAAAACAATTTACCAATGTGAAAGAGGGGCTCACCACCTCGTCAGGATCAATGCCGGTTGCGACTGAGATTATACCCTTTGCTAATCTTGTCTTACCTGTGCCTAATTCGCCAATCAGCAGAATTACGTCGCCGGGTCTCAGCACTTTACCTATGGCCGCTCCGAGGCGAATCGTTTCTTCCTCAGATGGAGTGTTGATTTCGAATCTCTTCATATGTCCGGATTACCTCTAAGATCAACCCCATTAACAGTTTACGAATAATCCTTGTTATCATTCCTGACAAGCCTCAAAGCATCTCATACAATACTAATAATAGAATTTGCGGAAATCCTTGTCTGTCCCAGTAGTTTGTGTTAGTGATTGGAACATAAATGGACCATTGGGGGATTTCGGCTGGAAGTCGTAATGGTCTATTTTGTAAAGTGTTGTTGAATGATAAATTTTATTAATTCTCTTCCAGCGATTTCAACTGAGTACCATGTCAGAACTGGGCTGCCCTTCGTGACGCTCAGTTATGCTCAGAGCCTTGACGGGTCGATTGCAGCCAAACGGGGAGAAGCTCTAGGCTTGAGCGGACCCGAGTCTCTCAGGCTCACTCACCGGCTCAGGTCCATGCATGATGCAATTCTGGTCGGCATCGGCACGGTTCTTTCTGATAATCCTCGGCTGACCGTCAGATTGGTCAACGGTCAAAATCCCCGCCCGATTGTGGTTGACAGCCAACTTCGGATCCCACTCAATTGCAAACTTTTCAGCGAGAATAGTGTCACCCCTTGGGTCGCTGCAACAGAGAAACATCCGGCCGGCCGCCGAGAAGCGGTCGAAGCTTCAGGCGCAAGTGTTTTGACCTTTCGATCGGATAATAAGGGACAAGTTGATTTGCGATTAATGCTGCGGCGGCTGGGTGAAATGGGTATTGCCAGTTTGATGGTAGAAGGGGGATCACGTATTATCACAAGCTTCCTGTTCGGTGGATTGGCTAATTACCTGGTGCTGACAATTGCTCCGGTGTTGTTAGGCGGTTTGCGTGGAGTTAATGATTTGGGCCCCAAGGAGTTGCCCGGGATGCATTCGCTTAATCAATTAGGTCACAAGTGGCTTGGCAAAGATCTAATTTTATGGGGCAATCTCACCTGATCATGGAAGGACCCGCTCTTCAATTCAAAGAACCATATCGAGTCGAGGTCCAACAAGAACCAATACAGCTACCCGGTCCTCATCAAGTCCTAATAAAAACTATCCTTTCGGCAATCAGTCCTGGTACGGAGCTTTTGGTTTACAGGGGTCAATGGCCGGATGATTTACCCATTGATGCGACTATTCCGGCATTGGCGGGGAAGTTCCGCTATCCTTTAAAATATGGTTATTCAACAGTAGGTCGGGTTATTGAGATCGGCGCTGATGTCGATTCAACATGGCTCCAAAAGCGGGTGTTCGCGTTTAATCCACATCAGGCCTATTTCGTATCTACTCCCGACGAATTGGTGCCCCTGCCGGCAGCGATGTCCCCGGAAGACGCAGGGTTCCTGCCCAGCATGGAAACTGCCGTTAGTTTTATTATGGACGGTAGACCTATAATCGGAGAATTTGTAGGTGTTTTCGGGCAAGGGGTAATAGGACTATTAACAACAGCTCTCTTGGCTCGGATCCCCTTGTCAGCTATCACAACTTTAGATAAATATTTGCTAAGACGAGAAAAGTCGTTAGAACTTGGGGCCAGCGCATGTTTAGACCCGGGCGACCCCGATGTTCTTGCGCGTCTTCGCGACTCTCTTGGTATGGCCAATTCTGAAAATGGATTGGATCTTGGATACGAGCTTTCCGGCAGTCCGGAAGCTCTGGATCTGGCGATCAGCGCCACCGGCTTTTCCGGACGCATAGTGATCGGTTCCTGGTACGGAGCGAAAAAAGCGGCTGTGGATCTTGGAGGCCGTTTTCATAGGGGCCGCATCAAGATCATAAGCTCACAGGTCAGCAAGCTGGCCCCGGAATTGACCGGCCGGTGGACCAAGTCCCGTCGTCTTCAGTTAGCTCTGAAGATGTTATCGGAGATTCGGCCGTCAAATTTGATTACGCACCGGTTCGATATTTCAAGCGCGGCGGAAGCTTATGCCTTGCTTCACGAATATCCGGGCCAAGCGCTTCAAGTGATTTTTACGTACGAGGATGTATAATGAGTTCATCTTATAAGGGACCGATTTTCACTGTGGCTGTCGAGCGCGATTTCATAGGTAGGCATTGGCTGTTTGGCGGCGACTGGGGCGGGGAGAACGAGATCCATTCGCACCATTACAAAGTGGAACTGCAATTGGAAGGGTCTGAGTTGGACCGCCATGGTTACTTGGTTGACATAGTGGATATCGAGGCCGCACTAGATGAATTGATAGCGCGCTATCGTGATCGCACTCTGAATGAATTACCCGAATTTAAAGAGCTGAACCCGAGCATAGAGCATCTATCGAAGTTTTTCTGCGAAGCCTTATCCGAAAGGATCCACGCGGAGACTATTAGAGCGCTTACTGTTAAAATCTGGGAGAATCAGATTGCCTGGGCTTCATATCGAAGAGAACGCAATTGAATTTGGGGCTGATAATTTATGGAAATCTGGAGACTGTTTCCGGTGGATTCTCTTATGACCGGATGCTAGTCGATTACTTGAAATCCAAAGGGGATCGAGTGGAAATTTTTTCCCTCCCCTGGCGTAGTTACGCTCGACATCTTTTTGATAATTTTTCCGGAAGCTTCATCCGATCGCTCACCACTGCGAAGTTGGACTTATTAATCCAGGACGAATTAAATCACCCCTCGCTATTCAGATTGAATCAAAAACTAAAGCATTATGTGCAATATCCGATAGTCTCGATAGTGCATCACCTAAGATCAAAGGAATCTCGACCGCAATGGCAAAACGACTTCTACCGCAGGGTGGAACGAGACTATTTGAGGAGCGTGGATGGGTTCGTTTTCGTGAGCCATACCACCGGGTCTGACGTCAAAGCTCTCACCGGACAGAATGCTCCGTCAGTGGTGGCTTATCCGGGTCGAAATTTGCTGCATCCGGTCATTTCAGCGGATCAAGTTAGGATTCGTTCCTCTGAATCCGGTCCCTTACGAGTCTTATTTGTAGGCAATCTTATCCCACGCAAAGAACTGCATACCTTAATCGGTGCTTTGGCAGTTCTGCCCAAAGAAAGCTGGAAGCTCGATGTCATAGGCGGATTTGTGGATAAGCGTTATGCCAAGGAGATACGGAAACAAATCGAACAAAACAAATTGTCGGAAAACGTTTCTCTGTTAGGTGTAGTCACCAGCGATACCTTAAGAAGATATTATCGAAAGAGTCATCTGTTGGTGGTCCCATCATCGTATGAGGGATTCGGCATGGTTTACCTGGAGGGCATGGAATCCGGACTACCATCGATTGCTTCGACCGCGGGCGCCGCGCATGAGATTATTACTCACGGCGAAAATGGATTTTTGGTCCGTCCCGGAGAAGTCGCAGCGTTGTCCGGATTTATTGATGAGCTAATCCGGGACAGAGAAAAGTTGTTTCGGATGGGCTTAAATGCACTCGATCGGTATCAGGAACATTCAACGTGGAACGAATCGACTTCGAAAATTGCAGAATTTTTTGAATCAATGGTCAATTAGGATGTGCGAGCACAAGACGAACGGACTTGAATATCTACGGCGAACGAGACGGTAGACGACCGAGGCTGTCATCGGAAAACAATGATGAGTAGGCCCGAATTCGACCCAGAGCGTTTCACCGCCTGGATTCAGGAACTCTCCGCACAGGTGGGGCAGTCGAGGCCGGTTTACATGGCCCACCAACTGGATTTTGGGCGGGTCTCCTGAAAGGGACCGGGCATGATTGGCTCGGAGGCTCGGTTTCTCGATCCATCATATTCGATATACTGCACTTGCACGTAGAAGCTGCCCTTTCTCTCGCTAATTTGGTAGTTCGTTATCAGTCTGGTATATTCCGCGAAGTGCAGCTTCTTGCGATAAATCAGCTCTTCAATCAGATACATTACCACGTAATCAACAGGTGTCACGCCTGTTGCCATGCGGCTGAGGAAGACTCGTCTCTCGTCTTGGGGAATTAAAGACAAATTCCATGCCAGAGCTGCCAGTCCCACCACATGTTTGTAGTGATACAACGACAGCCCTTCCGGCACATAGGGCTCAACAAAGTCACACAACAGATCGGACATCTTCTCGTAGCCGAGGAGGTCTTCCTCGGATCCCAGATCGAGCACAACTATGTCCTCAAGGAGCCTGATACTGGGGCCGTGCTTCTTCTTGGTTCTCTTACTCTTCCTTCTCGATTTTGATACCGGCATTTTTTGACTCCAATAGGATAAGCTCCAAGCAATCGGAGATATCAGGTATTATTGGAACAAAAAACATCTCCTCTGTTTATAGGCAGCTGATTGACGTTGCTGTTGAGCAGGGGATATAGTCAAGCTATCTACGAATAGCAAGCTTTTTCGTCGCGGGTAAAAATGCAATTGAATGCAGAGTTATTAGAGGTGGGTTCCAGCCACGAGATTCTCCCAGCGTTGGGTAGCGCGGCTTGAATTTCTGAATAATCTCATCAAGGCGGGAATTTCCCTCTCGCTTGAAGGCTATTTTTATACAGTAAATAGCTTCAAGAATGTCGATCAGCCTTTCTCGATCATTACTTGGCAGCCACTTCTCTTTGCTCTCGTTCGCGAATCCGTTTTCGCGAGCCTTTTCTGCTACTACATCGACCTTCACGCCCGGCAGACAATTCAATTCAGGCCGGAGCGCACGCTGATCAAGCAAGCTATATCCCGGCTTCATGCAATCAAGTATCGGCAAAGCTCCTATGGCTTCCGTATTTATTCTCCAAGTATTCGATCAGAAATCTGGGATCCAGATCTTTTCCTGTGACCTTAATTACTAACTCCCGCGGCATGTATGTAGAACCGTATGAATGAATATTTGTCCTGAGCCACCTCAAAAGAGGTTGAAAATCTCCTTGGGATATGGATGACTCCAGGTCTGCCAAATCGCTCTTCGCTCGATGGAAGAACTGCGCCGCGTAGAGATTCCCTAATGTGTAGGTCGGGAAGTAGCCTATGAGGCCCGAGGACCAATGAACATCCTGCATCACTCCCTGTGCATAATCAGGAGGCACCAGTCCAAGATACTGCTTCATCTTGTCGTTCCACGCTTGCGGCAAATCATTTACCTGAACGTCGCCTCGGATGAGCGCCACCTCAAGCTCAAAACGGAGTAATACATGTAAATTATAGGTTACTTCGTCCGCTTCCACTCTTATCAGGCTTGGTTTGACTTCATTGATAGCAGACAGGAAAGTGGAGAGCGGAACCCTGGCCAAGGACGAGAACTTGGATTGGGCTTTCGGGAAGAAGTACCGCCAGAAAGCTTCTGAACGAGCAACCATATTTTCCCACATTCTGGATTGCGACTCATTGATACCAAGCGAAATAGGGCGACAAATCGGGGCGCCCCAGTATTTTACCGGTAGTCCCTGATGATATATGGCGTGGCCCGCTTCATGGATCACTCCGAAGAAGGCTTCGTTAAAATGGTTCTCGCTATATCGAGTCGTTATTCGGGTATCCTCCGGACCTAGCCCGGTAGTGAAAGGATGGGCTGAAGTGTCCAATCGACCTGCGTCAAGGTCATAACCTATCTGTCGGGCCACTTCGACACAAAACGATTTTTGCTCCTGGATCGGAAAAAAACCATGTACGACAGAGTCTTTCCTATTGGAACCGGCCTGAATATGTGCGAGCAGGTCCATTAAGGCTTTTCTCAGCCGCTCAAACAAGGGTTCCAGATTCTGTGCGGTCTCACCAACTTCGTACACATCCAGCAGGGCGTCGTACGGTTCCTTTTCAAATCCGACCGCTTGAGCCTCATCTCTTTTAAGACGCACTATGGTTTCCAGGTAAGGCCTAAAAAGTTTCCAATCATTTTTGGGACGGGCCTGCTGCCATACTGATTGTCCTTCAGCAGCCGCGTGAGACAACGCAATGGCAAGCTGCTCCGGGATCTTGATCGCACGGTCGTAATACCTCCTCCACTCCCGGATGTTCACCGCTTCCACCGATTCAGGATTTTGAACCAGTGTAGTACCTTCAATAGACGCCAGACATTCTCCCACAAGGGGATCTGTGATCATTCTGTGACGCGTACCCGCGAGAGCCGCTAACTGCTCTACTCTGTAGGGGTTCCCTTTTGGAGGTATCTGGGTGCGCTGGTCCCAATCCAAAATAGCTCCGGCGGAGATCAAGTAAGCTAATTGCCTGCCGTGCTCGGATAATTTTTCGTAAGCTTGGTCCGGTTTCATGCAAGCCCCTCCCCGGGAAAATCGTTTTCAAGTGAGTATATGATATAGTGGCAGTATGAGGGAAGTATGCAAGAAGAATATAAAACCACAGATCTGAGTAAAAAAGCAAAACAGAGAGTTGAGCGCCATGCTTTCGAGCCGTTAGAACCGCAGCATAGTTATCGAGAGGGTCTCATCACTCAAGAGGCGCTGGAGAGGCTGGTACAAGAAAAGGCGGTCCGCGCCTCGCGACGAAAATGGGCCGGCAGATCACTGATAGTGTTTGGTGTCATTCTTATTCTTGGTTCCTGTCCGTTTTATGTGATTTCCGGAGCCGGATCAACTACGATTCTTGCTGCACTAGCTTTGATCGGTGGTGGAAGCGCGCTCCTAACATGGCGTCCACGATTGAAGAATACTAACGAAGCTATCCTCATTGCGATGAAATATGGAAACAGATTGACAGCCATGACACTAGCCCTTGAAATGGATATATCATTCAACAAAGCGGAAAAAATAATCCAAGAGCTTGTCCGCAGCGGGATAGCGGAAATTGACCTCGACCAAAAAGATCCAGACCACACTATTACCTATAAGTTGAAAGGACTATGAAGCCGGGAATGGTTAAATTGCCACTATTCCTTCTGGACCATGTCACCGGCAAAACGGCCAAGGATAATATGGTACGACCGGGTAGACCGGCCCACATGGCGCTTTCGGCTTAGACACTCCAGGTTTCTTAGGTTCGCTTGGTTTGGGGATTGACGGCCTTTCCACCACCCGTGGAGGCGGAGCCACAGTTGATGGTTTCGGCGGCGCTCCCTTTGCTGTTGGAGTCTGAGGCGGAGCCTGAGGTGTTGCTTGCGGCGGCACCCGAGGTTGCGGGGATGCCGGGGGCGCAGCCTGAACCGGCGGAGTGGCCGCGACCGGGGGACCGGCCTTGGGCGGTGTTATCGTTGCAGGAGGTGCCGTGGTTACAGGCGGGGCTGCAGCAGGCGGCGGAGTGCGGCGACTTTCCCGGGGTATTTCAACCCGCGGTGGAGCCGGTCTCGCGCTCGGAGGTCGAATTCCAGGCGTCACTTCCGGTTCATAAGGTGTGCGGGACCTGGCCGTCGGAGGTTTGGGGGCCGGTATGGATCTCTTTGTTTCGGGATGAGCCGGCGGTCGTTTGCACCGAGGCTTCGCCGGCACACATTGCGGCCTGCAGCCGGTCGGACGCTCGGGGTAGGTTGGACCAAGCCCTAAGCACGCTCCCAATAATTGGCATGGAGCCATTACGATCTCCGAAACAACATCAAAAAGGCTGTCCGAAGATTGTTCAGGCTGCGGTTGACGTCCCCAACTATACTGACAAAACAAGAGAGAACATGCCATTACCAGTAATAAAATGCGTTTCATAATATTCCCTACCCCCGGAACAATCGGTGGATCGGGACTATGTTAAAGAACCGAACCGCAAAAGTCAATGTAGCCTCGGAAAACAAGTATACGATTCAGCCGCTTGGCGGATTGCAGGCATCAATCGCCCTGAGAAGAGTAATGGTAAGTCGGATTTGCAGATTCCCCGCTATTGATGGGCAAGATGCTCCGTCTTCACTCCAACATCCCGAATAACTGAAGGATTGGCAAATTCGAATATATCTGCTTGCGTCCTTGCTTAATGGCAGGATATGATCGCACATTCCGAGTCATGGCACATAAACGCGAGGTGGGGAAATGAGTGACAAGCGGTTCCATTACGGTTGGGTAGTGATTCTGACTGGTCTTCTGGTAACCATAGGGGCTCACGGGTTCGGCCGGATGTCATACACGATCATTCTCCCGGCCATGAAAGATGGACTTGGTTTCAACTACACTCAGCTAGGGTTGCTGGGTACTGGCAACTTCATTGGATACCTTGTGATGGCCATCATAGGCGGGTTCCTCGCGGCCCGATTCGGCACCCGGGTGGTGATTGCCTTGGCCCTAGTTCTAATGGGAATAACCATGCTATTGACGGGATTAGCTGAAACCTTCGGCTTCGCCTTTGCAATGAGATTGATGACAGGCTTAGGCAATGGAGCATCCTATGTCCCGGCTATGGCATTAGGTTCTGCCTGGTTCGCTGTTGAACGTCGCGGTTTTGCCACGGGGATTGTTTCTGCAGGGATAGGTGGAGGCACAATGATCGCCGGGCTCGTCGTGCCCGGGATATTGGCTGCGTACGGGACGGAAGGCTGGCGTTTTGCCTGGTACTATCTTGGTGGTGCGGTGCTGGTAATCTCTGCAATAGCCGCGATATTGATCCGAAGCCGGCCTGCTGACATGGGGTTGCAGCAGGTCGGGGCCAAAGGAGATACAGTGGTTGCCGCTCCACCGAAGGGAACGGCTGCGCCCCTTGATTGGGGCAGGATCTATAAAATGGCTCCGGTTTGGTATTTGGGAATTGTTTATTTCATGTATGGTTTTTCGTACGTCATCTACATGACCTTTTTCGCTGCTTATCTATGCAAAGAAATGGGAATGACCTCAGCAGAAGCTGGAGGGTTATGGTTTTGGGTCGGCTTGTTAAGCATTTTTTGCGGAGTTATTTGGGGCTGGCTGTCAGACAAGCTCGGCCGCGGATGGGGCGCGGCCCTGGCCTATATCGTTCTCGCCATTTCTTACGCGATCATGGCAACACTGCAATTTAAGGCGGGTTTCATTCTGTCTGCTGTATTTTTTGGACTTACTGCATGGAGCATTCCGACCATAATGGCTGCAACCGCTGGTGATTATGTGGGGCCAAGGCTGGCCCCGGCAGGCTTGGGATTTATCACGCTGTTCTTTGGAATAGGGCAGGCCCTGGGTCCTTGGATCGGCGGGTACCTGGCAGATATCACAAAGTCTTTCCAGGGTCCTTTTCTTCTGGCCGTCGGTGTGTCTGTATTAGGGGCTATTCTGTCATTGCGCCTACGGCGAATCCACACTGAAGATTAATTAGCGAATTTCTGTTGACTCCCTTTCATAATATGGAATAGCATGAGTGACTGTTCGGAATGTGAGCGACCGGTCGGTAAAACAAGAAAGAAATTCGTGTCCGCAAGCGTCGTCCCCACAACGGTCAAGAACCCGGAATTGGTGGAAAAACGTCGGGAGCAGATTGTTCTCGCGGCCATCAAACTCTTTTCGCAAAAAGGTTTCCACAAAACCACATTGAGAGATCTGGCCGAAGAATCAGGACTCAGCCAGGGAAATATCTATGATTACGTCGGAACAAAAGAAGATATTTTCTTTTTGATCCACCAGTTTGCGGCCGGCTCCGCTATGGCCGCTATTAAGAAGAGCATCGAAAATATTCGAGATCCCATGGAAAAATTCAGGCGTATGATCCGAGCTGAATTTAATACCATGGATCAATTGGCCGATGCGATAATGCTGATCTACCAGGAAGGTCATATTCTGGATAAGCCTTTTTTGAGGAATCTGCTGCGGAAAGAAAGAGGGCATCTGGAATTATTTGAAGCGGTGATCGAAGAGTGTCAAGCGAAGGGAGTGCTCAAGGACTGCAACCCTCGCGTCATATCGAACCTTATTAAATCGATGGTAGATGCTTGGGTGCTCAAACGCTGGGATCTCCGGGGGTATGCCACGGCGTTGGAAATGGAAGAATCGATTTTGAGTCTTCTGTTTAAGGCATCTCTCGTCCAGGAGCCGCATGGCACCTCTTATCGTGACAATTTAAGCCCCTTGACGGGTCAATCAGTCCTCGTGATAAACGCCGGCACATTCTTGGGGACGGCTGTGCTTTCTTTTCTTGCTTCACATGCGGTCCGCGTGGTAGCGCATTTGAATACTGTTCGCAAAAAAAGAGAATATCCTGTCGTTCCAGCAGACGGCAAAAACGTTACCTATTTTGCCGAAAAGGACAAAGGACCTCCGACACCTGAGCTATTTCGAAGAATAGAAGCTGAATTTGGGCCCGTGGATATCTGCATACATGATATGGGCATAGGTAATTTAAAGATTACAGCAAAGACAGACGAGAGAGCGGCAGCGGGCCGTCGTCTGGAAGAAAATCTGGCATATGCACAGAATCTTGCGCCGACATTATATGAGGAGATGTCCAAGAGATCCGCAGGACGAGTCATTTATTTGGCGCCATGGTCATGGGACAAATTTGCCAACCCCATTCGATACGAAACCGTAAAGGGCGGAATTATTGCCTTGACAAAAACTCTAGCGAAAACTGTGGCACAGCATCAGGTGAATGTGAACTGCATCTTGCCGGGGTTCATCAAAACAACTCGTCCGTCACAAATTGAAAAAGAATTAGCTAACAATCTGGTGGAGCAGATCCCGGCTCGAAGGTTGGGGGAAGTAACAGATTTGATGGATGCCGTGTTGTTCTTGGCCGGAGATGCCTCCAAGTATGTGACCGGTCAAGTCCTCAAATGCACAGGCGGAGATAACTGAGTAAGGAGACAGAAGAATGTCGATCTATCAAAAAAGGCCCTGGCTCAGTTCTTATCCAACGTGGGTTCCTCCGGATCTGGATACCGCAGGATTTACTCCAATAGAGGACTTCAAAGTTTCTGCAACACGCCGTCCCGAAGCTCCTGCTATTTATTACTTTGACCACGTAATTTCGTACGGTGAGATGGACCGTTTGTCGGATGCACTGGCTGTGGGATTTCATGATCTCGGGCTAACTCAAGGTGATCGCATTATTGTGGACCTTCAGAATGTGCCGCAAGTTCTCATAAGTGTTTATGCTGCATGGAAGCTCGGGGCGATTGTGGTTCCAGTGAACCCTATGTACAAGGAGAAAGAACTCGCCTATTTTTGCGAGGATTCCAGGCCAAAGATATTTTTGACCCTCCAAGAGACCGCCGCAAATTTAGATCTCTCGTTTTTGCGCGAAGCTCAAGTGAAGACGATCATTACTACTTCACCTCTCGATTTCTTGCCACCTGGGGTTGAAATACCCGGTTTGTTACAAGGAATTAAGCGGACCACCGTCGAAGGAGCATTGGAATTATCCTATCTCCTGGCAAAGTATGCCGGAAAAAAACCTGATATGGCCAAGGTGTCCAGCAGCGATATCGCCTATTTGACTTATACCTCGGGAACCACCGGCCGCCCTAAAGGTGCGATGAACACTCATGGAAACGTCGCATTCAGCGCTCGGGTATATCAGTCCATGATGCAGCTTGAAGAAACGGATGTAGTTCTGGGGGTCGCTCCGCTATTTCACGTCACAGGTGAAGTGGCTCACTCGGCTGTTGCGTCGTTGGTCGGAATCCCGCTTGTTCTGTATTACCGCTTCGATCCTGGTGAAACCCTCCGATTGATTGAGCGCTGGAAAGTAACCATGACGGTCGCCGCGATAACTGTCTACATAGCATTGATAAATCACCCTGATATCAAGAAAAGGAATTTATGTTCCTTTACTAAAGCCTACAGTGGTGGGGCCCCGGTTTCCGAGGCTACTGTCAAGCAGTTTGAGGATCTTACAGGTCTTTATCTTCACAATGTATATGGTATGACGGAAACGACCTCGCCGTCTCATATCGTGCCTTGGGGAAAAAGGGCCCCTGTTGATAAGGAGAGCGGGGCTCTTTCCGTAGGTGTTCCTGTCCCCAACTCGGTTATACGTATTGTAGATGATGAAAAAGGAGCAGAAGACCTGGCACCGGGTGATGTAGGAGAAATCGCTGACCGCGGTCCCATGGTTGTGCCCGGTTATTGGCAAAAACCTGAAGAAACCAACGAAGCCATAAGGGATGGTTGGCTGTTCACCGGTGACGTCGGCAAAATGGACGAAAACGGGTGGTTTTATGTTGTTGATCGCAAGAAGGACATGATTATCGCTTCTGGTTTTAAGGTTTGGCCGCGTGATGTGGAGGATGTAATTTATCAGCATCCCGCGGTTCGGGAAGCAGCTGTGGTAGGCATAGCCGACGAGTATCGGGGTGAGACGGTAAAGGCGTATGTGGCCTTAAAGGATGGCATGGAGAAGGAAATTGTTCCTGAGGATCTGATATCCTTCTGTAAAAGCCGAATGGCTGCTTACAAATACCCTAGACAGGTCGAGTTTGTGCCTGAGATCCCCAAGACATTGACCGGAAAGTTTTTGCGGAGGGCTTTGCGAGACAAGGAAAAATCATAAAGCAAGGAATCGATGAATGAGACGCGTAACCATTCAGTTAGGAGGGGCGTGGATTGTCATTGCGAGAAGCGAAGCGACGAAGCAATCTCGGATTTTGCCAGCCAGTGTGAGAACAGAGATTGCTTCGCTCCGCTCGCAATGACATTCTTGGGCTGCCTGTATCTCAATGGTTAATGAGACGGTCGCTTCTGACTTGATCCGGGTCGGAGGCGTCGCGAAGAGAATCCGGCTTCAGTCTGATTCCTACTTGCGCTGGAAAAATATTCGGATCCCTGCTTCAGCAGGAACAAAAGTAGCAAAATTGAGCAACGATCCGGCTTTCCGGAGCCACAGGCATTCAAATAAGGAGTAACGGTTATGACTATGATGACCGGGAAAGAATACATAGAGTCATTACGGAAATTGCGGCCGGAAGTCTATTTTATGGGAGAAAAAATTGACAGTGTAGTCGATGAACCCATGTTCCAGCCACACGTGCATACTGCGGCGCTCACGTATGAGCTGGCCCACGATCCTTTGCACGAAGAGATAATGACCGCGACCTCTCATTTAACCGGTAAGAGAATTAATCGGTTCACACATATCCATCAAAGTATAGACGATCTGGTGAAGAAGATCAGAATGATGCGCCTGTTAGGGCAGAAAACAGGCACATGTTTTCAGCGCTGCGTAGGCTTCGATGGATTAAATGCTATTTATGCTATCTCCTATGACATCGATCAAAAATACGGGACAGAATATCATCAACGATTCAAGAATTTCCTGCAGTACGTTCAGGAAAACGATCTCATGTCCGCAGGCGCTATGACCGATGCCCGCGGAGACAGAAACCTCAAGCCGAGTCAGCAGGCGAATCGTAATTTATATTTGCATATCTTGGATAAAACGAATGACGGAATAATCGTCAACGGAGCAAAGGCGCATATAACAGGTGTCATCAATTCTCACGAGATCATTGCTATGCCAACCAGGGCCATGACCGAGGAAGACAAGGACTTTGCCGTCTCCTTCGCCATCCCGGTAAACACGCCGGGGATAAAGCTGATCTTTGCTCGTCAGACGAATGACAGCCGCCGGCTGGAAAGTCCTCTGGACACCGGCAATCCGAAATATGCAAATGTGGGCGGTGAGGCTCTAATAACTTTCACAAAGGTCTTTATCCCGTGGGAGCGGGTTTTCATGGCAGGCGAATATGACTTCACCGGGCAATTGGTGGAGACATTCGCCGGTCATCATCGCGCCAATTATGGCGGTTGCAAGGTCGGTCTTGCCGATGTAGTCTGCGGAGGATCGCAGTGGCTGGCAGACGCTCACGGGCTTGCAAAGGCTTCGCATATTCTCGATAAACTCACCGAAATTATCGCTATGGCTGAAACATGCTGGTCGTGCAGTTTGGCCTGTTCGTACGAAGGTCATCGTACTGCATCCGGCGCCTATAGTGTAAATCCTTTGCTTGCGAGCGTCACAAAACTTAACATAACCCGCATGGTCTACGAATGGATGCGAATTGCCCAGGATATTGCCGGCGGAAAGATCATAACTCTGCCTGCTGAAAGCGACTTGAATAACCCCGAAATCGGCGGAATGGTTGCCGAGTATTTTGCGGGCAAAGCGGGAGTGGATGTCCGTGATATTATAAAAATGCTACGGCTCATAGAAAACATGTCGGTAGGCGCTGGATTGCCTGAAGCCATGCACGGTGCAGGGTCCCCTGCGGCCCAGAAGATAATAATCGCCCGTCGCAGCAATATCGAAAAGAAACGCGAGTTAGCGGAAACCATAGCCGGTATACGAAAAGATGAGAATTTCGAGAAGGTGATAGGGAAAACCGAAGAGGAACACTGGCGAGAGACTCAAAAGAAAATCAGTGAAAACCAGGTAAAGATTTGCACTGGGGTGGTCGGTCAGTCAAATAAGAAATAACAACAAGCGTAAGCCGCCAGTTAGGAGGGGCGTGGATTGTCATTGCAAGGAGCGAAATCCCGTGCTCGCGGGAAAGAAATCCCCGAAGCTGCGAGATTGCTTCCCCCGTTTTTCAATGGGGTCGCAATGAGACGTGTCGGGTTAAGCGGTCGCAGTGGCAGGCCCCCACTTGTCATTGCGAGAAGCGAAGCGACGAAGCAATCTCGGATTTCGGCAGCAGCATGAGAACAGAGCTTGCTTCGCTCCGCTCGCAATGACATTCTTTGGCCGCCTGTGGCTGAAGGGGTTGCCGAAGTTATTATTTTTCAGGCGCACACAGCGTGCCAGAACGCAGATGCGGTTTACTAACGGCAGACTCGGGTGCCGGTAGACTGTAGCTAGAGAAATCAAGAACGACAGGTACAGGTCCGAGCGTTAAGATAAAGGTCGGTCACGATCCTGCAGCAGCTTCTGAGAGTAGCCACGCGATTCTTCGTCCAGCCTCGACCGGAGAGGACGTTGAGTCCCTGGAAGAACGAGTGAAATCGTAATACGTCAGGTGCCCCTGCGCAGGAGATTCAGATTTTTGCTGATTTAGAAAAACCGGTTATGAATGCCGGCCGAATGTACGATGTCCCCCCGGGACTGTGCGGGAACCATGTGTTTTTGACTCGGGGGCAGGGAGGCTCCGCGTTATAGAATAGTAGTGGCTCTCGGCCATTTCAGAAATATCGGTGATTACCATAAAACTCCAGATCCAATACTGCGGAGGCTGCAATCCAGAAATAGATCGTGGCTCCTTGGTGACTCAGTTGAAACAGCTTATTGAATCGGCCGGTATAAACCCGATCCTTTGCAAAGACGATCAAGCCGATTGGCTGATCCTGGTAAACGGATGCGCACGAGCGTGTCTCGAAGAGCAATTTCCGGAGTCACAAACCAGGCCCAGGCGCATATCAATACAAGGAAACAATTTCAATTATCGAACGGTGGCGGAAAATGAGCTGCCACGGACGATCTGGAATACGATGAGAAAACGCTATTTCTAAGGACAGTCTCATGAATAAAGATCTCTTTGATCTCTCCGGCCGAGTAGCATTGGTTACAGGTGCATCCAAGGGTCTCGGGAAAGCGGTGGTGGCAGCGCTCGCCAGCGCAGGCGCGGATATTGCGCTTTACGCCAGGAATAAGCAAGATCTCGAAAATGTAAAATTGTCAGTACAGGCCCTGGGTAGAAAAGCCGAAGCTTTTTGCGTCGATGTTTTGGATAAGGCTCTAATTCATGAGAACCTTAAGGCTACATTAGATTGCTTCGGACATATAGATATTCTTGTTAATAATGCCGGTGTCAATATACGAAAGCCTGTGCTCGAACTTTCTCCTGATGAGTGGGATCTTGTCATTAACACGAATCTAAAGGGTTACTTTCTGATGGCGCAAGCGGTGGTCCCTGACATGCTATCCCGGGGTTATGGGAAAGTAATCAATATGGCATCCATTCTAGGGACTGTTGCTCTTCCGACTCAGCTTGCTTATGCCTCCAGTAAAGGGGGAGTCATCCAGATGACTAAAGTTATGGCCTTGGAATGGGCTAAGCAAGGCGTCCGAGTCAACGCGATTGGACCAACCTATTTCGAAACTCCTTTGGTGGCACAGCTGAGAAACGATCCCGAACGTTTTCAATTCATTGTTGATCGGACTCCTATGGGCCGTTGGGGTCAACCCGAGGAACTTGCGGGAATCGTTATTTTTCTGGCTTCTCGAGCTTCGGATTTCATTACTGGTCAGACCATCTTCATTGATGGGGGATGGACCATCTGGTAAGCATTAAACCCGTCTAAATGTAGCGGGAATCAGATCCGGTGGTCCTCATATGCAATTAGATGAGCAAGAGAAATCCCGGATATAAATCCGGCCGATAAGAAAGGAGGAGTCATATGGGTAGGCATGGGAGGACGCGCAGAGAGTTTTTGAAGGCAAGTTTCGTGACAGCGGCGGCGGCGGCGTTGGGACCTGGAGTCATGAAACCTGTGGGATTATGGGCAGCCACGTCGCAAATAAAAGGACCGATTAAAATAGGGTATCAGGCGGTCCTGTCCGGCACTCTCGCCGGGTATGGAGAATTCCACAAAATGGGCGCCGTAATGGGCGTAGAAGAGATTAACGCCGCGGGAGGAATTGCCGGTAACAAGATAGAAATGGAATTTCGGGATTCCACACTCGCTGCGCCGGCATGTGTCCAGAATGCTCGTTATTTTGTGGACAGTTGGGGGGCCGACTTTCTCGCGGGGGTGGACTCTTCAGGTCAGGCGTTGGCCGTCGCTCCTGTAATGGGTGAGTTGGATCGGATCATGATGGTTACCCATGCCGCAACGGAAAAGCTGACTGAGGAAGAGGTCTTCAAGAAAGGCATCAAGCAGATGTTCCGCATCTGCTCGCCCACTTATCAGGACGGCAATGCGGCGGCATTCGTTGCAAAGGACCTGCCTGCCAACACCTGGGCCACCATAAGCCCGAAGTACGAATATGGATACACTTGCTGGAGCATGTTCAAAGACACACTCAGCAAACTTAAACCCGGAGTTCAGTTCACAGCCGAGTCGTGGGCGCCGTTTGGGACGACGGATTTCCGATCCCATATAAACACGATTATGGATGCCAAACCTGAAGGGCTATATTCCGTGGAATGGGCCGGGGAACTAATCAGTATGATGAAGCAGGCAAATCAGGCGGGAATGTTTGATAAGATCAAGCACGTTATGCTGCCCGTAGGAGCTGCTATGGATGTCCTGGAGGGGCTCGGAGCCGAGATGCCTGATAATATTTGGATTTCAGGCCGATATTTCTTCCTGTATCCGGATAACGCGCAAAATAACGATTGGGTGGCTCGTTTCCGGAAGCGATGGAATCATTATCCTGCTTACGTTTCTGAAACTGCTTATTCGACGATGTTCGCTTTTAAGAAAGCGGTCGAGGCGGCCGGCTCCAAGGAAACGGCCAAGGTAGTTCAAGCATTGGAAGGAATGGAACTCGATTCCCCCGGCGGCAAACGAGTTTTCCGGAAAGAAGATCACCAGGCAATGTATGAGGTACCTTGGGGATTGACCAAGTCTGACCCGAAGTATCCGTTCAAGATCATGGGGAAGCAGGTAGTGGTCCCTGCAAAAGAATGTTTCAATCGGCCGCCATTCACTGGTGACAACACGAAACCGCCGTTTAAGGCTTAACGTCGGATCGCTCTCAGACAGGTGTGACCGGACGGTATATCTCCTATATGTTCTCCCTCCCAGCTAGAAGGGAAGAGGGGGGATTTTGATCCAGTATTGAAATCCCTCTGTCCCCTTTGGAAAGGGATTCTGAGGAGGTATGCGGAAGAGGGGAGTAGTCTATGCTGCAATCTCTCGTACACGTTTGCCTTGCGGGGATCTCTACGGGAATGTTCATCTGGCTGGTTGCCAGCGGACTGACCCTGATATTCGGAGTGCTACGGGTGTTGAATTTCGCCCACGGCAGCTTCTATATGCTAGGTGCCTATGTATGTTTCACTGTCCTAAAATACATGGGCAGCAATTTTTGGCTGGGGCTTGTATTCGGTCCTTTGGTCGTGGCTGCTGTAGGATACGCAATGGAGCGATTTCTGCTCAGATACGTTTATCATTTGGAACTCCCGTACCAACTCCTCCTGACATTTGCGATGGTTCTGATTTTCGACGACCTGGTCAAAATGATCTGGGGCGCCGGGTCCATAGGCTCGCCCACAATTCCGGGCTTGTCCGGTTCAGTATCGATTCTGGGACGCAATTTCCCCGTATATAACCTCTTTATCATAGCTGTCGGTCCACTTGTCGCGTTGGGTCTCTATGGGCTGGTGGAAAAGACGTGGTGGGGTCGAATTGTTCGCTCCGCGGCGTCCGATCGCGAAATGGCATCGGCTATCGGCATCAAAGTGCCGATATTATACACAGCGGTTTTCATGTTCGGTGCCTGGCTTTCTGCAATGGGAGGGGCGCTCGCTGTCCCGTACGTGGGGCTGATTACCCCGGGGATGGGTGAAGCCATCATCATTGAGGCTTTCGTCGTTGTTGTGATCGGCGGATTGGGAAGCCTTCGGGGAGCGTTCTTAGGTTCGCTGGTAATCGGTCTCCTCAACTCTTTTGGAACAAGATTCATACCGATGCTGGATATGTTCCTGATATTTATTCTTATGGCTGTCGTCCTATTGTGGCGACCGCAGGGATTTTTTGCAGAGGCGAACACATGAATCGATACCGGACATATTTCTTTTTGGGGCTCTGCTTGGCCACCCTTCTGGCAATCGGCTTATTTTCAGGTCCATTCATCCTGTATATTGCAATGCGAGTCATGATTCTCGCAATTTTCGCCCTGGGGTACAATCTCCTCTTGGGCAGGACCGGATTGCTGTCCTTCGGCCATGCTGCCTTTTACGCCGCAGGCGGGTATGGACTCGCCCTTTCAATGATTCATATTTATCCGCATCCGCTGCTCGGAATATTTGTCGGAATCGCCGCAGCCACTGTGTTGGCGCTTTTTATTGGATTCTTTTCAGTGAGGCACACTGAAATTTATTTCGCGATGCTCACTTTGGCCTTCGGCATGATGGTCTTTTCTCTCATGTGGAACTGGCGAAGTGTTACAGGCGGAGATGACGGGCTTTACGGGATTACCCGCTCCTCCATTTCTTTAGGATTGTTCAGTTTTTCTATTAAGACGCAGTTTCAATATTATTTTGTCGTGCTTTTCTTCTTTCTGTTGAGTGTATTCCTGATTTATCGCATTTATCGGTCTCCGTTTGGACTGGTTCTTGCCGGCATCAGGGAAAATCATATCCGAACCGAATTTGCGGGATTGGCAGTAAAGGCGTATCGCCTTGGGGCCTTTGTAGTGTCAGGGGCATTCGCCGGGCTCGCCGGAGCTCTAGCTGTTTTGCTCGAAAGCAATATTACTCCTTTTGCCGCCCACTGGGGTCGCTCTGCGGAGCCCGTGTTGGTCAGCCTCATTGGTGGTTTGCAGACTTTTTCAGGGCCATTGGTCGGGAGCATTGTTTTCGTAGTATTGCGAGAAGTTGTTGAGCGTTTTACTCACAATTGGATGTTCTGGTTCGGGATAATCCTGCTTGCCATCATCATGGGATTCCGGGGCGGGATTGTTGGATCGACTGCAGAGTTCCTCAAACGATATTCGCGAATTAGCCGGCTGCGCTGATAGGAAGTACTAATATGCCTGAAACCTTGCTGGAAGTACGTAAACTAAATAAAGCCTTCGGAATGGTCGTAACTGCGAAGGATTTGGATTTTTCTCTCCAGCGCGGTGTGCTTACTTCAGTAATCGGACCCAATGGCGCAGGCAAATCGACTCTCATTAATGTCTTGAGTGGTTTTCTACCCCAGGATTCGGGAGAGATATTGTTTCAAGGACGTGATATATCGAATGAACCTGTTCATACTCGAGTGAGACAAGGATTGTGCCGATCCTTTCAGGTGGTAAATGTATTCAGCAATCTGTCCCTTTTTGAAAATGTGGCTATCCCGATTTTTTCACTCAAGAAGAGGGCTCACAGGATGCTGAAAGCGGTCACAAATGATATCGAAGTCTCTACTGACGCGGAGCGCGTGCTGGACCGTGTCGGGCTTTTGGATCAAGCGCAAATGCCTGCCAACGCCCTGTCTCACGGGGACCAGCGCTTGCTGGAAGTGGCGATTGCTCTCGCGGCCAAACCTAAGCTGCTATTCCTGGATGAGCCCACAGCTGGGATGAATCCCCTGGAGAGAACAAAACTTCTTCATAATATCCGGGAGCTTGCCAACACCGGAGATGTTACTTTCGTCATAGTCGAGCACGATATGGATGTGGTTTTCTCGTTATCGGAAAGGGTGATTACTCTACATCGCGGGGAAATAATCGCGGACGGACCACCGGATGAAATCAAAATGAATCCTCAAGTGCGTGAAGTTTACCTCGGCGAAGAGGTGACAGTATGATGTTGCAAGTGAAGCGAATCAACACCTATTATGGTACTTCCCACGTGCTCCAGGATATCTCGCTCGAAGTCAAAGCCGGGGAATCAGTGGCGCTTCTGGGCCGGAACGGGATGGGCAAGACCACAACACTCCGTTCCATAATAGGATTGACTCCTCCCAAGAATGGTTCCATCCATTTTCAGGGCGAACAGATCAATAAATTGCCGCCGTACGATATAGCGCATCTTGGAGTGGGCTATATACCGGACGATTTACGTATTTTTCCGGACCTCACGTGCGAAGAGAATTTGGAGATCGCCCGGCGTGTTTGCAAACGTTCAGGGTATTGGACCAGGCAAAAAGTTGAGGAGCTTTTCCCTGTATTAGCTGATCGCCGCAGGCAAAAAGGCGCAAGCCTCTCCGGCGGCGAGAAGAAGATGTTGAGCCTTGGCAGATCTCTGATGATGAATCCTAGCTTGATCCTGTTGGACGAACCATCCGAAGGGCTGGCTCCCATGGTGCGCCGCAGGCTCGTGGAGACTATTCAAGAGATACGCAGCCGTGGTATGACAATTTTATTGGCAGATCAGAACCTCAAATTTTGCGCCAAAGTTTGCGACCGGGCTTACATCATTGAGAAAGGCTCAGTCGCTTATGAAGGGAGCATAGACGCTATTTGGTCCAATGAAGAAGTGGTTAAGCGCTATCTTGTGGTTTGATAGAGCCTATTGAAGAAGCATTTGAGGAGATCGGGATTTATGAAAATCCTCGTCGGGTACGACGGATCGGGTCCATCGAAAGAGGCTTTGAATTTAGCCAAGAAACATGCTCAGGCATTTGGGGCTTTTGTTTACGTTGTCACGTCTCTCGAATCGGGCACCGGCGTCGATCGGATCAGACATTGCGAAGAGGAATTGGAGTATACAAGACAATTCCTTTTGGAAAGCGGAATTGAGGTGGAAACCCATCTTCTCGTTCGCGGGTTGAGTCCGGGAGAGGATATTGTCACGTTTGCCCTGGACAATGAAGTAGACGAGATCGTGGTGGGCTTGAAAAAAGTGTCCGCAGTGGAGAAAATGATTTTCGGATCCAACGCTCGTTACATTATTCTACATGCCCACTGCCCTGTAGTGTCGGTGAAATGATTCTGCCGGCCGGCTTTAGCAGGACGGAACGTGAGAGATGCAAAATTTTTCGGTCCAGGATCTTTATCGGATCCCCTCACTTTTTGTTTCCATTCTCGATTGTTCGTACAATGGAATAGTAATCATTGACGCCGGTGGGGTTGTAGTCGTGTACAATCAGGCGGCTGCCCGCATGCTGCGCGGTGAACAAGGCTCACCCATAGGCCTTCATTTTTCAGAGATTTTGCCGGAAACCTGGCCCGACCTGAAAGACATACTCGAAACCGGGCGACCGCAAATTGGAAGAAGAATAGTCCTGCCTCATGCCAATATAATTGCTAATCGCAACCCGATTGTCATGGATGGCCGTGTTGTGGGGGTGATCAGCGTTTTTCAGGATATCTCCGAATACGAGGCCATTATCTCGGAATTACAAGGGTACAAGGAACTCCATCGGGAGTTGGAAGCCATCTTCGAGTCCTCGTACGACGGCTTCTACATCACGGATGGGAATGCCAATACCATTAGAGTAAATAGCGCTTACGAGCGTATCGCCGGGCTTTCACGCAAGGACGTTATCGGCCGAAATATGCGAGACTTGGTGAACGAGAAGGTGTTCGATCATTCCGTGACGTTGGCGGTCTTGGAGAAGAAGACTCAAGTCACGCTCATGCAGAACATTAAAGGGAACAAGCAGGTCATGGTGACCGGCACTCCCATTTTCGATGACGAAGGCGCCATCGCCCTGGTGGTGACGACGGTTTGCGACATAACGTTACTCAATAAACTCAGGGCCGAACTCGAGGAAAGCCGGCGTCTGAGCACACGCTTTCACCAGTCCATCCTGGAACAGGAAAAATACGAACACGCGCTGCAAGATATGGTCATCAAGAGCAGTTCCATGAGCCAAGTGATGCAAAAGGCCGTGAAGGTCGCCGGCGTGGACACCTCGGTGCTTCTGTACGGGGAATCGGGCGTAGGAAAGAGCATGCTCGCCCGCATTATCCATCTCATGAGCGCCAGAAAAGAGCGACCATTCGTCAAGATCAACTGTGGAACCATACCTGAGTCGCTCATGGAGAGTGAACTATTCGGTTACGCCAAAGGGGCTTTCACTGGAGCGGCGCCCGAAGGAAAGGCGGGACTCATCGAAGTGGGCCACACCGGCACTGTGTTTCTGGATGAAGTAGGTGACCTCACTCCCGCTATGCAGGTCAAATTGTTGCAGGTAATCGAGGAGAAGACTTTTACCCGAGTAGGAAGCACGAAGCCCACTTCTGTTGATGTTCGTCTCATAGCCGCCACCAATAAAGATCTCATGCAGCTGGTTCGCACCGGCGGGTTCCGAGAAGACCTGTATTACAGACTTAATGTCATTCCCATTCAGATTCCTCCCCTGAGAATGCGGAGAGAGGATATCCCTGCTTTGGCAATGAACATACTCGAGAAGTTTGGTCTAACGATGGGGTTCCGGAAGCGCATGGAACCGGAAGTCCTGGACAGTCTCCTCCGCTATGATTACCCGGGCAATGTTCGGGAATTGATAAACCTCATGGAACGGATGATAATTATGAGTGACGCGGATCTGATTTGCCAGAGCGACCTTCCGCGAGAATTGAAAGAGTCGACACCAATGTTGCTTGAGTCGCTCGATGGTGGGGGCAGCCTCAAGGAGGCGCTTGCAGCCGTCGAAGCTCGGCTGATATCCGCGGCTCTTCACAGGCATGAAACCGTGGCGTCGGCTGCTCGCGCCCTTGCGGTTCATCCTGCCACGCTATGGCGGAAGATGGCAAGATATGGCATTGATCCTGGTGACGCAAATATGCAACAGCATAGCAATAATGCAATATCACGTAAGGATTAAATTATATTAGTTAAAGACTCCGCAACGAGTAAGACAGGCAATTGCCTGTCGCAGAAACGCAACACTGACCAGCCGTCCGCTCTCCTCGTTTCGTCAGTAGATTCAGCCGATTCGATTGCCGGCTGACCAGTGGCACGCTTGTTGCTCTTACCTACCATCACCACGGTAACAATTCCACCGCCTTATAACACGACAATCTAGAGCAAAGGAGAAAAAGCATGCTAAAGAAAGCGTCTTTTGCATTGATTTTACTGGCCTTGTTGGGCCTGGTTCTGGCTCCCGTCGCAGCGGTCGCTCAGGAAAAAGTCATAAAAATTGGGTCCATGTTCCCCATGACCGGCCGGCCCGGCCAATACGGGCTGGATTCTGTGGACGCGGCCGAGATGGCAGTGGAGGAAATCAACGCCGCCGGTGGTGTAGCCGGCTACAAGTTGGAATTCCTGAATACCGACACTAAAGCCAAGCCCGACTATGCAGTGAGAGTCACCAAGCGCTACATCACGGAAGACAAGGTCCACTTTCTTTTCGGAGTAGTAAGCTCTGCGGTGGGCCTGGCGGTGACGGAGATTTCCAAGCAGTACAAAAAGATCTTCATCGGCACGGATCATGCTTCCACGCAGCTCACTACGGACAAATTGCAGCCCTATTACTTTCGAGTTTCCAACAACACCTTCCAGTCGATGGCAGCGGGCGCTCTTTACTTAAAGGAACTGAAGCAGACTAAGCCTTGGGAAACCCTAGCTTACATAGGGCCGGACTACGCCTACGGTCACGACCAGTGGGAGGAACTCAAGTACAACCTGGACCGTTTTGGCGTTAAGTATAAGGCAGTTGGCGAGTACTGGCCCAAGCTTTCGGCGCCTGACTACACGGCTTTTATAACCGCCATTATGAAGGACAAACCTGACATTCTGGTAAGCGGTTTCTGGGGCGGGGACACTGTAGCTTTCATTAAGCAGGCTCTACCGTATGGACTTTTTACCAAGATGCTCTACTTCCATCCCGACGCCGGCGGTAATTACGAAGTGATGCAGGCAATGGGCTCGGAACTGCCACTGGGGTTGGTGCTCAGTGCTCGGCATCACAATAACTGGCCGGATAACGAGCTTAACCGCAAGTACGTGGCAAAATTTCATCAGCGCACCGGTCGGTACCCAACTTATGCTGCGGAAGGGGCTTATGCAGGCGTCTATGCCATCGCCGAGGCAGTAAAGAAGGTGGGCAATCCCGATGATACCGAAGCCCTGGTTAAGGCATTTGAAGGGTTGAAAATCAAGCTTCCCGAAGATCCTGAGGATTTCGCTTCGTACATCGACCCTGCATCGCACCAGATTGTTCAGGTTCAGGCAATCGGGGTGACCGTGCCCAATGATAAGTTCCCACCGGCCCAACGCATGTTGGGCGAGTGGAAGATATACAAGGCGGAAGACCTCCTGCCGCCCAAGGATTTCCGTAAGAAGTAATCCGAGGTGATTTTTTGGTCCCCTTGTTTGGTAGGCTATGGAGAGTGTCTATTTCCTTGTACCAAGCATACAAGTTCCGAGCGAAATCAGATGAAAATGGTGGACAGCGATGAATAGCGTGAAGACGTTCCAGACGGCGCCACGAATCCTTATGGGGCCTGGGTCGCTTAATCAGATTGCGGATGAGGTCAAGCGACTAGATGGCGAGCGGGTTATGATCGTAACCGATCACAACCTGGTCAAGACAGGTATCGTGGGTCGTGTAGAGGGGCTTTTGAACGCGGCGGGGATTTCGGTAAAGCGTTTCGATGACGTGGAACCGGATCCCCCATACCAGACTGCGGCTCAAGCCGCAGTTCGTGCGAAGGAAATGAAGGCGGATCTTGTCCTCGCCATTGGGGGAGGCTCGGCCCTGGATATCGGGAAGGTGGCAGCGATACTGGTCACCAATCTGGATGAGGTGAATTCCTACTTCGGCATCGATTTGGTACCGAAGCGGGGCGTGCCAACCATAGCGGTGCCCACAACGGCCGGCACAGGCAGCGAAGTCACACCGATAGCCATTCTTTCTGATCATGAGGACAAGCTGAAAAAGGGGATTGTGAGCCCTCATCTGTTTCCCTCTGTGGCTATTCTGGATCCTGAACTGACTTTAGGACTGCCGGCAGCCGTTACTGCAGCCACCGGGATGGACGCCTTGATACACGCCGTTGAGGCTTACACTTCAAAGAATGCCTATACTGTTTCCGATGCGCTGGCTCTTGAGGCAATGAGGCTGATCATCCCAAACATTCGAACTGCTTACGCAAACGGATCGGACCTGGCAGCCAGAGACAGCATGCTTCAGGGGAGCATGCTGGCAGGGATGGCATTCGCAAATGCGGGGGTTACTGCCGTGCATGCGTTCGCCTATCCTATCGGCGCGGAATTCCATATACCGCACGGCGTTGCCAACAGCGTTATGCTGGTGCCGGTAATGGAATTCAACATGATGGGAAACCTGTCGAAATTTGCGCACATGGCAGAGGTATTTGGAGAAGACGGCCGTGGGCTCAATGACCGCCAGGCAGCGATGGTTTTCATCGAGGCCCTCCAAACCCTAGCAACAGATCTAAAGATCCCTGGCCACCTGAGAGAATTCGGAGTCAAAGAAGAGGATATCCCGGCCCTGGCACGGGGTGTGATGAAAGTGACGCGGCTTTTGGCCAACAATCCACGTGAACTGAAGATCGAGGACGCGGAGGAGATCTATCGTCGGGTCCTTTAGCAACATGGCAGTTGGAAGTCGAACGATCCGCATCACGACCGGAATTATCCGCGTGGTGATCTGATCAATTATTGCGAGGAGGATGCAATGAGGAGGTTCTTGCTTGGTATGACGGTTCTGGCCCTGATGTCAGCCGTCATTGTATGGCCCACAGCAGTTCTAGCTCAAAAACCGGTGAAACTGGGATTCGCCTATATCATGTCAGGACCGTTGGCTGTGTATGGCGAGTTTGCAAAGAATGGAGCCCAACTGGCGATCGACGAGGTCAACAAGGCCGGCGGGATTGACGGACGAAAGATAGAGGCCGTGTATGAGGATGAGTCGGGCAAGCCGGACGTGGCAATTCGAGTGGTCCGGAAGCTTGTCTACGAGAATGGAGTGGATGTGGTGATCGGATTGGATTCCAGCGGGTCGGCCGCAGCAGTAGGTCCGTTGATGAAAGAGCTTGCGACGCCTCTGATAGTGACCCATGCAGCTACCCCTGAGATCACGGGCAAGAAATGCTGCAGGTACACATTCCGCATATCTCTGAGCGAAGATCAAAACATGGCTATGGCAGCGACGATAGCCTCGGAAATGAAGGCTAAGACTTGGACTACAATCGCCCCGGACTATGAATTCGGCTATCAGTCCTGGGATTTCTTTCAAAAGTATTTGAAGGCAAAGAAGCCCGGTGTAACCTTTTCTTCCACATCGGAAGCGGCTTTTGCGCCTACAAAGACAACCGACTTTTCGCCCTACATAAGCAAGGTCATGAATGCCAAACCTGAAGGGGTTTTCATATCTCTTTGGGGAGGCAACCTGATTGATTTTGTGCGTCAGGCATCCGACATGGGCTTTTTTGACGGCAAGTTCGACGTCCTCATGTCGCTGGGGGCTGCGACCGAGGTCCTGACTTCGCTGAAAGAGAAGATGCCTGTAGGAGTCTGGGTCGGAACCCGCTACTGGTTCCTGGGGAATGACACACCTGAGAACAAGGCATTCGTCAATGCGTACAAGGAGCGTTACAACGTATACCCGTCTTACAACGCCCACGGGGCCTATGCGGCAGTCAAGGCCTATGCTGACGCAGTAAAGAAAGCGGGATCTACGGACAAAGAGAAGATCGTAAAGGCTCTTGAAGGGCTGTCATTGAAGCTTCCCGTTGGGCAGGTCACCATACGCCCGGAAGACCATCAGGCCGTGACCGACGGGATCTGGGGAAAGACTGCGGCGGACCCCAACTACCCGATTAGAATTCTCAAGCCAACCAAGAGCTTTTTGGGAAAAGACATCACGCCGCCTGTTGAAGAGACAGGTTGCAAGATGCAGTAGATTACTGTTGAGCGGCTTTCAAATAGAGGTTTGCAAAAGAAGGGTACGAACTACACGATTGTTCGGAGGCAGTAAGTGGAAGGATTTCTTGTAAATCTCCTGAACGGTCTCTCCTGGGGCATGCTCCTGTTCCTGATCTCCATGGGATTGACCACTGTCTTTGGGGTCATGGGCGTCCTGAATTTCGCCCATGGCTCTCTCTTCATGCTCGGTTCTTACGTTAGCATGCAGATCGCCCGATGGCTTATGCCATTCTGGTTGGGTCTTCTTATTGCGCCCCTGTTCGTAGCAGGCGTCGCCGTACTCATCGAGCGTTTCCTGCTCCGTAATGTGTATGGCCGCGATGTGAGTTTCCAGCTTCTTCTAACCTTCGGTGTTATGCTCTTCCTTGATGATGGAATTCGCCTGATCTGGGGGCCTGCTTACCATGTGGTAAATCCTCCGGAGCTTCTTTCCGGGGTCGTACCCATCTTTTCGCAAACCTATCCGGTTTATCGCTTGTTTCTTGTGGTTATTGGGCCCTTGGCTGGGCTCGCTCTTTGGGCCTTTTTTTCCTTCAGCCGATGGGGAAAGATCATTAGAGCTTCTGCCATGGATCGAGAAATGGCTGGGGCAGTGGGAGTGAAGGTGCCTCTGCTGTTCAGCGCTGTGTTCGCCTTTGGGGCTTGGCTTGCAGCGCTGGGAGGTGTTTTGGCGGCCCCTCATCAGAGCGTCGGACCAGCGATGGGGGAACAGATAATCATTGAGAGCTTCATAGTCGTTGTCATCGGAGGAATGGGCAGCTTTGCCGGAGCTTTTGTAGGATCTCTGGTGCTTGGAATCCTAAGCTCTTTCGGGACCAGCCTGGTCCCGAACGTGGAAATGGCGCTGCCGTACATTCTCTTAACGATAATCTTGCTTACCCGGCCAAGAGGTCTTTTTGGAGAGGAGTCATGATATGAAAGGGCTCCTGGAACATCCGGTTTTTCAGGGTTTTATTTTGATAGCCTGTCTTGCAGCGGCGCCAGCGGTGTTATCCATGTACGGGGTGATAATTCTTACCGAGATTCTCATCATGAGTCTGTTCGCGATGAGTTTCAACTTACTGTTTGGCTACTCGGGGCTTCTCTCCTTCGGACAGGCAGGTTTTTTTGGGGCCGGTGCCTATTGTGCCGTACTGACATTAATCCACGGACCGAACTCCTTCTGGATTGCATTGGTCGTGGGGATTGTCGCCGCTGCCATCCTGGCGCTCATTATCGGATGGCTGTGCGTGCGATTGGACGAAATATATTTCGCCATATTGACCTTGGGTTTCGGCATGATGCTCTTCACCTTGGTCCACAACTGGAGGAGCGCAACAGGTGGAAGCGACGGATTGGGCAACTTTGTTTTACCTACCCTGAATCTTTTCGGCTGGCAGGCCAATCTCTTCAACCCGAAGAATTTCTATTTCGTGGTGCTGACGGTGGTTGCCATAGGCGTGATCGTCCTGGCGCGAGTCGTGAGGTCACCGTTCGGCCTCTTGCTGACTGCCACGCGAGAAAACCACCAGAGAGTTTCGTTTGTGGGAGCAAATGTCCGATCGCTAAGACTGTTTGCGTTCGTGATCGCCGGGACTCTTGCCGGAGCAGCCGGGGTCCTCTTTGCTCTTTTCAATCGCATAGCGTCGCCCGAGATGCTCCACTGGGCTTTTTCGAGTAAGGCGGTTTTGATGACCATCCTCGGCGGTTCCGGAGTGTTCCTGGGCCCAGCGGTGGGCGCCGCCATATTCTTCGTGCTTGAGCATTACATCACCTCATTCACCAATAGCTGGATGATCTTCCTTGGAGCGATATTGGTGATTCTGGTTCTGCTCTTCCCTCGCGGAGTGCTGGGGACGGCGATAGACCAGTATGCCAGACTCAGGAAGGAGACGAAGCATGCCTGAAACAGCACTCCTACAAGTAGAAAAACTGTCGAAGAGCTTTGGGAAGTTTCAAGCCATTGCTGACGTCTCCTTGAGTGTGAAGACTGGAACTTTGTCCGCTCTCATCGGCCCGAACGGAGCGGGCAAGACCACATTCTACAATGTCGTCACCGGTCGATATCGACCTTCTCAGGGACACATATTTTTTGAGGGCACAGATGTCACACGGGCACCCACCCACAAACTTGTGGCCCGCGGCTTGCTCAGATCATTTCAGATCACTAATATCTTTCCCGCACTTTCAGTGATGGAGAATGTCATTGCCCCTTTAATCATTCAGCATCATTCCAGCTTTTCTTTCTTGGAATCACTGGGCAAGCGTGAAGACTTTGTTGAGGAGGGGCGGACGATTTTGGAACGGGTGGGGCTCGCCGACAAAGCCGCCCGAATAGCGTCAACT
Source organism: Desulfomonilaceae bacterium (assembly GCA_052144015.1). Lineage (GTDB taxonomy): Bacteria > Desulfobacterota > Desulfomonilia > Desulfomonilales > Desulfomonilaceae > DATJPW01. Next base: position 106,999 of record JBKQRG010000128.1, read on the forward strand.
CTCGCTTACGGTGACAAGCGCCTAGTCGAGATCGCAATCGTATTGGCTCGACGACCGAAGCTTGTCCTGCTGGACGAACCGACGGCCGGGATGACCCCTCAAGAGACGGATCGAATGATTCATCTCATTAAGGATCTCGCCGAGCAGTCCGGTACAACGTTCTTCATCACGGAACATGACATGAAAGTGGTGTTTGCCGTTGCAGAGCGAATCTTCGTTCTCCACCAAGGGAGGCTTCTTGCCGAGGGATTGCCGGAGGAGATCCGATCCAATCGCACGGTCAAGGAAGCTTATCTAGGAGGGAGTCTCGATGCTTCAGATCACTGATCTTCACGTCTATTACGGCGACAGTCATGTGCTTCAGGGCATGAGCCTGGAGGTGCACTCCGGTGAGATCGTGTGCCTGCTCGGCAGGAACGGCGCGGGAAAGACCACTACCATCCGCGGTATCTCGGGCTTGAATGCCCCGGCGAGAGGTAAGGTGCTGTTCAACGGGGCCGATATTACGGGAAGACCTGTTTACGAGAATGTTCGAAAAGGTCTGGCCTACGTTCCGGAGGACAGGCGTATATTTGCAGGCCTCACGGTAGACGAGAACCTTGAGGTGGCTATGCTGCCCCCGAGACAAGGACGCACTGCTTGGTCCAAGGACAGGGTGTACGAGGTGTTCTCGCTGCTCGCACATCTGAGGCAGCGAAAAGGCGGCAATTTGTCCGGAGGAGAGCAGCAAATGCTGGCGATTGCACGGGCACTTGTGAGCAATCCTCTTATGCTGCTACTGGATGAACCTTGTGAAGGCCTGGCTCCGGTAATTGTCGAGGGTTTGGGCGGAATTATAAAAGAACTCAGCAAGGAACTGTCTATTCTCATGACGGAACAGAATGCTCGTTTTGCTCTGTCGTTATGTGATCGCGGGTATGTAATCGAAAAAGGTAGACCGGCCTACGAAGGGAGTCGGGACGATCTCCTGCGTAGCGAGGAAGTTCAATCGCGGTACTTGTCCGTGTGACTAGGAGACTCGCAAGGGCTTAGAGTCCAGCAGTGTTGCCTCAGTATAGGCCGACTGACTGGCGACCACGAACGCAGGTACTGCCAACGCTATTTGCGATATTTCAGTCGAGGCCATGAGATCTCTCGGCCTGATTGCGGACAACGGAGGAATTCTCAATCGCAAAGGGGACGTTGCGACCGAATAGCCCCGTTTCCTTCACTCGGGGGTGATTCCAATGGATCTTTCTTTCATCATAATGCAGTTTTTAAGTGGCCTGACCGCCGCCACCCTTTTGTTCCTGGTCGCAAGCGGCCTCACCTTGATTTTCGGTGTGGGCAACGTGTTCAACTTTGCGCACGGCTCTTTTTACATGATCGGCGCCTATCTGGCTTACCAGGCGGTTTCCGCGTGGCACACTCACTTCTGGACCGCGATCCTCGTGGCAGCTTTGGGGGCCGGGATTCTAGGAATGTTGGCGGAATCATTGTTCCTGCGGCGTATCTACGGTCGTGCTGAGGAGGGAGGATTCCAAATACTCCTGACCTATTCATTCATTCTTGTCATCGACGATCTCGTGAAGCTGGTGTGGGGCACGGAGTACAAGTCCTTGCAAAGACCTCCCGGGTTCAGCGGTTCCATCGAGATCGCCGGCCTCATCATTCCGTCCTACAACGTGGCTATAATCCTGATTGGGTTGGCGGTGGTAATAGCGGCATGGTTGATCCTGACCCGCACGCGCATGGGCCGCATTGCCCGGGCCGCGGCGCTCGACCGAGAAATGTTGAGTGCAATGGGGGTTAACGTACCACTCACCATGACGCTGGTCTTTGGCATCGCCACCGCCATGGGCGGTTTCGCCGGCGGGTTGGCCGCGCCTCTTCGCTCTGTGACACCAGGTGCGGGCATTGAGGTGATTATCGACTCTCTCATCGTCGTAGTGATAGGCGGTATGGGCAATTTTTGGGGCGCCTGGTTGGGTGCGCTCATCTTGGGAGAGGTGAATGCCTTTGGCGTGGCAGCAGTACCGGAATGGGCTTGCCTCTTCAGCTACATTGTCATGGTGCTGACCTTGATTTTCAAGCCTGAGGGACTGTTTGCGCCTCGGCGGGTCAGGAAGGTGTAGCCATGGAAAACATGAAAAGTTACAAGGCGGCTTCATTCTGGGTCCTATTCTTTGTGATCTTTGCCGCAGTGCCTCTGGTAAAAACCTCCGACTACCAGCTTATGCTGGCCAACCACATCCTTCTGTGGGGGATGTTCGCTGTTGCTTTCAATCTGTTGTTTGGCCTTACGGGCATGCTCTCCTTCGGCCAAGGACTATACTATGGTTTGGGAGCATACTCAGTCGGCCTGATGGTGCGGTACCTGGGTGACGGATGGTTCGTGCCCGGCATAGGCATAGGTCTTTTGGGCTCCATTGTAATCTCAATCCTGATAGGTCTGCTGATCATTCGTGTAAGCGGAGTGTTCTTCACTGTGCTGACGCTCGCCTTCGGTCAGCTGATCTGGCAACTCGTGTTTAGACTCTACCATATCACGGGCGGTGACGACGGAATCCAAGGACTAATACCTCCGGGGATACTTTCCGACCGAGTTGTTTACTACTACTTCGCTCTGATATTGGTCCTGCTGTCCATCTGGTGTATGCGGCGGCTGGTCGATTCCCCTATGGGCCTTGTACTGCGATGTATCCGGCAGAACCCCGAGCGGGTACGTTTCTTGGGCGGACAGGTAAAACGCAATCAGCTTCGGATTTACGTAATTTCGTCTTTCTTTTCGGCATTAGCCGGAGGTCTAATCGCAGGGGTCGACAATTCCATCCACCCGGACATGCTTTATTGGACCACTTCAGGCGAAGTCATCCTTATGGCCGTTCTCGGCGGAATAGGCCGGTTTTTCGGACCTTTTATAGGCGCCGGAGTGATTCTTGTGATCGGCGAGGTAGTTGGAGCTAAAACCGAGTACTGGTCGCTGATTATCGGTCTGGTGATGATGGTGATGGTTCTTCTCTTACCCCGAGGCTTGGCCGGTGAATTCCAATTGCTAATAGCACGTATTATGTCCGCTCCCAGCGAGAGTGGAGGTTGAAATGGAACCGGTATTAGTGCTGGATCATGTGGAAAAGGCCTTTGGTGGGCTCAGAGTGACCTCGGACGTGAGTTTTTCGGTGCCGCCGGGCTCCATATCGGCCATCATCGGGCCTAATGGGGCAGGGAAAACCACCCTGTTCAACGAGATCACAGGGTATCTAATCCCCGATCAAGGCCGCATTATGTTCCAAGGTGAAGATATCACCGGTGTTCCAGTTCGAGAAATCGTTTACCGAGGCATGGGGCGCGCTTTCCAGGTGACGTCATTCTTTCCTGAAGAGACGGTCCTGGACAACGTGCGGCTGGCCTGTCTGACACGGGCGAACCTGACACGAAAGGTTTTCAGGAATATTGCGAAGTTCAAAGAAGCCACTGATAAGGCCTATAGCATACTTGAAAGCCTGGGACTTCAGAAAGATTCCGATCGACCCGCATTCGAGCTTGCCCATGGCGATCAGAAGCTTCTCGATATAGGTATTGCTTTGGGGCTGGAGCCCAAGCTTCTGTTGCTGGATGAGCCGACCTCCGGCATGTCTCCCGAAGAGCGTCAACTTACACGAGATCTGATACGAAGGCTCTGGAAGGAATTCAATCTTACACTTTTATTTATCGAGCACGACATGGACACGGTGTTCGGCATCGCTCAAACGGTTCGTGTTCTGCAGCTAGGCCGGCTTTTGGCCGAAGGCACACCCGACGAAATACGTAACAACCCGGAGGTAATTACTGCCTACCTTGGTGAGGAGGTTTCATGAGCCACATATTGGAAGCCGAGGGCCTGAATACCTTCTATGGCCGCAGCCATATTCTATTCGACGTGAGCCTTTCCGTTACGCCCGGCGAGACTGTGTGCCTGATGGGCCGCAATGGAGCCGGAAAAACCACTACGTTCCGCTCCATTATGGGATTGACGCGGCCGAAAAAGGGCAAGGTGACTTTTAAAGGCAAAGATTGCACGGGTATGCCTCCATACAAAATGGCAAAGATGGGACTCGGGTTTGTGCCGGAGGATCGTCGCATATTCGGCCCTCTGACGGTTTGGGAGAATCTGGAGCTAGGTAAGATACCAGGCCGAAGTGGACGCTGGAACATGGAGATGGTCCTCGAGCGGTTTCCGATAATGGTCGCCCTCAAGAATCGATTCGGCGGATCGCTTTCCGGTGGCGAGCAGCAGATGTTAACGATTGCCAGAGCGCTGATGGGGAATCCCGACGTTCTGGTCTTGGATGAACCCAGCGAAGGCCTCGCCCCGGTAATCGTATCGGTTCTAAAAGAACTCATAATCAATCTGAAATCCGCGGACACCACCATTTTGCTATCAGAACAAAACATACGTTTCGCGATGGGTGTTTCAGATCGTGTGGTGGTCATAGACAAAGGGCATGTCGTATTCACCGGCACCATAGAAGATTTCAAGAGCCAGGAGAGCGTGCAAAAGAAGTATCTGGCTGTCTGAGCATTGTTGTTGCCGCCATCGCAGGTTACTTCGAATTTTAGACCGGAAATCAATGTAATGCCGGTTAATGGATAAAAAGGAGAAACACTGATGGGCCTCAAAACTGCTGAGGAATACGAAGAGAGCTTGCGCAAATTGAATCTTAAGATCTACTTGCTGGGAGAATTAGTTACAGACCCGGTAGATCATCCGATCATCAGACCATCGATGAATTCTGTGAAAATGACGTACGCTTTGGCTCAGGATCCACAATATGAGGATCTGATGACTGCCACGTCTCACCTCACCGGCAAGAAGGTAAACCGTTTTTGTCATCTGCATCAGGGGACTGAGGACCTGGTAAACAAAATCAAAATGCAGCGGCTTCTGGGACAGAAAACGGGATCATGCTTTCAGCGCTGCGTCGGCATGGACGCAATAAACTCGGTGGATAGCGTCACATTCGAGATGGACGACAAGCTCGGTACCGAATACCACAAGAGGTTCCTCAAATTCCTAGCCATGATGCAGGAAGATGATCTGACCGTGGACGGAGCAATGACCGACCCAAAAGGTGATCGCGGAGTGGCACCGAGCAAGCAAGCAGACCCTGACCAGTACCTGCATCTGGTCGAGAAAAAATCCGACGGCATAGTGGTTAGGGGCGCTAAAGCCCATCAGACAGGGGCTGTGAATTCTCACTGGATTCTCGTCATGCCCACCATCGCTCTGCAGAAGGAAGACTCGGATTATGCCGTATGCTTTGCGGCTCCATCGGATGCCGAAGGAATCTTCTATATTTACGGTCGGCAATCCTGCGATACCCGGAAACTGGAAGCCGGCGATATAGATGTCGGGAACAAGGAATTTGGGGGGCATGAGGCTCTCGTGATTTTCGAAGATGTTTTCATTCCATGGGAAAACGTCTTCATGTGTGGTGAGCATGAGTACGCCGGAATGCTGGTGGAACGGTTCGCAGGATATCACCGGCAGAGCTACGGAGGGTGCAAGGTAGGTGTGGGTGATGTTCTCATAGGCGCGGCTGCTCTGGCCTCGGATTACAACGGAGCGGCAAAAGCTTCGCACATTAAAGACAAACTTATCGAAATGGTCCATCTGAATGAAACACTGTATGCCTGCGGTTTGGCTTGTTCGTCCGAGGGGAAAAGGACAGCTTCCGGAACTTACCTGGTCAACCTCTTGTTAGCCAATGTATGCAAACAGAACGTCACACGGCTCCCATACGAGATTGCAAGGTTGGCAGAAGACATAGCAGGAGGATTGATGGTTACCATGGCGTCAGAGCGCGATCTCAAACACCCCCAGATTGGCAAATATATCGAAAAGTATCTTCGGGGAACGGCCTCGATCCCGGCGGAACATCGTATGCGGATCCTAAGGCTAATCGAGAATATAACTTTGGGTACAGCCGCAGTGGGATACAGAACAGAATCAATGCACGGCGCCGGATCGCCACAGGCTCAGAGAATAATGATCTCGCGTCAAGGAAATCTGGAACACAAGAAGGCTTTGGCAAAGGCTCTTGCCGGAATAGATTAATGATCGGTCCCGAAGGAGAATCTTTATGAACTGGAGGACGTATTATAACGAGCGCAAAGTCTCCCCCGAAGAGGCGGTCAAGGCAATCAAGTCGGGAGACAGAGTAGTTTTCAGCCATGCGTGCGGTGAGCCCACGTGTCTGGTGGAGGCAATGGTGGATCGGGCCGAAGAGCTGGAAGCTGTGGAGATCGTTCATATGGTCTCTATGGGCGGAGCCCGATACTGCCAACCGGAGTACGAGAAATCATTCAGGCACAACTCCTTGTTTGTTGGCTCTACCAGCAGGCACGCGGTAAACGAAGGAAGGGGAGACTACACCTGCTGCTACTTTTCCGAAATCCCGCTTCTGTTCCGGGACAATCGACTGCCGGTAGACGTTGCGCTTATCGGGGTATCACCGCCGGACAAATTGGGTTTCGTATGTCTCGGTATATCCGTTGATTACACAAAACAGGCCGCGCTCAGCGCCAAGACCGTGATTGCAGCAGTGAATCCCCACATGCCCAGGATTGGGGGAGATTCCTATCTGCATGTTACGGATATCGACTACTTTGTGCCTACTGAGGAACCGCTGATTGAATTGAAGCCGGCTAAGATTGGGGAACTGGAAAAAGCCTTGGGCAAGAATGTGGCCAGCCTTATCAAAGACGGCGACTGCCTCCAGTTGGGAATCGGGGGGCTGCCCGATGCAGTGCTCAGCTTCCTTGGGGACAAGAACGATCTGGGAATCCATTCGGAAATGATCTCCGATGGCGTTATGAAGTTGGTGGAAGGTGGGGTGATAACCTGCAAGAAAAAGACCTTCAGGCCAAGGAAAATGGTTATCACATTTGCCATGGGGTCCGCCCAATTCTACCAATGGCTTGATGATAATTCCATTGTGGAATCGTACCCTGTAGATTTCACGAACGATCCGTTCATAATTGCTCAGAATGACAATATGGTGTCAATAAACTCGGCGATAGCGGTGGATCTCCAAGGTCAGGTAGCGGCCGATACCCTTGGGCCCAAACAGTTCAGCGGCGTTGGGGGACAGGTGGACTTCGTGCGAGGTGCCAACCGCTCGAAGGGTGGCCGAAGCATCATCGCCATGCCATCAACAGCAGCGAAGGGGAAAGCGTCACGGATCGTGGCAGCATTAGATAGAGGCCAGGCGGTTACGACGCCAAGAAACGAGGTGGCGTATATTGTCACCGAACACGGTGTCGCCGATCTAAAGGGGCGAACCATTCGGGAGCGGGCGGAGGCCCTCATTAGTATAGCTGACCCGCAAGTCCACGACCAACTCCGGGAAGAGGCCAGCCAGTTGTACGGTTTGCGAAAGTTTAGCGTTCAAGTTCCCGGCAGGGGAACAGGAACCCTAGGGATGCGTGGATAATGATTCAGGTTCCGCGGGGATTTTGATCCATGTTTGGATTGTACAATCTGGTCTTAAGGGTCAATGCGACGCAGAAATCCTTCGATCTTAAGACGATTTCTGACGAGTTGGTGGAGCGCACGTTAGGTGGCAAGGGACTAGCCACTCGACTGCTGCTTCAATACAATCCCGCGAACGTTGATCCCTTAAGCGCCGATAACCATCTGATATTTGCTACAGGTCCTGTAACCGGAACTGGTGTCTGGGGTTCTTGTCGCCATGGAGTCTATACCAAGTCACCGCAAACAGGTTACTACTCGGAATCGTATTCAGGTGGGAAGACGGCCGTGCACATGGCCGAAACAGGTTTCGATGCGGTGATGATTCACGGCGCAAGTTCCGAGCCTGTTTGGTTGGAAGTGTCCAGTGAAGGAGTCCAATTCCACCCGGCTGATGATCTCTGGGGTCTTGACACGTATGAAACTGAAGATCGCATTAAAGGGTGGATAAAGGCGAATCGTCCGGGGGCCAAAAAGTGCGGTGTGGTGGTGATTGGACCCGCTGGTGAGAACCAGGTCAGCTTTGCGGTGATTGAAAACGATTATTGGCGTTCAGCAGGACGTACCGGAGTCGGTGCGGTGATGGGCTCCAAGAAGATAAAAGGGATAGCTTTTTGGGGTAATCGCAAAAAAGAATTGTCAAGCCCGGATCTCGCAAAGAGCTTCGCGCGAGATACGGCTCAACGACCAAAAGACAATCCGGGGGTAAAAGCATATAAGAGCATGGGAACTCCCATGATGGTAGACGTTATGAACAAAGTGGGCAGCTTCCCGACTCGTTACTGGAAAAAGGGTACTGCGGAACATCGGGAGCAAATCAATGCAGCGGCTTTGCACGAGCGAATGGATGTTCAACCTCATTCGTGTTTGAGGTGCTTTATTGCATGTGGGCGGCTCGGCACAGTGAAAGAAGGTCGGCACAAGGGACTCCGAATTGATGGGCCCGAATACGAGACCATTTATGCTTTCGGCGGCTTGTGCGAGGTCGATTCCATAGAGGAGATCGCATATCTGAACGACATTTGCGATAGATTGGGGATCGACACCATCACAGCCGGAAATCTTTGCGCGTTTGCCATAGAAGCATCACTCCAGGGCAAAACCGATTACCGGATTGATTACGGGCAGGTGGACCGCATCGCGGAACTGCTTCAGGATATCACTTACCTTCGCGGACTGGGGGCCACTCTGGCTAGAGGCATTAAATATGCCTCGGAAGCGCTCGGAATGGCGGATCAGGCCATACATGTGAAGGGATTGGAGCCCGCGGGTTATGATCCAAGGGTCCTAAAGGGCATGGGATTAGCTTACGGCACGAGTGATCGAGGGGCTTGCCATTTGCGGACAACCTTCTATAAGCCGGAACTAGCCAACATGATTGACCCGGAGCAGATCGAAGGCAAAGCAGAAATGTTCGCGGAATGGGAAGATCGTTTGACGATTTTCGATTCACTCATCTTGTGCAGATTTTACCGTGACCTTTACCAGTGGGAAGAACTGTCTATTATGATTAAGGCGACAACCGGACTTGAACTGGACAGAAAAGCGATGAAAAAGATCGCCAGAAATATAAGTAATGATACTCGACGGTTTAATATCCGGGAAGGCCTCACACGGGCAGATGACAAGCTACCGAAGCGCTTTTGCACCGAGGCCCTGCCGGAAACCGGCAAAGTGATCACCAGGGAACAGATGGAGCATCTCTTGACCGATTATTACCGGGCCCGCGGATGGGATTCAGAAGGTAGACCGGCTGCAGAATAACCCCTGTTGTGCAGTAAACATATTTACCGTTTTGGGAAAATTTGGACAGAATTTTAGAGAACAATTACCTGGACTTGCGATCACCCTACCACATCCAAGGCATCTTACGGATGAAAAGCCTACAGAAGACAATTCCGAGATTTGAATGAAGTAAGGGCTAGCGGTCGAACTGGGTTTGAATTCTTGATTGCCCACAGACGAATTTAATCCTTGAACTGAGGGTCTCTTATATTATATATACTCACATAGTTAATAATCACAATCTGAGCAACATTCGACATAAGTTTGATGATCTGATTGAACACGCCGTGCCGATCGTCTTTCTGCCAAGAAGCGTTGCTCTCGCCCGAGAGATTGTCCGTTCCTCGGGGAGGTCGTTGAGAAGGCCGGTGTACCAAGTGAGGATATGCCGTTGGAACTCATGATTGACAAGATCATCGCTCGAATCTTCTGTGGGATGCGAGGGTTGTCTCTTCTCAATTGTCTGCAGGAGGTATGGTGTAAAATTGACGACAGAGCTACTCTTAGGAAGTGAGATTCATCATTGGGAACGCAATGACCTCGGGTTCAAAAGAGTCCCCGCCCTGGACAAATGCTTTGCCATTCTGGACCTTGTTCTTGGGTCCAGGCAGCCTCTCGGTATAAGTGAGATCTCAAGAAGGCTTCACTTTAGCAAGAGCACTATTTATAACATCGTTCGTACCTTAGCTGACCTCGAGATCATTGAACGCAGGTCTGACAGCAAATTAGCAGTCGGGACTCACTTCTACGTTTTGGCCAAGGCCGCCGCCAGTAAAGCAGAATTAGTGCGAACTGTCCATCCGTACCTAAAAACAATCTCTCGCGAGTCAATGCTTTCATCCTTTCTTGTCATACGCTCGGGCATGCACGCTATCATCATCGACAAAGTAGAAGCTACCGCGGACATAAAAATATCGTACGAAATGGGTATTCGGCTGCCTCTCCTCGTAGGAGCCGCGGGTAAAGCTCTTTTAAGTCAGCTCTCCGATGCGGAGCTCGACAACGTTCTTTGCGCAAGCGAAGGGCCAAGACTGGCTTCTGATGCTAGGGAGGATAGAGTCGGTCTCAGGAACGCCGTTATAGGCGCACGTGAGGAAGGAATTGTCGCTGACATGGAGGAACACGTTAAGGGTGTTATTTCCTTAGCAATACCCTTTAACACCCACAGGGAAGATCTTCAGGCGGCTATTTTGGCAGTTGGTTTGAAGTATCAATGGAGGGATCGAAGTTTGTCTTCAGTGTCTAAGCTGCTGAAAGAGATAGCCGCGGAGCTTGACCGGCGCTTCTCAACAGTCTGAAGCAATAAGCAGTTACATATCTGGAAATTTACTCCGCGGAGCGAAAAGAGAAGGCGTCCTTCAGCACATCGTGCAACGAAGGAAGCAGTCAGCTGGTTCAATCTCGTGAAGAATTGCAGTGAAAGTAATGCATTATGAAATTGGAAGGGGGCGAACGTTCCGTGGAAATAAAATTGAAGACGGCGTCGTCAGACGCGGACAAGGGAATTGTTGTAGATGAGTATGGAGCCTTGTGGAATTATACAGGCCCTAAACCGGCCCACGGGATCTTTCTGGCGACCACGAAAGGATTAAATGGCGAGTCCATTCAGGGATTCTACCAAAATGGCACCCTGTTTATTGTGAACTTGAGTGACGCAAGAAAGTATTTCAGTTCAATGAACTCGGAGAATCACGGTGATGCGCATTGTGTGTGAAAGCGTTCTCATGTTGCGGAAGTACCTACCGGCGCATGCAGCATGCACCGCGACACAGCGAACGTGGTAAGAATTGAATCCGGACCACTGTTCGCTTGCCTGATCAATTTCTGTCGAGACCATGCCTAATCCTCATCTTTATCCGCCGGCCGGATTCCTGTAGATCGGCACTGTAGTATCCAAGTTTAAGCTCAATGACATTTGGTCGGTTGCCAGAGTGGCTGTCACGTGGGGGAGTATGCGAGTCGAACCATGTCCTGAATAAGCGGCAGTTGCGGCCGCCCTTTGAAAACGGCCCTTTTCGCGTGAGTTCCACACTCGGCAACCCCCGTAAATGTTTGCAAGGATGGCGGCAACAGGAATAAGAGAGCGCTTGTATCACCACGATTCTTTCGGTCAAAACGTGGAAAACGGCAATGAACGCAAGTGTGAGCAGAGCAAACGACGCTCCTCTGTGCCCTAAAAATCGGGAAACCGCTTTCCACTGATGGGCAGGCGTACTTTTGAACTTACAGGTCTAGAGCCTCCCGGAACACATTTTTAAGCTCTCGGAAATCGAATTTCATTTCTTTTTCCGGATTTCGCGGTTCCCCAGGTCCATAGAACCATCCAAAAAAACGGCTGACACGTATATGTCTTAATTCGCAGTAGCGAATCAGCGATGGCTTTGCCATGATTCCGATACTGAAGGCTCCCTTGTCCGCCGCCCATTGGAAGTGAGGGCCGTCTCCACCGCTATCCCCCATCACAACCACTTTACTGGAAGGAAGGTCGTAGGTCCCAAGAACTGCCATAGTACTCTTGGGCTTGTCTTCTATCTCCAACACCTCATGATGGTAACGGTCTTCGGATGCTCCATGCGGGAAACGAATCAACGGGTTGGCTGCCACAACCGGGACAGCAGGTATAAGTTGTTTTGCGAATACGCGCTGGAAATAACCCTGTGTGCCAGTGGTGTTTATCATAAACAGTATGTCGTGTACTAGACACCATTCGATCAGGTCCGCCACCCCGGTATAGGTTTGAAAACAAGCGTCGAGATATGCATCCATGTGCTCTGAGGTCAAGGGCTCAGGCAGCAGCAGTTCTTTGATGATATCCGTGGCATATGTAAGTGAAACGAGATTTCCCGTATATTCCTTGAAAATTTGATTCAGCTCATCCTCAAGCCCAGGAAAGTTGAATGTGATAGGATCGAAGGGACCGTTTGGCGACAGGCATTCGCTCCAATCCGAAGAGACGACTGCTTTGTATTTTGAAGGGTTCACAGCCACACTCCATCATGTTTTAGGCTGAGAGCTTAGTAATGATTCAAGCCGCGCAAAGCTTCGCATGGGTCAAAAATAGCTGCCTCAATTTTACGGGCATGTTCCGAAATATCTCAGTTTTCAAATTGCTAACGGATACAGTACGGTCATCCTCTCCTGCTTGCGAGCAGGCCCTCAGCCCCACGCTCGGAAATTGTAAGGACGACATCTACAATCCATCCCTCTTTAGTATTTCTTTAACTTTGGAATCCGCCTCCAGAAAGCTTAAGAATTTCTTGGCCTCGGTGTTTTGCTCATAACCTTTCACGACTCCAAGCACCTGTTTAATCGGGCTATACGTGCTCGCATCCGGCGTCAGGTAGCCGCCTATTTTGTTTTGGATGTAACGAACGTCGGATAGGTTGAGAAACCCCGCTTCCACCCGTCCGGACACGAGATACGAGCATATTTCCGGTGCTGATGAGACCACGCGGAGTTTCTTCCGGACTCTTTCCATTAAACCGGCGTTCTGAAGAAACTCCTTCGCTGCCTTGCCGTAAATAGTGTGTCTCTCGTCCGGCAAGGCTATGTTTACAACCTCCGGATTCAGGAGGTCATCCGGCCTCTCAAGCTTGATATCCCTCCCGTAAGCTATTACCAGTGACCTATTTCCGATACTGTGGAATGAAGCGAACTCAATACCGGTGGACTTGAGAAATGCCTCCTCCCCGACAATGAAGGCTATGTTTACAACTCCCCTTGCCTGCATCAGGACCGGGCCCAGATATCCATAGATTTGATCTATCCTGCTGCCGCCTGATGCTTCATATGCTTGAATTATTCGGCTCAAGGGTAACCTATACCTGCCGCCGGCAACCAGGGTCAGCGTTTCAGCGAATGCCAGCGACTGGCTGAGGAATAGTAATATAGGGATTATAAAGAAACGAATCATTCTTGCCTCCAAACAGTAGCCTCTGCAATCACAGGTCGAGCCTTCGGAATTTCGCGTTCCATTGACGGGTAATGCCAAAGTCAGCACCCGAGGCACATCATTCAATTTGGAGTGCCGTACAAGCCTGAGGCAGATCATTATCAATAGTCGTGAAAGGCACCTTTCTAAAAAGAGCAAATCAATAATAGTTCCGTGGAAATTTCGGGCGCTGCTTGTCCTCTTCACATACGAAGCGCCATAGTTCCCTGAACGCGGACCCCAAACGTCGAAAGAATCCGGTCCCGTGGGTTTTTCTCTTTTCCAAGCGCTCAAGCAGGTCAACCACTGTTTCCGGTAGCCGGTGAATCTCGTCTTTGGGGAAGAAGGACCGGGCCCCTCGCTTCATCGCCTCACTGACCCTTGTTACCTCTACCTTACGGGGCGTCAGCATGGCCGCAGGCACCTTGTTCGCTTGGCAGTCCTGCAGGAGGTCGCATCCATTTGAGGTGACTGTGTCCAAGATAGCAAGATTAAAGAACTCCTTGGCAATCAGGGACCGTGCCTCATCCACATCCCCGGCGGTGATAACCTCCGAAGCTGCAAGCGCCTCCTTCATCATTTTCAAGACCTCACGTTCGTTGTTCACAACTAGGATTCTCTTACCTTCCAAAATTTGCAGATACATTCCATTCTCCTCTATTCTCTTGATCCTGCCCGGACCGGCTCTCAGAAACGCGTGAGCGAGAGTGTAGGCTCCACGATGCGGTTCACCTCATTGAATTTTCCTTCCAAAAATAACCATTGCCGGCAGTAAGGGTTCCTTGGCGAAACTTCCGCGTCAGTACTGTCAGCGAGGCTCGCATACAGGCGAGTTGCACAACGGATATCATCACAGTGTGAATAATCACATTGTGAATATCGACCACGTAACCATACACATGTAGGGTTGTCCCTGTCAAGCAGATTCGTCGCAAATATGTGTCCATCGGGTTGCGAGCGGCGCAAAACACTCATTTCTGCGGGAAGCAATCTCCTGCCAACCGGAACGAGATTTCCCACGAAACGCGGAGCTAGTCGCTGCATGCAAAGACAGAGAACTGTGAATTGCCGAGCGAAAGACGCTGCCCAGAGAAAAGATGTTTTTCACTTGACACAAACGATATCAGAATGGTACCCGCTATTCACATCATGAATAATCAGCATCCAAGTCCGAGTGACTACAAGAAAGAGCGGAACCCTGCCGACTGTCCCTTGCTGGGAGTGCTCACGCTCGGCCCGGCTCATGGGTACGACCTTTGTGCTGAACTGAGAGAACGCCTGGGTGAGATCTGGATACTCCGCACCAGTCACATCTACACCCTCTTGACCGGACTCGAAAAGGGCGGCCTCGTGTTTCATGAGAGGTTAGACCATCGGAGTGCGTGAAAGTCCGCATCGATGTTGACGCCAGTTGAAACTTCGGCGTGAATCGTCATCCAATCCCGGTCTCAGACTTCGGGAACCCACGTTGGATTCTCGGGGTTTTCTGAAAAGGTTTTGCAGGGGAACTCCGCTGGAAAGGGAGAGGGCCATTTGATCAGTCTGAACGTGTGCAAACGTCTTGTAGGCTCTGAAGGCACCTTTGAGTTGCGAGTGAGATTTAGCATTCCTAGAGGACGATTAGCGGTTTTATACGGGGTGTCGGGAGCCGGAAAAACGACTTTGCTGCGTATGCTGGCAGGGCTGGAAAAGCCCGATGACGGCCGTATTGAGGTAGACGGGAAGACATGGTTCGACCGGAAACAAAGCGTGTGCGTACCTCCCCAAAAACGAAGTGTCGGCTTGGTCTTCCAGAATTATGCCTTGTTTCCGTCGATGACGGTGAGGCGCAATCTAGAGTTTGCCGCGGGCCGTCGAAAAGATCCCAGAGTTGACATGCTCTTGGAAATGGTTGAGCTAGGAGAATTGCAGTACAGATACCCGGAAGAGCTGTCCGGGGGCCAGCAGCAGAGAGTAGCTTTGGCAAGGGCATTAGTTCGGCAGCCGAAGCTCCTCCTTCTTGACGAACCGCTTTCCGCGCTGGACGAAGCGATGAGAAGGAAGCTTCAGGAAAAAATACTGCATCTGCACAAGGAACTGGGGCTTACGAGCATTCTTGTGTCGCACGACCGAGCTGAAATACTTCGTATGGCGGACCAAATTCTTGCCATTCATGAGGGCCAACTCACTTTTGAAGGGCTCCCCTTCGACGCGTTCCCCGATGACCAAACCGGCTATTCGAGCCATTTGCAGGCAGAAGTAGTGAACATATTCAGTGAGAATGGGTCTGTTGCGATAGTCGCTGCCACGGCAGGGGGGAGTGTGCGAGTCGAAATGCGTCTGAACGAACAGCAGTTAAGGCAGCTCTTTGAAAAAGGAGTGTCTTCGCGTTAGTCCGCACTTGGCAATACCCGTGAACGTTCACAAAGATGGCAACAAGGGGAATCAAAGAGCGCTCGTTATCACGACGATTCTCTCCGTTAAGAGCCTCCTCATTATGGACAGCCGCCTTCTAAATTTGTAGATCGAGAGCGTCACAGAGCACAATCTTAAGCTCTCGGAAATTGAAGTGCATTTCCTTTTCCGGATCTCGCGCTTCGTCCGGTCCATAGCATAATCCAAAAAAACGGCTGATACGTATGTGTCTCGATTCACAATAATGAATCAGCGAATGCTTTGCCATACTTCCTATACGGAATGCTCCGTTCTTGGCCGCCCATTGGAAGTGAGGGCCGTCTCCACCGCTGTCGCCCATTACAACCACTTTGTCGGAAGGCAAATCGTACGTCCTAAGAACCTCAATGGTACTCTTGGGCTTGTCTTCTATCTCCAGCACCTGGTTATGGTAACGGTCCTCGGACGCTCCATCCGGGAAACGAATCAATGGGTTGGCTGCTACAACCGGAACAGAGGGGAAAAGTTGTTTTGCGAATACTCGCTGGAAGTAACCCTGTGTGCCCGTGGTATTTATCATGAACAGTATGTCGTGTCTCAAACACCATTCGATCAGGTCAGCCACGCCGGTATAGGTTTGAAAAGACGCGTCAAGATAGGCATCCATGTGCTCTGCCGTCAAGGGCTCAGGTAGCAGTTCCTTGATGAGCGTTGTGGCACGTGTAAGTGAAAGACGATTGCCCGTATATGCTTTGAAAATGCGATTCAACTTATCCTCAAGCGTTGGGAAATTGAATGTGATAGGATCAAAGGGACCGTTTGGCGATAGGCACTCGCTCCAGTCAGAAGACACAATAGCTTTGTATTTTGAAGAATTCATAGCCACGCTCCGTGATTTTTTGGCTGCGAGGTTGTGTGACAAACTCATTCCCGAGTCAGGGTTCCTATTGCTCGCACGTAGCGGCCCAGGTCTCTCGCCTCATACGACCGAAATGACTGCCCGAAAGCCTCCTCAGCAATAGAAGAATAATTAGGGAGATGGACCCTAATATCGCGGCAAGGAGACCGGCTCGTTCGAACTCTCCTGTGAAAACAGAATTATAGATTTCCAGAGAAACCGTGTTCGTCCTGCCCACGATGTTTCCACCCAGCATGAGCGTCAAGCCTACTTCGCCCAACGATCTCCCGAAGGCGAGAGACAGCCCTCCGGCAACGGTTTTCTTGATGCTTGGGACTACCACAAAAACAAATGTCTCGGCTTCGGACTTGCCCAAGGTGTACGAAGCTTCAATGAGACTCACCGTGGTACTCTGCACCGCAGCTTGCACAGGCTTGACAATGAGGGGGAGGCCGGCTATGAAAGCGGCGATAACTACTCCCCATAAGTTGAAAATTATTTCCAAGCCAAAGAGGCCCGTGACAAAACGTCCGATCAAACCCGTTTTGCCTAGTATCATAAGCAATAGGAACCCCAGTGCTACAGGAGGGAAAACCAGCGGCAGGGTGACCAGAGCATCCACTACACTTCGTACCGGGCTATTCTTTTTGCCAAGGTAATAGCCGATCAGTAGGCCGAATACAGCGTGCAGAACCAGAGATATTGACGCTATCTTGGCAGTAAATACTAAAGGAAAAGCAATGTTGGTAAAAGCATCCGAACTTATCAGAGAGCTGACGGCCATCATCCTTTCTCCCGATCATGACTTGTATCAATACCGAGAACATAGAAGCCGTTTCCCGACGGCATTGCCTCAATGGTATCAGAACTGGAAGGTAATTCCTCAATCTTGAGCACCTGTTCGGCAATAGAAGAATTCCCGGCCAATCGCTCCCCCAATTTGGGAGCGACAACTACAACCCGGCCCTCTTAATGATTTCTTTAACCTTGGGGTCCGCTTCCAGAAAACTTAGGAACTTCTTGGCCTCAGGGTTTTCCTCATAGCCCTTGATCACCGCAAGCACCAGTTTGATGGGGCTGTACGTGCTCGCGTCCGGCGTCAGGTATCCGCCTAGTTTGTCTTTGATGTAGAGCGCGTCGGTCAGGTTGATAAAACCCGCTTCCACTTCGCCGCTTACGAGATACGCTGATACCTGAGGCACCGTTGAGACGACGAACAGCTTCCCCCGGATTCTGTCCATTAACCCCGTCTTCTGAAGGAACTCCTTCGCAGCCTTGCCGTAGATAGCGTGTTTCTCGTCCGGCATAGCTATCTTCGCCACTTCCGGATTCAGGAGGTCTTCCGGCCTCTCAAGCTTGAGTCTCCTCCCGTAAGCGATAACCAGCACTCCATCCCCGACACTGTGGAAGGAAACGAACTCGAGACCCGACGACTTGAGAAATGTCTCCTCGCCGACAATGAAGGCTATGTTTCCACTGGCCTTGGCCTGCATCATGACTTGGCCCATGTTTCCATAGATCTGATCTATTTTGCCGCCCACTGACCTTTCATACGCTTGAATTATGTCGCTCAAGGGGCGCTTATACCCGGCGCCGGCAGCCAGCGTCAGCGTTTCAGCGAAAGCCAGGGACTGGCAGACGAAGAGTACGATGGGGATTATGAAGAAACGAATCATTCTTGCCTCCATGACCAAACAAGAGCCATCTTCTATTACACATGTTTCACCGGGCATTCCGGGCAGACCAGACCTGCAATCTATGCTGCCGCTTCAAGTTCCGTAGGGGCAGAATCGCGTCAGATTCAGGAAACGAGCGGGCGCAGCTATTGTAACCCCGTAAAAGATCATCGGCTTCTCCGTCAAAAGCTCCCGGATAGAATCGTTGGTGAGCGTGGTCCCTGTCACCAGCGCAAGATCGCACCATGCAATGTTATCGGCATTATGCTCCGGTCCTTGAATAGTGATTCCAAACCTTGCGGTTCCTACATTCTCCCGGTCCATGTCCGTCACCCTCAGCTCAAACTCCCACGCTAGGGCTTCGGCCATTCTAGGCTGAAGACCGACTAAGGCCACTCGGGGGTTTCCGTAGTTCTCTTTTATATAGCTCAGCAGTTCTTTGGCGCACCTGGGTGGCTGGTCGTCTTTGCAGTGGACGGTCCGTTCCACAATTCCAAGGTGTCGCGCTACCGCATTCAGAGTCGCCAGGAAGATGGCTCTCCGGTAGCTGTTTCCTAGTTCCATGGCGCCTACTTTCGCGAGCGTGCCGGCGAAATCTCCATACATGTCCGTAAATGCTTGACCTCGGCTCCCCAGGAACTCCGCCTCCATCATCCGCTCTTTCCCTTTGATCAATGGGTAGTCCCGATGTTCAGGATTACCGATGGCCTCTTCGGGCTTGAGCGTCTTCACCCTCACTTCTACGGTTCTGTCCTGCCAATCGTTTTCACAAACTAGGCGCTGAAACACGTTGCGGATTGAATCGAAAAACTCCATTCTGTCCCTCGCTGTAGGACCTCAGGCCACCGGCCCCCGACATTTCGCGTCCGCCGACCGATGACGCTGAGGTTGGTAGCCGAGGCGTATTGTTCAAGTTTGAAGCAACGCAGAAAGTTTAGGCCGATAATTACCAATAGTACTTCGATGGAAACTTCCTCGGGTGCTGATCTATCTCTTCCATCACTACAAGCCATGTTTTCCGGAACGCGGCCCCAAGACGTCGAAAGGGTTTGGTCCAGTGCGTCTTTCCCTTTTCCAAGCGTTCAAGTAGCTCAGCAATGGTTTCAGGCAGTCGGTCAAGCTCGTCTTTGGGAAAGAACGACATGGCTCCCCACTTCATTGCCTCATTGACCCTCCTCACCTCCACCTCGCGGGACGTCAACATGGCTGCCGGCAACTTGTTCGCCTGGCAGTCCTGCAAAAGGTCGCATCCACTTGCGCTGACTGTGTCCAAGATAGCAGGATTAAAGAACTCCTTGGCAATCAGAGGCCGTGCCTCCTCTGCGTTCCCGACGATGACTACCTCAGAAGCCACAAGCGCCTCCGCCACTATGTTCAAGACCTCACGTTCATGGTCTACAACCAGAATTCTCTTTCCTTCTAAGATTTGGCCATCCATTTGATTCTCCTTTTTCTCCTTCGTTCTCCCTGAACCGTGGCTCCGAATAGCATGGGTACCTAGACTTGGATTGCCGCCACCGAACTTCCTATAAGACTAAATGGAGACGAGGCACATCATCATGCTATGAGTATTCAGAGTGTGAATACGCAATTGAAAAAAAATACACGCACCCTCCGTGAGCATACCGAATGGGTTTACCCAACGGCCACTTCTCGCCATGGCTTTTCCGTTTCTGTTCGGGCCTTTTCCGTTTCCTCCAGATAGCGCAGCAACTTCTCCGGGGTTATTGGCAAGTCCATGGATCGATAACCGGTGGCGTGCCATGCCGCATCAGAAATGGCGGGCGCGGTGGGTGACGCCAGTCCTTCTCCGGCCTCTTTGGCCCCTAGCGGCCCTTCCGGTTCGTAGGTCTCAACGTGGCCCTGTTCGCTCACCGGCATGTCCATAGGCCCCGGCATCTTGTAATCCAAGAAGTTAGTATTGAGGGTTTTGCCGCCATCCATAATCAATTTTTCCGAGAGGGCATACCCGAGTCCCATTTGAATAGATCCGTTGGCCTGTCCCTCAACGCCTCTCGGGTTAATCACCGTTCCGCAGTCATGTACAGTCCACATATGCTTGACTTTCACCACACCGGTCTCTCTGTCAGCTTCCACCTCAGCTACCTGAGCGCCGAAACCAAGGGCAGGCGTCACCATTCCCTTGTCCCTCGGCGTATATGAGCCGCGGGCGACAAGTGGTTCCCCACCGTTTGCCCTTTGCTCCCCGGCGACTGCCTGTGCGAAGCTCAAACCATACGCGGGTTTGACCTTGGACTGCACCCTTCCGTTCTTGCATTCCAGCTGATGTATGACGTTGAGATTAAAGCGAGCGGATACCGAACGAAATAGCTGCTTTTTGATCTTGCTTGACGCGTCGAGCACCGCGTTTCCTGCCATCAAGGTGAGCCGACTTCCCCATGCGCCCAAATCTGCCTGGGGAGTCATGGCCGTATCCGCAGTGGTGATTCGGATGTCCTCCATTCGGAGCCCCAGGTCTTCTGCCAGGATCTGTTTGAGCACGGTATCCGAGCCCTGCCCGATATCCGCGGCCATGGTAAGAAGATGCACAGTGCCATCTGAGAATGCTCTAATTTCTGCCGCGGAGAAGGGATAGTCGGTGTTGAACCAGTTGAACACTCCTCCAGATATAAAACTATAGCAGCCGATGCCAATCCCCTGGCCCGGTTTCAAGTTCTTGCGTTTTTCCTTCCACCCGCTCATTTCAGCCACCTTCTTGAGCGTGTCAATGTAACCGCAACTGGTAACATTGGCCACACCAGGGATTTCGTCTCCGCTCATTTGAGCGTTCTTTATTCTGAGATCAATCGGATCGATCCCCAGTTCCTCGGCCGCGATATTCATCTGAGTCTCTTTGGCGTAAAAGGCCTGAGGAGCGCCGAAACCACGCATTGCGCTCGCGGGCGGCTTATTCGTATAGACGTGTTGCCCATGAAATCGGTAGCTGGGATAGCGGTAGAGCATGGCGCCGAAGCTGCCGCACAAGAAAGTGGCTGTGGGTCCCATGGCGTTGTATGCCCCGCCGTCCAATTGGATTCTCACATCGTTGGCGACAAGGGTACCGTCTTTCTTGAATCCCACCTTGGAGTGAATCTTCATGGGATGTCTTCTCCTGCCGACCAGAAATTCCTCTTCCCTGCTGAGTGTGAACTTCACGGGCCGACCGGTCTTCTTTGCCATGAGCGCGGCACAGAATTCCCATGTCCGTAATTCCATTTTTCCGCCGAAACCGCCGCCAATAAAAGGCTTGATCACTCGAACATCGTTTTCCCTCATGCCGAGCGTCGAGGCCAGAAGTGCCTGCACGATGTAGGGCACCTGGGTGGATGTCCACAGAGTGATTCGGCCGTCTGAATCCACTTGAGCCAAGGACGAGCAGGGTTCAAGATAAGCATGGATCACCGGAGGAAGGTCGAAGGTATCTTCCCTGACATAGTCAGACTCCTCAAACCCCTTTTCCACATCGCCGTACTCGATCTTCCGATTGACGCTGACATTGTTGGGGCAGTAATCGTGCATGATCGGTGCCCCCGGCTGCATGGCTTCATCAACGTCAAACACAGCCGGGAGTTCCTCATATTCCACTTTGATCAATTGCAGCGCTTCTTCTGCTGTGTCTTTGTCCGTGGCGGCCACGGCAGCCACTTCGTCCCCTATGAACCGCACCTTGTCAACCGCCAAGGGATATTCGTCCTGGGTATCAGGAAACAGCCGCCAGTTACCGTATTTGATCTTGGGGGTATCTTCCGCGGTAATGACGCACTTGACGCCGGGGAGTGCCGCGGCCTTGCTCGTGTCGATGTGTTTGATGAGCGCATGGGGGAATGGGCTCATCAGTATTCGACCGTGGAGCATTCCAGGGAGCTTCATATCATCCGTAAAAATCGCGGATCCCCTTGCCTTTGGGACGGCGTCGCTCCTGGTCACATGTTTTCCGATAATGTTGAACTGTTTCATTATCCTTCCTTCCTTTCAAGCTAACGCCTTCTTGCTCGTTCACGGGCTTCCGCCAGGGTCCGCCTTGTCAATACGGCCACCATTTTCCTGCGCCACTCTGCACTCGCCCTCACATCGGAGATGGGTCTAGCTTCTTCCGCGGCCAGGTCCCCTCCCGTTTCGATGAGGTCTTGTGTCCAATGGAGGCCCTGCATAAAATCCTCCGTCTTTGTCGCGCGCATGGGAACCGCGGCCACCGCACCTAGGACAATTCTGGCCTCTTTGCAGCCTTTGCCGTTGAAAGTGACCATGACGCCTACGCCCACAGCGGCGATATCCACACCGCAGCGGCCCGATATACGCATGTAGGAAGCTCCGGATTTCGGCGGCGGTGGGGGAACGTGTATGGAAGTCATGATCTCGCCATGCTCCATTGCTGTGAGTCCGGGCCCCTTGAAAAACCGATCCAAGGGCAAGCGTCTTTCTCCCCCCTTGAGGCTTGCCAGAGTAACTTCAGCCCCCATGGCTATGAGGGGGGGTGCGGTATCAGCCGAGGGGGCAGCGTTGCAAAGGTTCCCGGCAACCGTGCCCATGTTGCGGACTTCAACGTTTGCCATAACCTGAACAGCGTGAGACAGAGCAGGGTAGTGATTCAGAATATCAGGATGGGAGGCTACTTCTGAGAGCCGTGCTGTCGCGCCAATTGTCAGGCCCTCTTTGGGGTGGAAACGTATCCCGTCGAGTCCTTCAATCCCCATCAGCGCGATGATGCCCGTGGGCTTCAAACGCCCAGCAGACATTTTTACCATAATGTCTGTTCCCCCCGCGAACAAATGAGCCCTTTCCCTCTGTGCCGCTAGACTATTCAGAGCCGATTCAAGGGTTGTTGGAGCAAAATACTCGAATTTTGGCAATCTCATGGCTCTTCTCCCCCCGGCTGGCCGCATCTCATGTTTTCCGCTGCAACCGAAACTGCTTCTACAATCTGATTGTACCCCGTGCACCTGCACAGATGGCCGGATAGGCCGGCTCTAATTTCCTCCTCGGTGGGAGACGGGTTATGGCTCAAGAGATGTACCGCAGCCATCTCCATGCCTGCGGTGCAGAAACCGCATTGAATTGCTCCTGCTTCGACAAAAGCTTGCTGTATCGGGTGAAGCTCTTCTCCCGAAGGCGCCAACCCCTCCACGGTCCTGATCTCTTTTCCATCCACCGAAACTGCCAGGGTCAAGCATGAACTGACGGTCTTACCATCCACCATAACCGCACAAGCCCCGCAATCGCCGATGCCGCACCCGAGTTTCGTACCGGTCAGATTGAGGTCTTCACGAAGCATCTCGTTCAGCGTCCTCCAAGGCTCCACTGCCAGCGAATACTCATCCCCATTCACCATGAATTTGATAATGCGTTTCATGTTCCCTCTCCTCTCCAACCAGGCATTGTTGCAGGGGGGCCATGCCGCAACAAGGCCACTCGACCGTTAATTGCTCACGATCGTCCCATAGGCGGATCGCTCCGCCGCCTGGGGGATTCCCCCCATTGACTGCGAAAACCTCCAAGCCTCTCTGGCAACAAGCCTCCCGTGCTCGTCCATCAACTCCACCGGAAATGTGCCGATCACTACAAACGCGCCGATCAGTTTTGCCGTGGGGCCGAAAACCGGGGCAGCCACCGAACGAATCCCGACCTTTATTTCATCGAGATCAACCGCGTAACCGGATTTTCTACATGCAGTAAGTTCTTTCTCCAGCTGATGTAAGTCAAATGTGGCTCCGTGACCGCGGAAAGAGAGCTTGTCGCCCGTCAGGACCGCCTTCTGGTCTTGTTCCGGTAAAAATGCCAGTATTGCTTTGCCGTGGGTGCCCCAGAAGAGGGGAAATCGCTGCCCGATCCTGAATGTAACGGCCACAGCCTGGCTCCCCTCATCTTTTGCTGCCACATAAACGTAAGTATCTGTAATTAAGCCTAAAAAAGCCGTGCTGTTGGTCCCGGTCGCGAGTATGCTGAGAAACGGTGATGCGGCCTCCCGCAAATTAAGGCTGTCAAGGACTTTCTGCGATAGGTAGATCAGCCCCATTCCCAATGAATATGTTTTCGTTACGGGATCTTTCTGAACGAATCCAAAACGCTGCAGCGTATTCAAGATGGAAAACGCCTTGCTGTTATGAATACCGACTTCCCGGCGGATTTGGGTAAGAGTCATCTTGCCCGAGGTGTTGCGAGCGAGGGTTATCAGGACTCGAGACGCCTCTTCCACGGCAGGTACGATGCCGGAATAGGTGGATTTGGGTTTGGGCTCACCGGTTGGTTCTTTCACTGAATGGCCCCCTATAGTGTCTGTCAGCAGAATCAATTTCTGTCACCAGAATACCACTTCGGGCCACCTTTGTCAAGAAGAATTTTCAGTAAAGTGGAAATTTGCTTTTGCCCGTGCCAAAAGGTTTGTCCGATTCCAAATTGCCAAGAACAGGCTCACGGGCACGGGAATACAGTTACCGATAATCATCCATCCCTTGCTCAGGGTGGCTCTTTGCGAGAGTGATCGCCTAGAATGGCGAGTACGAGCTGATAGCCATTATGCAGAGATTTCAAGCAATGTGCCTTAGAGTCCTTCGATCAGCAAGCCCATGGACTTTGCCATCATATTCCTGTGATCCGAATCGACACGTTCATGAGAAAAATAGCGTCAGGCTTCACCAAAGCTATTCTGAGCGACGTTCTCCATTTCCCGGGGGAAGGTGCGCGCGAGCAGTTCAACTAAGTTCTATTTACCCAGGCTTGTTCTCCGGCAAGTTCTTCAAATAGTCGTTCAGATCATTAATGATGGACTCGGGGTCACGTACGTTCTTGATTTCCAGCAGCTTCCCAAGGGTATCGGGAAACACATCGGAACACGTGATGAGAGAGATTCCTTTCTGGATGCAGAAATTCACTATGCCGGGAACGTTTATGATTTCTTCGACTCTTGTCTCCAATGTGATCAAACTGCTCATCTCCTTTTTCGGGCGTTCAATCCATCACGTGTGCCTCGGGATGAAGACTCTGCCGCATCCCGAGGCTGAAGTTCGACCAATGACGGCTACCTAATACAGTCCCATCTTGTCCTCGGTCAGGCTGACGAAGATGTTTTTCATCTGGGTATAATGATCGAGCATCACTTTGTGTGTCTCGCGGCCGATACCCGACTTCTTATAGCCCCCAAATGGCGTGTGTGCCGGCAAGCTATTGTAGTTGTTGATCCACATGCGGCCTGTTTCGATGGCCCGTGCCACACGGAACGCCCTGTTGATGTCCCTGGACCAAACCGCGCCGCCGAGCCCGTACTCGTTGTCGTTAGCCATGGCTACGACTTCGTCTTCAGTCTTGAACTTGACGACCACGGCAACGGGCCCGAAGATCTCTTCTTGTGCCACTCTCATTTTATTGTTGGCATCCACCAGGAGTGTCGGCTGCATGAAAGCGCCTTTGTCCAGGCCTCCTTCCGTAATCCTGTTACCGCCGCAGGCAACCCTGGCCCCTTCTTTCTTCCCCACCTCGACATAGGCCAGGATCTTCTCCAGTTGCATCTCATTGATCTGAGAACCCATTATGGTTTCCGTTTCCCATGGCAGGCCAACCTTGACCTTGTTGAAGGCTTGCGCCGCTTCAGCCACGAACTTGTCATAGATTTCCTCATGGACAAAGACCCGGGAACCGGCGCAGCAAACCTGTCCCTGGTTGAACAGAATTCCGATCTGCAACCCCTCAATGGCCTTCTCCCAGTGACAATCGGGGAAATAGATGTTGGCCGACTTGCCGCCTAACTCCAGCGTTGCTGGTATCAGCTTCTTGGCCGCTGCCTCTGCGATGTTGTAACCGATTTCAGTGGAACCGGTGAAAGCCAGCTTCCGGAATCCCTGGTGTTCCAGCATGTAATTCCCCGCAGCCGACCCGCTTCCTGTGATCACATTGACCACACCGGGCGGCAGCACTTGGTCCAACAGCTTGGCCAGTTCCAACAGACTCAAGGGAGTGGCGCTGGATGGCTTGATCACGGTGCAACAGCCGGCTGCCAGCACCGGGGCAATCTTCCACGCTCCCATCAGCAACGGGAAGTTCCAGGGAATGATCTGTCCAACCACTCCGATGGGTTCCCTGAGGGTGATACTCATGTTGTTCTTGTCGATCATCACGGCTTCGCCTTCCTCAGTCCGGATGGCTGCGGCAAAATAGCGGAAGTGGTCTGAACTTAGGGGGACATCGATAGCAGTGGTCTCACGGATAGGTTTGCCGTTATCCATGGTTTCCACCAATGCCAGCTTTTCAGCGTTTTGATCGATGAGATCGGCAATCTTCAGGAGCAAGGAGGAACGTTCCTGCGGGCTCACATCTTTCCATTTCTCCCAGGCTTTGCATGCTGCCGCGACAGCATTGTCCACATCTTCTTTGCAGGCCTCGACGCAGGTCGCCAGGGACTCTCCGTTGGCAGGGCAAGAAGATACAAATGTCTTGCTTCCGTTGCCGTCAGTCCAGGTCCCGTTAATGTAGAGCTTATAACTGTCATCCATCGGTTTCTGCATTGTAATTCCTCCGCTTTGTCGTGTTGACAACGCTTTGACAGTACCAGGAGGCGCGTTGCCCAACCACAAAGTCTCGCAAAATTGTGGTACGATCCTCCTCATACTGTCGTTGCAGCTGATTCTGGCCGCGCCGCTCAGCCACGCGATTTTCGGCCAGTGCTCACACACACTCTTGCAAGCTTCCCGGTGCAGCATGATCGTAGACATTGCCAATGCAGCACAAAAAAGTAGCTTCTTCAGTGTCACTCGTATTTCTCATCCCATGGGGAACCGTACTTGGAACATAAATGAAGTCCCCTGGACCGCAAATCTTCTTCCGGACAAGTTCATCCGTAGCCCTGTCAAACTCCCAGCACTCGAACCGGCCGCTCAATATGTACATGGTCTGATGGTAGAAGTGACTATGGATCGGAATCTCGCCACCAGGTTCAGCCGTAAAAAGTCTAAGCCCGTAATCAGGCCAACCCGTTCCGTCATCACCACACTCCGACAGCCATCTTATGCTAATTCCTGTTACTTTAAGCAGTCTCCCTTTGTACACGAACGTCTCAATTTTTTCCGCTGTGCGTGCTCGCCAGTTGTCAAATTGAACATATTCGTCCGGTCCAGCATTTCCCGGGCTTTCTGGACGTGAAATCCCAATGTCCATATATACCCCCTTCCAAGGTGCAAAAAATCGTCTAGGGTTCTGTCCCTCAAATAACTGGACGGGGCCAAGGCGTGAAGCCTTCCATGATCCTCAAACCTCCTTGCTGTGAATTAGATACGCATGCCCAACTTGTAGCCATCATGAATAGCGTTGTACAGGCTGCGAGGAACCATCGCATCACCTACCAA
>JBKQRG010000129.1:0-8209 GCA_052144015.1 Desulfomonilaceae bacterium
AAACTGTGGGAGGCCTTCAAACTCAGTGACGTAGAACAATTTCTATACATACACTAACTATATTATATTAAGCAATTATATCCCTAAGTTATCACGCATTTGCAACCCCCCGGGGAAAACTCAGGTCAGAGATTGCAGCTTCCAGCAGGGTGAATAGACGAGACCTGGAAACAATGGCCCAATTCTTTCACCGCTTTCATGATGTCGCAGAGCGTTACCGAAGAGACGTAGAAGGACGCAATGTGTTAAAGAGGCTGAAAGGTCTAGCTAGATCCAGTATTCCTCAAACGTACGGGATGCTGAGTCGGTTCAAATGGTTCCTCAAGGCCAGATTTCGAGCTGCCTCGCGATAGGAGCATCCTGCCGGTTAGACGTGAACTCTCCCAGTCGCTTCTGTCTTTCCCGGTCTCACGTCGTGGCCCCGCGTGAACATTCTCGCCGGAGACCAACACAAAGCTCTCGCGACAGCTGCTGCTGAGACGCGCCGTTTCCTCTGGACAAGGCGTCGGGATGCCCATATCTCGCGCAGCCCTCGAAGTGAGTCTCGTAGTCCTTTCCAAGCGGATTTGCCTTGGCCGTGGCCTGTTTCAAGGAGCAAATGGCACAACGTTGCCACTACATGAGGTACTAGCAGAAGCTGAAACAATGGTGAAGGCATGTCCTTGATATACGTCCAAAAGCGATTGCGAAATCCATGATATATGCTGAAATCACTTCGTTTTCCGGCACTTCCCGAACCTACGTGATACACTACTGCGTCACGAACCTGAACGCATCTGTGACGCAGAAGCCTTATTCTGAACCCGAGATCCACATCCTCACAGTAGCAGAAGAACCTTTTGTCAAATCCTCCAGTTGATTGAAAGACGTCAGTCCTGTAAAGAGCGGCCGCCGCGCAAGGTGAAAAGACTTCCCCTTCATCCGGTAATTTTACCAATGGGCGACCATAGTTCCCCCGCCAAATCATTCCCGAAAATGAATACACATCGCCGCAACCGTCTAGAAGTGACCGGTCGCCTTCTTTTATTTGGGTTGATCCGAACATGGCTACGTCTTCATAACGCAAACTTGCGCGGATCAACTGCTCGAGCCAGTCGACAGCAGGGATGGCGTCTGGATTCAAGGTTGCGATCCACGGGGATGACGCGCATAATCCGACCAAGTTATTGGCTTCTGCGAATCCCACATTTCTTGGAAGTTTTACTAAGAAGAACCTCTCATCCAGTTGGGTGTGAAGAGACAAAGAAGCATCCCTTGAGGCATTGTCGACCACGACAACCGTGAAAGGCCCGAAAGTTTGCTTGGATAAAGCTTCCAGGCATTCCGTTAGGTAACCGCCGCTATTGTAATTCACTACGATGACAGTTACCTCTGCCTGGGAGTCCTTAAGTTGGTCCCTAAACGTCGTCGGGTCTGACGACAGCTCTTGAATCAGTCCATTTGACATATGCTTGCTGTCCGAGATGCGGTACGTGATTCGCTCTGCTGAGTCCCAGATCCCCGGGGCATCGTTTGCCAGCCCAGAATGAAAGCATCGCCCACAAAATGGATGGTCTTGGCGCCCAGATTAACTAGTGCTACACCTTGAATTGATCGGCACCCGGCCATTATGGGGCTTCCATCCATAAACACAATGGTTACACGTCATTCTTCGTCATCAAACGGTAGCCGTTTTCTTAGCACAAACCTGTGTAGCACGGGATCTGCGGAAATTATTCGAAACGTTGGTATCTTATATAGTCCGATGTTTTCGGTCAATTAGGATTTTTCCACGATAGTCGTGATAGGGGAGCAATTGCCTGACGACCCTATCAAGACCATCTACAGGCCGCTTGACAGAGAGACTCCTGACATGTCTATTACTGTGAGTCGTTTTCGAGAACCAGAATTTCTTAGGGCCAGCAAAGCGAAGAAGTGCTTTCTGAGTGCCATTTGGCGAGAAGGTTCGGAGGACCAGAGTTGAATCCGAAGAGACCTACCGTCTCAATAATAACAGCAAGCCTAAATTCCGGTGCGACGATACGGGATTGCGCTCAGAGCATTAGGAAACAGACTTGCCCAGTGGAACACATTATAGTGGACGGGCTTTCTACCGATGAAACACTGGCGGTAGCAGAAAAGTACGCACGATCTGACGCCACTATCATTTCGGAAAGGGATGATAGTTTATATGAGGCCATAAATAAGGGTATAGCGCTTTCAACAGGCGATATTATAGGCACATTAAATTCCGATGATTTTTATCCGCACAGTAGAATCATTTCCATTGTGCAGGAGGTATTTAAGAATTCGGAAATTGACGCATGCTACGGGGATTTGGTCTACGTTGACAGAAAGGACACATCAAGAATAGTGCGGTACTGGCGATCTTCGCCGTACAGTGACAAACTGATGAATAACGGGTGGATGCCTCCTCATCCCACATTTTTCGCCAGGCGATCAGTATATGAGAAACATGGCACGTACCGATTGGATATGGGAACAGCAGCAGATTATGAATTTTTATTAAGGGCTTTGGTGGTAAATCGGATTCGTGTCCTGTACCTCCCAACACTGATCACCGTCATGAGAACGGGAGGTGTGAGTAGTTCGAGCCTGGGAGCCCGCTTGCGCGCAAACCGAATGGACAGGAAAGCTTGGTTTGTTAATCATCTTCAACCAAAGCCCTGGACTCTCTTGGCAAAACCAATCAGAAAATCGACCCAGTACTTTTTCAAGAAAACATACGGTAAGCCGTGGCTGGACGACGAATTCCTCGGAAAAACCGATGCGGAAGACAAAGCAGAACCTGAAAAGTCGAGAACATTGAGTTTGAGGGAGAATAATTATGACGATCCGGCCGCAGCCGGTATTCGGGAGATGCCACCGTTTTATGTAGTGACAGTCAACTACCATAATGAGAATCGAATAATCAGAATGATAGAATCATTGCGCTCGGTTGACCTTGTGAAAAAATTGATCATAGTCGACCATTCCGGATCGGACATTCTGAATTCCATCAATTCTGATTTTCCCATATCGGTCATTCCACAGCCAAACAGAGGATATGGCGCGGGCCTGAACCGAGGCCTCAGACAAATTCCCGATCAAGATGCGCTAGTAATGCTTTGTAATCCCGACACAGCAATCCTGAATCCGGAAAAACTACAGCACGCCTTGCATTATATGAACCAAAGTCCCGAGATTGGGTGCCTGATTCCTAGATTGTTGACCCGAGAAGGAGCATCTCAACCTGCCGCGCGAAGGTTCTATACGCTAAGCACTCTGTTGACGGTGAGGAATCCATGGATTCTGAAAAGATGGCCGGAATTTCTGAAGGAACATTACTACTCTGAAGACTTAGACAATGGGCCATATGAGATCGATTGGGGAAGCGGGAGCACAATGTTTGTGAGAAATTCGCTCTTCCCCTATCCCATTTCGTTCGACGAGAGGTTTTTCCTTTATTTCGAGGATGTAGATCTCTGCGCACAAATATGGGATCATGGCTTTTCAGTTGTTTACTACCCGGACTTAATTGTTAATCACGACGGCGCCAGATTGAGCAGGAGGAGCTTTCACTATTTGGCCGTCCATCTCACGAGTTTACTAAAATTCATTTACAAGTACAGAGGCTTATTTAATCGACGCCGCTTCACCGCGAGTGAATAGGAACCAAAAGGCTCCTTGCGAAAAAAGGTCCAGCAGAGAACAGAATACGCCTTGTAGCATTATGAGTGCTAGTTTGACTCATACACGATTCTGCCGCCCACGATGGTCTTTACGGCCTTCACATTCTTGAGGTTCTCTTTCGGGATTGTAAAAATATCGTCAGATAGTACGGTCATGTCCGCGTATTTCCCGGGCTCTATCGTACCCTTCACATCTGCTTGGCCCATGGACTTTGCTCCCCAAATTGTCCACATTTTAAGCGCCTCTGTGACGGAGATTGCTTGCCCGGGCACGAATAATCCCTTGTCAGATTCACGCGAAACCATAGCGTACATAGCTTCGAATGGGTTTATGTTGCCGAGGTAAATGCCGGTCATATCAGTGCTTGCGGCCGGTTCTAACCCTGCGTCTATCATTGAGCGGAACTGGAAACCGGTACTTGCTCGCTGAGCACCCATGTTTTCATAGTCTGCTTTCACCAATTCCAGCAGCCAGATCGGCTGGACCGCAACGTAAAGCCCTTTCTTTTTCATCTCTTTGGCGCGCTGCAACTGTGCTTCAGTCAATTGAAACATCCCGAAATGCTCAATACGCATATTGGCCTCTGGTAGTCCTGCCTTGATCACCTGTTCGTATGCGTTAAGGCCGATGGTAGTGGCTTTGTCGCCTGAACAGTGGAGCATACATATCGCACTTGCCTTGTTGGCAATAGAGGCGAAACGGTTAGCTGCCGTTTGATCGGTAACGAGGGTTCCGTGGCCACCAGGGGGATCGGTATCGAAATGGCCAATATACGGCTCACACATGTATCCTGTGCGGGCATCATTTTCCCCGTCTATCCAAGCCTTTATCCCTCCGAATCGATACCATGCCGGGTCGGCTCCTTTTGGCATATGGAATTTGCTCAGATCTTCCAGCATATCCTTGCCATTGGATGATGTCCATATAGATACAGTGTAACGAATAGTTGGTGCTATTTTTGACTGAGCGACATTTTGAAGAACAGGTAATGCTGCGGCAGGCGTAATCGCCAGTAGTGAAGTGAAGCCGTATCGGTTCCAAAAATCCTGAATGCCTTTGGTATAGCAGCGTTCCAGCTCGGCAAGAGTTGGATTGGTCGGTATATCGGACTGGACGTCCGCCAATGCGCCGGTAGGCTCACCGTTCTTATCAAGTATTACCGAACCGCCATGCGGCAGCTTTGCCATTCCCTTCTTAATGCCCACCCGTTCCAAAGCAGCCGAGTTTGCCACACATTGGTGGGCGCCATTAGCAAGCAACACAGGATTATTGGGGGCCACAGCATCCAGCTCGCCTTTGGTCGGAAGGCGCTTCTCGACAAATTTGTTCTCGCTGGCCGAAACGCAGGCAACATAGATCCAGTCCCCCTTTGTAGTCTTCTTTGCCCACTCGGCTATATTATCCAGGGCCTGCTTGACTGATTTGGTCTGTGGGTAACGGCAGTCAACCCAATCCTCTTTCAAATAAATTGTTTCCATCGGATGGCAGTGGGCGTCAATTAGTCCTGGGACTACCGTCTTGCCATCAAGATCAACGAGGCGAGTCGAAGTCCCCGCGAGCTTTTTCATGTCGTCCGAGCTGCCGACTTTCAGGATTTTGCCGTCCTTTACGGCAACAGCTTCGACTGTGGAGCCCGCAGTATCTAGCGTGATAATTTTTCCGTTAAAGTAGACCACGTCGACAGTAAGATCATTCTTGAGAGTCGAGGCAAGCACGTCCGACCCCAGTAGAAGGCCCCCGGCGACCCCTATCGAGGAGGCTTTCAGAAAGCCGCGGCGACTAATTTGCTTATCTTCATCTCTCATATTTTGTTTATCCTTTCCTTGAATGCCTTGTGGGCCCTAAATGGCCGACGGAAGTACAAGTCAAAATGATGACAGAGCACAATTCATCAATAGTCTGCTTGTGTGTTCCCTTCTTCCAGGGCACATGAAGTTCATGAACCAGGCTCCGATCGTCAGAAAGTCATTTCAAGAGCTACGTAAGTTCCAAAGATTGGAGCAATGGTCCGATTCGGGTTAATGCCGAAATTATTTGCTGCGACCGGTACGTCCCAAGCCGGCTGGGTCCTATCGACACATGCATATTTGAACCAATCTCCAGGCTTCCAATATGCCAGCTGTGCTTTCAGCGTGTATCCTTCCACTAATTTCCAATCGGATCCTCCTCCGATTTCGTAACCGAGGTCCCGTTCTAATATGTTCGGAGCGCCTGCATCAAACCCTATGTCCTTGAATCCCTGGCGAGTGAAGCGTATCCCGTACTGTAGAGCAGGAGACGTCGGAGTAGTTGAAGGGTCCGGCCTGATCCAGCCCCAGGCGTATCCTTGGGAGATCCTATTTGCATAGAAAAAGGTTCCGTACGTATTCAGATTGGCAGCAAGTGCGTAATCCAATCGAATACCGTAAGAACTTGCGTCCGTCATGAAACCGTGGCTGGAACTGTAGGTTATAGAGTTATTCCCTGAGCCGTAATCATAAGCCAGCAAAAGACTGTATGGTTTATAAGTGCTTACACCGCCATCCAGAAATTGAGGCGGGACAGTGGGCTGTCTGTCGATGAGCTGGCCGGCACGCCGATCAAAGCCCGGGTAATAGGCCCAAAGAAAACTGAGCTTAGTCGGACCGGCTAGGGCGCCAAACTCCATCATGCCGCCCCAGAACTCCCAGTACGTGGTTTGAGGCAACAATATGTTTGATTCGCCGCGGTTATTCCTGGTTATCTGCTGCCAAAATCCCACTTCACTATTGAAAAAGAACCGGCCATTGAAATACTTAAAATTTGCCGCCCCAAATAAGACCGTGACATCCGTAGCTCGGAAATTTTTCCTGCCTGGGCTAAAAGGGTTGAATGGAGCACTGTCCTGGAGAAGCTGTGATTCCGCTCCCCAATGCATGTTCCAGTATTCGCATAAGGCTGCGCTGCTGATATTGCCGGCATTGTACAAGATAAAACCGCCAACGTCAGGTTGCATGGCATTGTTCCGGTCCGTTATGAGCGGATAGTTCACAAATTGCCCTCGCCGCCAAGGATAGTAATATAGACCGATTGCATAGGGACCAAATGGAGCTATGAGGGTCACTGCCTCCGCTGTGGTCTCATCCGCTCCATCAAGAAAAAAGCCGGCTCCAAAAGGAAGGACCATTTTCCCGATGTTCAAAACTCCCCATGGAAGCTGAGCCGTGACGAACAAAGTGTTCCAATATCCCGGTGAAAATGACCGCTCTCTTCCGTAGGCTTGCGTATTCAGGTACCTGGAAAAGTTTAACTGGCCGAGCGATGTGTCGGGAAACGGGTTTGCCCAGCTGCCGATTCTGTAGCTCCCCTCAAGAGAAATCGCCTCATTGACTTTCACCTTAGGGTAAATGGTCGCATAGATGTAGTTGGCCGCCGCATCCGAACCTGAAGCGAGATCATCCCCTGTGATCTCATGCCCGAGCCACCCGTTGCGAGCAGCAAGGTTAACAGTACCGCCTACGGTGCTGCTATCTTGATCGAATGGTCCGAAAAAGCCGCTCCCATAATTATTTTCCGCCACAATTCGGCCATCCTGACCTCCATCCAAATAGGTTCCTCATCACCTATCTTTTTTTTCAAAGACCCCTTCGACGATTAGGTGCCACGCGTTCCTTAGTGCCAGACCGAACAAAATTGCGATCAGCAGGGCAGTGGGCTGATCGAGCTGCCCCTGGCCCCCAAAAAGAATCCTTAAGCTGTCGAATCCCAGGAGGACATATATGATCAGCGGAGCCGCCAAATTCCAGAAGGTTTCCCATAAGCGATCTCCCTTCCGACGGAACATGCTGTGCCAAATTAGAAATGATGATCCGGTTATGCGGAAAATGTAAATGACAACTAAAACAAGAGTCGTGAGGGCTCGACCGTGAGATTTTAGAACCGGGCTCAGCTGAGAAAGCGAGACGAAGAAAACCGTTAGAAACAGGTAAAAGGTCGAAAAAGCTATGGCCCACCAGCGATCCTTCTGATCTCCTTCGACTCTATCCGCCATAAGCTGCACAGCGACAAACAGAAGAGCCAAAACCGTTGCTGCAGCTCCAGCGAGTGTTGTAAAGAATGGATCCCATTCCACGACCGCTCCTCCCGAATGACGTAGCCTTCTGCGTTTACAAATCTCATTCGAGACCTGATTGAAGAAGACTAAATCACTTTGCAGTGTCGGTCACATCTTTCACCGACTGGGAATCGGCATACATGTCGATAAATCTCACCTTATTCCCACCGAATTCCAGTTTCTTAAGCTCCACCTTACGTAGATCCGGATTTTCATATGTTTCAAAATAAAAGATTTTGTTGGTAAGATCTCTGGATGAGGCCCATTGAGTTGTCTCTTTCCCCACGACTTTGCCTTGTGGGTCTTTGTCCACGACCATGCCGCTGACTATACGAAATGAATTGACAATGTGTTGGCAGACATTAAGGGCTTTATCTAAAGTTTCCGGTTGGTCCGCGAAATATGTTGTTACTCCCAAGCGTACGAAGCGGCTGGGCGGGGTCAGATCACCCGGTAGTCCGATCA
>JBKQRG010000130.1:0-3716 GCA_052144015.1 Desulfomonilaceae bacterium
GACTCAATTGGGGCAAGAAAGTTTAGTAGAAAACGGTTCGGTTCAACCTTACCAAGGATCAGCACAGGCCAGTCCCGGGAAGCCGGTCGCGGTCGGATACCCTGAACGTTCGAAGAGACCTGAAGGCCGGCGAGTCGTTCCAGCCA
The DNA here is from genome assembly GCA_052144015.1 of Desulfomonilaceae bacterium. Classification (GTDB taxonomy): domain Bacteria; phylum Desulfobacterota; class Desulfomonilia; order Desulfomonilales; family Desulfomonilaceae; genus DATJPW01. Next base: position 147 of record JBKQRG010000130.1, read on the forward strand.
TAGGGGAAGAAGTACAAATGTCCCTAATTGGCTCCGCACTCTTGACCGTGGACCATAACGGTTCTTCAAGGATTGTTGTCCCTGGGATGGATCAGCCCGGCTCACCCCATACCGATGCGCATTGAAAATAGACACGTCAATGCACGTTGCTAAATTTTCGGTACGGGCGCAGCGGACGTAGATGCGTGAGCGTCAGCAGGACAGGTCAGGGCTCTACCGAGTTCGGGTCGTGGAGGCAGTCAAGAGCTATTCTCAAGGCGAGGGCACAGTAGTGCGGATCGTCAAAAAGGAGATTAACAATGGGCACAATTTTAATAGTTATTCTTATCCTTTTGCTCATAGGAGCGCTACCGACCTGGGGATATAGTCGTAGATGGGGACGTGGCCCCAGCGGTCTCCTGGGTCTGGTACTGGTCATTGTGATCGTGCTCTTTTTGATGGGCCATATTTGACACCGATATGGGGAAATTCCGGCGAATTAACGCCGCACGCGACAAGGAGGGGCCATGAACTGGGATCAGGTCCAAGGCAACTGGAAACATTTCAGAGACAAAATAAGACAAACATGGGGCAAATTCACCGAAGAGGAATTGGATGCTTTGCACGGACCACGTGAACAATTCGTAGAGAAGCTCCAAGAGAAATACAGGCTCAAACGTGAGGAAGCGGAGAAGGAGCTGGAGGAACATCTGGGCAAATGGTAGCTCCGGCCGGCCTCACAGGCAACGAGAGGGTCCGAAACAGCGGGACTGAAAAGGAGGCCCGAGTCATGAGGGTCTTACGATAGAACCTGGCCAAAAGGGCGAGAAGCTGAAATAGGCTCTTAAAATGTCGCCGTTTTTGCCCGAAGCCTGCGAATTCAGCGTTTCTGGCCTTCTCGTGTAAGGTTGTTACGAGGAGCGATTTCATGAATCGGATCGATGGATCGATGTGAAGAAGATCTGCAACAGTTGAAGGATAAGCTCCAATGAAACCTACAAAATCCACATCTCGGTTTACTCGCTTCGCGAAATGGACGGCACGTCCCACCGGTCATCCGTCGGCCTTCGTATTTGCAGTATTGGTAATTGTCGCGTGGGCCGTGACAGGACCGATCTTCGGTTTTAGTGACACCTGGCAGCTGGTCATCAATACCGGGACGACGATTGTGATCTTTCTCATGGTATTCCTCATCCAGAATACTCAAAAGAGGGATTCCGAAGCCATACAAGTCAAGTTGGATGAATTGATTCGTGGGATGGAGGGTGCGCACAATGCGCTCTTGAATTTAGAGGAGTTGGATGAAAAAGGAGCTAGACCTCATACAAGTCAACTACGTGAAATTAGCGGAAGAGGGAACAAGGCCTTGCAATAGGGGAAGTTTGATACGGGAGTACCCGAAGTCGAGAATGGGAGAATAGCCTAAGAAACACGCCCGCAGTGGGTCCTTTCTCAGAAAAGAATCGGAGCGTCGCAAGATTGCGGGATAAGGAGGACCAAAAATGCTTTGGACCATAGTGATAATCCTGCTGGTACTTTGGCTACTTGGCATGGTCACCTCCTACACCCTGGGCGGAGTCATTCACGTTCTGTTGATCATCGCGCTCGTGGTGATAGTGATTAATCTCATTCAAGGTCGAAGGGCTTTGTTGAGGACCGGTAATGCTTCTATGCACCGATGAAAGACCACGTTCCTGCAATCGCGTGACAGTGGGAGTGAGTAGTGAAGAAAGGAAGTAACATCCATAAAACCAAGGTCCAGACTTGTTTTCGGATTTCTCAAGGGCGAGCATTCGTACGACTCAGGCCATGTCGTGGGACACTGCGATATGCCATGCCTGCGGTAGTACGAATCGCGGTTCTTACACTGGGAGGTGAGCAACATGAACCTGAACCTGACAAAGAACTTGGGAATGCTCTTGCTTGGCATCTGGCTCATCGTGACGGGCCTGCTGACAGTTTTATCGGTCGGGAATCCGATCGTCAGTGTCTTACTGGCTCTGCTGGCTATCGCTGCTGGTGTTTTCATCCTGCTGGGTCGGTAGGCTGTTCGGTTTCAGCGATTATGGACATGTCAACGGAATCAATCATGGAAAGTCCGGTTTCCTGTTTGGCTGTTCCTACTGAGACGTTGGCTTCATCCCTCTGACGCCCGTCGAATTATCCTGTAAGAGGAAGGAGAAAACCGATGAAGAAATCGAGAAACTTTATCACCCTGTTTCTGGCGATCTGTACCTTCTTTGTGACCCAAACCTTCTTTCTGACCCAAGCCCTCGCCGCTGAACAAGAGGTGGGCAAAACTCCCAGCGTCCAGGCTCAAACCGATGAAAAAGCCGCTACGACTACGGGACAGAGTCAAACAAGGGAAAAAACCGCCATGGAGCAGGCTGACAGGGTCAGTAAGATACTAGGGAAAAAAGTGATAAGTCAGAAAGGAGAGGATCTTGGAAAGATCGAAGATCTGATGCTGAGCAAGGAGGCATGTCTCGACTATATAATTTTGGCTCCCGGAGGTTTACTTGGTACGGGTGACCGATTGATCCCGATTCCATGGAAAGCCTTGAAGACAGGTGCTCAAGCGGACACGCTTATTATCGGTATGGACAAAAGTCAGTTGGAAAAAGCTCCCAGCTTTGAGAGCAAGACATGGCCGAACTTCACTGACTCCGAGTGGTATGGGAAAATCCGAGATTTCTTTGGGGGACAAAAATAGACTGAGACGAAATTTCATATGAGGATTGTCCGGGGTCTGCTCGAGAACACGGAACGTGATTTAATTGTCTAAAACAGCAAATTAATATTTGTAACGAGGAGTAATCCTATGAATCGGAATCGATTTGCAGGAAATCTGAAGCAGTTGAAGGGTAAGGTCCGTGAACAATGGGGATGGTGGACTCATCGCTATTCGAGCGTCTTCACCGGAAAAATCAACCAACTGGCCGGCAAGATACAATCACTGTATGGAAAAGGTAGAAAATGATTTAAAGAGGGTTCCTGGCAGCGATTTTTGGAGAAGCATGGGTGAATTCGTGGGTCGACGTTGTCCTTGGAGTAACTGTATCAGGAGGAAAACATGAGAATCAACATGGCAATTGAGCCCTTGATTGGGTTCTTGATAATAGGACTTGTCGCGGGTTTTCTGGCCGAACAAATTATAAGGGGAAGGGGAGCCGGTCTGGTTATTAATCTGGTTGTAGGAGTTGTAGGCGCTTTCCTCGGGGGCTTTTTGTTCGGCTTCTTGAAGTTGTCCTTTCACGGACTGATCGGAACGTTGATTAGTGCTACGCTCGGGGCGGTGATACTCCTGTTCCTGGTAGGACTGGCTAAGATTATTCTTTTTCCAAAAAAATCATGGTGGCGAAAAGCTCTTAAACGCAATTGAAGAGGGAGTTTGTATGCTCTAATCAGTTATTGGTGAAAGGGTTCGATTTCACCGGACAGGGACTTTTCAGCAGGTTGGATTGAGGGAACGGCCCACTTGGGAAATCGTATGATTTTGCGGTCTATCGGCTTGTCCAAGGATTTTTCAGGGCGGAATCCGCCTCAAAATGCGCTTCGGCATCGCAGATAGTCAAGTTGATGCATTATTCA
>JBKQRG010000131.1:0-6289 GCA_052144015.1 Desulfomonilaceae bacterium
CCCTGATATCCTCCGCTTCGGGAAGCTATGGCCGTATTGATTCCGATCACCTCTCCATAAATATTCACTAAGGGCCCTCCGGAATTTCCCGGGTTAATGGGGGCGTCGGTCTGAATGAAGTCTTCATAATCAAGAATCCCCATGTTGGTGCGGCCCTGAGCGCTAACAATCCCCCGCGTGACCGTTTGGTTGAGACCGAATGGATTACCGACTGCAATCACGATCTCTCCAACGTGTAATTTGGAAGAGTCGCCCAATTTAGCTACCGGCAGATCCTTAGCATCAATCTTAATAACCGCTATGTCGCCTTCAGTATCAACCCCAATAACCTTGGCATCGAAGGTACGCTTATCACCCAAGGTGACCTTGATTTCATCGGCATCTTTGACGACGTGCGAGTTAGTAAGAATGTACCCATCCGCAGAGGTGATGACGCCCGATCCCATGCCGAATTGCTGAAAACCTCTATTCCCGCCATCTTTCTTGAAACGCTTGAAGAACTCATCTCCAAAGAATTCGCGAAGCGGGTGATTCTTGAAAAATTGCTCGACATCTCCTTCCATGGGGCCTGCTACCTCTTTCTTTGAGCTACTTATGTTTACAACTGCCGGGGTTACCTTTTCTGCTACTTGCACGAAAGATTCACCCAGTTGCTTCAAAAGCGGGGGGGAATCAGATTGGGCCACGGCAATCGGCGCATCTGCAGCAACGGCGATTGTCAAGCCCGCAATCATCGGAATCAACATGGACTCGAAAAAGCCCTTTTTCATAGATGGTTCTCCTTCTACAGTTAGTTGATGAGATTGGACCTGCATCTTGGAATTTGGTTCTCGCCGTCCTATTAAACTGGAATTATGGGACGGACTTGTCATTTTTGGGTCTTCTGGGCCTTGATCGGTCAATCGACGGCCCCTCCGGCCCCCAAATGCCCTCGCTTTGTCTCCCTTGAGCCTCCTTGGAGACGCGACGGCCACTATCTCCCTTAAAAAAGCTTATTTTGTCCTCTTTCTCAGCGTACGTCACCGCTTTCTCTTCGGTCAAGCACAATCCTTCCGGCTGTGCCTTGGAATGCGTCCTTATCGGAAGGAACGACTTTGGCAATAAGTGTTGAAGGTAACAAAAGTCACTTCTGAAGCGGATAGTTGATCATTCACAGGATTTCGGCGGGTCAATCGGCGTGGATGCTTGAAAGCCGCTTAAAATCTCGATGTGAACTTTTGCTTCTCACATCAAAGGTCATCGCAGGGAATTAGGTAAATTAACCACCCCAAGCACGTTATCCTGACAGCAGAGAATCCCTGATTCCTTTCCCCTGCACGCTGGAAAGAGCCTTTCTATACCGGTTCACACGGATCGACCTTTTTTGTGTATATAACTATTTATAACCATGTCTATATTTGTGCATGTGGTCTTATGCTCCTCATTAATGCTGCTCTGTTTCAAAGTGTTCCGATTATCAGTTCATGTGGCTTCGGCTTTCCCCTTGGCCCGATGCTACCAAGCTGTTTTCGAATGAGAGGCGACAGAATTTTGGTTGACTGTGGGGCAGACGGCAGGTATGCTCAACAGACTGAAAAGTATGGATTTCTCAGCCACGTGACGACGGTTATGCCTGCGTCAGGCAGTGTGGGAATGCGAACGGAGGCCCCTTCGGGGTCAGCGGGGCCACCGCTCGTCCCCTCAACGGTCCTAAGATGCTCAAGATGGCAAGACTGATGAATAATCCGGTAGAGAAGGGAGATTGAAAATGAAGCACCCCATGAAAGTCTTTTCTATGTTGTTTGCATTCGTTGCTGTGTTGATTCTCGTGGTGGGGCCAACCGGAGCGGCGGACAAACCCAACATCATCCTGATCGTATCCGATGACTTCGGTTACGGTGACTCGGGTGCTTACGGCGGAGGACCTGGACGTGGTATGCCCACTCCCAGTCTTGACCGTCTGGCGGATGGGGGCATGACCTTCTTCTCCTTCTACGCCCAGCCGAGCTGTACACCAGGCCGCGCAGCAATGCAGACCGGCCGAATCCCAAACCGGAGCGGTATGACCACCGTGGCTTTCCAGGGCCAGGGTGGCGGCCTGCCCACGGCCGAGTGGACTTTGGCATCAGTGCTGAAACAGGCGGGCTACCAGACATTCTTCACAGGAAAGTGGCATCTGGGTGAGGCGGACTACGCTCTCCCCAACGCCCAGGGTTACGACGAGATGCGGTATGTCGGCCTCTATCACCTCAACGCCTATACCTATGGGGACCCGGCCTGGTTCCCCGACATGCCCGAGGAACTGCGAGCGATGTTCAACCGGGTGACCAAGGGCGCCTTGTCAGGCAAGACAGGAGAGAAACCCATAGAGGAATTCAAGATCAACGGCCAATATGTTAACACACCCGATAAGGGGGTAGTCGGGATTCCGTTCTTTGACGAGTACGTCGAGAAGGCATCGATTGAGTATCTCGATAAGGCAGCCAAGTCCGGCAAGCCGTTCTTCATGAGCATCAACTTCATGAAGGTGCACCAGCCGAACATGCCCCATCCTGACTTCATTCACAAATCCCCCTCCAAGAGCAAGTACGCGGACTCAATTGTGGAGAACGACACAAGGATCGGCAGGATAGTGGATAAGGTTCATGCCGTCGGTCTTGACAAGAACACCTATGTCTTCTGGACCACGGACAACGGCGCCTGGCAGGATGTCTATCCTGACGCGGGCTACACGCCGTTTCGCGGTACCAAGGGCACGCTGCGCGAGGGCGGCGTCCGCGTTCCGGCCATCGCTTGGGGTCCCAACATCAAACCTGGATCAAAAAACCACGACATCTTCGGCGGTCTGGACTTCATGGCCACGTTCGCGTCTCTGGCCGGTGTGAAGCTGCCGGAAAAGGACCGCGAAGGCCAACCGATCATTTTCGACAGCTACGACATGTCGCCGGTGCTGTTCGGTACGGGCAAGTCGGCCCGGGAATCCTGGTTCTACTTTACCGAAGATGAGTTATCGCCCGGTGCCGTCCGCTGGCATAATTACAAGTTCATCTTTAATCTGCGAGGCGATGACGGCGCGCAGACCGGCGGCCTGGCCGTGGACAGCAACCTGGGATGGAAGGGGCCGACCAAGTACGTGGCCACTGTACCTCAGGTCTTCGACCTCTGGCAGGACCCGCAGGAACGCTACGACATCTTCATGAACAACTTCACGGAGAGGACCTGGATGGGGGTAGTTATGGGCGAAGAGATCAATAAGCTGATGAAGACCTACGTCCAGTACCCGCCACGGAAGCTGCAGAGCCTAGGATACACGGGCCCCATCACGATCTCGAACTACCAGAAGTTTGAGTGGGTTCGGGAGCAGCTCAAGAAGGAAGGCATCAATATTCCGTTGCCTACCGGCAACTAGCCTCAGCGGCTTTCGGAAACACTTGGGCGGTGAACCACGCGGGTCGCCGCCTCCACGGGAGGTCCGCGAGTTCATGGGGAGCGGAACACTTGACGGTGAGTTATCTGACTGGGCGTGCCCGGGAAAGAGAATGCTCTCTTTCTCAGAAGGATGATGGTACACTCTCTCAACCGAGAATCTCGTTACAGAACAGACGCTGTTTTTGTTAATTTTTTAGACCATTGATTGCAGATCTATAGATCCAATGGGCGTCACGACCCATGTGGACTGTGTAATCTTGGCGGAAGGTAAGTATTATGTGGGAAACCATTGTGTCAGAAGTGCTAAAAACCTTAGGCATCTACTCGTGGCGGATAGTTGGAGCACTAATCATTATCCTGATCGGTTTTTGGCTGGCAAGATTGGTCAGAAAAACCCTGCAGCGGGTACTCACAACTCGAAAACTAGACCCTACGGTAGTCTATTTTGCGGACAGCTGCCTTCAGGTTCTCTTGTACGGTGTGGTATTAATAGCGGCGCTCCATAGATTGGGAGTTGAGACCACCTCCCTCGTGGCAATGCTTGGGGCCGCTGGTCTTGCCATAGGGCTGGCTTTAAGAGGACAACTTTCGAATGTTGCTTCAGGTTTGCTTATCATCATTTTCCGCCCATTTGGCGTGGGAGATTACATTGAAGGCGGTGGCTCAGCGGGTACAGTCGAGAGAATTGAATTGATGGCCACTGAGGTTTGCACGCCAGAAAACGTCAAGGTAATCATTCCTAATTCTAAACTGACAGCCGACAAGGTTATCAATTATTCCCATCACGATACCAGGCGGCTAAGAATAGTGCTCGGAGTGAGCTACAAGGCGGATCTCAAGGCAATCAGAGATGTTTTGCAAAGCATCGTTGAGAAAGAAGATCTCATTCTGAAGGAGCCGCAACCGAGCATCACCATAAAGGAGCTTGGGGACAAGGGTATAAAGATTGAAATCAGGGCGTGGGTAAAATCCGAGGATTATTTGAAAGCCAAGGTCCAATTGAACGAGAAGATTAAAGAACGCTATGATTCCGAAGAAATCCCATTCCCTTAATCTACGGCCGCGGCTGGGGACAATGCGAATGAGCGGTTTGGGTGGCCATGTTGATTATAAGTAGGAATGATATTCGGCGGGACTGACCGATCGGCGCACATCCATTCGGTCTTTCTTTCGGTCTTGCCTCAAAAAACAATCGTTCCGCCAATGCGGCCAGCAAAACCTTATTGAAAATCAGTTTGACCGAATATCGTGATGGTTGCTGGACTTACCGAATATCCGATAATTACATTTTGATCTATTACGAGAGGTGCTGTCAGGGCTAACAGTTTACCTGAACTCAAATGGGAGAATAGATTTTCCGAGGAGGTAAATCGATTCATGAATCTACTCGGGTACTTGGAGATTTATGCTCAGAGAGAAACATAGAAAGAGATATACTTTTATATTTATGTTTCGTGTGAGGGGTAGCGTTTATTGCTGGCGGCTATGAACCGACCAGTCAATCCCAGCCCCGGCGGATTGCCGTTCTCCTTTCCAGGATATTCGATATACGCAGGTCGGATCTCCTCTCTTGACGCACTGGATCTGTTTTGCTTCGCCATCTGTTATTCCGCAGATCTGCAAGATCCCTTCATAGACCCCTTCAATCAGGGTGCAGTTGTAACCTGGAGAAGGGGCCTCCACTACTATCTCCTTGTCTTCGCTCTTGATAAATTTTCTTGGGATCAAATCGGGCCCCCTGTGGTTCTGGAGGAAACCCTCGGACTCGAACCTAATAAAGTCCATGGGCGTTCTTAGGTGTTCTGGAAGGCCGACGGTAGTTTTTATTGTCGGGTAAACAAGCTGCCCTATCACCTTAATGGAAGCCCAACCCATAATCGGCTGGGTGTTGGCCTCAACTGCAGAGAACACTGCCTCAAACACTCCTGTCTGGTACCAGCCCTCTGGGTCCAGTTCATAAGGGTCTTTGCCGGTCAAATCTCTTACGGAGTCCATAGCCGCCCGTCTGGCTTGAGGTTTTGTCTTGATCAGGTCATAAGCTAGGATTATGAACTTTCCTTTGACTTCTGCCATGGCAGGTTCTCCTTCCTTGGTTAGTGTTTGCCCTCAAAGCGCAAACAATGGATACTCGGCTTACCCAAAAAGTCCACAGAGGATTGATCCTAGTGATCCTTCGATCTGTATTCAGCAGGCTCGGAGACCTTCGGGTTCGGCCCGTTCCTGAGGCGGACCGAAATGCAGTTCCCACACTACAATAGCCGTTATGCGGCCTTTGCAGCATCTGTGCCACGTGTCAATTAGGTGATTAAAGATCGATTATCAATTGCAGTAGCGCTAAAGAACCGGGCATTGTGCAACAACCGTGAAGTGACAGGGAGGGAACGAGACAAGAGCCAAAATGACCCATGCAGCACTTAAGGCACCATTAGAACGGGGTTTTGTAAGCATTGTGTCAGGTACTATCCGGGAGCCTAAAGGGCTCGCAAGGACAAAAGATGGGGTCTAGGAGGCTCAGTCTGTGCCGGTTGATATCAGAAGGATGCTCGCACATGTTGAGAAAAGCTGGGTGCCCTACCAGGGAACCTGAGCTCAACATTCTCGGTACATGAGTTCTTTTGACTGAACCGTTGACTCATGGACCTGAAAGATGTCCCAAGTTCGATCACCTCAACATTAGCGCTTGCCTATTGCTCCCGACAGTATAAACGGGAATTATGCGGCGATCTTGCCATTTCGGGCATCTTGGTGCCGATCAAGACCCAGAGGACCTCCAAGATAGCAAGCGGGCCGCATTATTTAGGCTGAATCCGTCATTCCTGATTGGACATCTTCGGCAATTTTTCCAGCAATAGGGCTGTCCAATCTGGCATGAGTCGTTTAG